>CAMVAP010000007.1 GCA_947165485.1 uncultured Prevotellaceae bacterium
GGCATCATGTGCCACGTGGGTATCGATGTGGGCACCAACACCACCGCCCCCAAGATTCTCATGGAGCGCCTGGGCATGACCCTGAACGATGCTGCTTTTTCCATCTCGCTGTACTTCATCTTCCGTACCATCGGCTGCTTGACGGGGTCGTTCTTCCTGCGCGTGCTCAAGATGAGAACATTCTTCATCATCAGTGTCATCATGATGGCCCTGTCGATGTGCGGCATGTTCTTCGGCCACGAGAAGTGGATCCTGTACACCGCTATCGCTCTCGTGGGCTATGGTAACTCCAACATCTTCTCGATGTGTTTTGCAACGGCTCTTGAGTCGATGCCCAAGAAGCAGAACGAGGTATCTGGCCTGATGATCATGGGTCTGTTTGGCGGTACCATTTTCCCGCTGTTCATGGGCTTTGCCAGCGATGCCATGGGTCAGGCTGGCGCTGTGGCTGTAATGGCCATCGGTGTTATCTACCTCTTTACCTACATCAAGCAACTGAAAACTAACAACTAAGAACTAACAACTAAATATGGACAAACGTTATGTAGTGGGTCTGGGCGAGGCCCTGTGGGACGTTCTCCCCGAAGGTAAGAAACTGGGCGGTGCCCCCGCCAACTTCGCCTATCATGCCGGACAATTCCTGGGCAGTGACAATGCCATCGCCATCAGCGCCCTGGGCGAGGATAAGCTGGCCGAAGAGACCATCGAGGCCCTCGATGAGCATGGCCTCAAGTACCTCATGCCGCGTGTGCCTTATCCCACCGGCACTGTGCAGGTGACCCTCAACGAGGAGGGAATCCCCACCTATGACATCAAGGAGAACGTGGCATGGGACAACATCCCCTTCACGCCCGAGATTGAGGAAATCGCTGCTAATTGCCGCGCCGTGTGCTATGGCTCGCTGGCTCAGCGCAACGTCGTTTCACGTGAGAACATCCAGCGCTTCCTCGACGCAACCCCCAGTGACTGCATGAAGATCTTTGACATCAACCTGCGTCAGCAGTTCTACAACAAGGAAATCATTCAGCAGTCGATGCGCCGTTGCAACATCCTCAAGATCAATGACGAGGAACTCGTGACCATCGGACGCATGTTTGGCTATCCCGGCCTCGACATCGAGAACAAGTGCTGGCTCATCCTGGGCAAGTACGACCTCGACATGCTCGTGCTCACCTGCGGCACCAACGGTTCCTATGTCTTCACCCGCGGCCAGATGTCCTTCCAGGAGACCCCCAAGGTTGAAGTGGCTGATACCGTTGGCGCCGGTGACTCGTTCACGGGTTCCTTCTGTGCCGCCATCCTCAACGGTAAGCCTGTTACCGAGGCCCACGAGTTGGCCGTCAAGGTGAGCGCCTATGTCTGCACCCAGAATGGTGCCATGCCCACCTTAACTCCTGAACTCCTTGCCTCCGCCCGTTAAGTAACACCCCGTTGTCTCCTGCCCAAGAAGGGGCAGAACCACAACAGGATAAACATGACTCAGTGCCTCCCTAGAGATCCTTTCTCGGACTCATAGGGAGGCACTTGGTTAAATACCTTGTATGTTGTACATAACTATCGCCAATCATCGTCAACAAGTTAAAGATCAAGAGCTTTTTAAAATCAAAAACTTAGCGTCTATGCGACTTAGCGTGAGTTCTTTACGTGGCCGACGCAACTATCCTGCCGCAGGCCCTAGGCCTACCGCCCATGCTCACCATCATGGCCCTGGCCAAGCGCATCTCCAAGATCATCAAGAGCCGGTGATGGCTTTTTGTCGTGGCGCGGGCCTGGGTGTTTGTCGTCCTTTTTCTTAGGGGGGAGGAGGCTCTTAAAGCTTCTTCTTGACACGTCGGGACATGCCGATGGCACCCGCCGGGCACACGAGACGGCACAGGTGGCACCCCACGCACTTGCTGCCTTGCAGGTGCGGCAGGCGATCTTCGCCAAAGGTGATGGCCTGGTGACCACCGTCCATGCAGGAAATGTAACAGCGCCCGCACCCGATGCATTGCTCGCGGTCAAAGGTGGGATATACCACTGTGTCGCGATCCAGGTCACTGGGCTTTACAAAATTGGGCAACTGCTCGCCTACCAGGTCGGCCAGGTTGTCGATGCCACGCCCTGCCATGTAGTGTTGCAGTCCCAGTGTCAAGTCATCAATGATGCGATAACCATATTGCATCACCGACGTGCACACCTGCAAGTTGCTGCATCCCAACTGGATGAACTCGAGCGCATCGCGCCAGGTCTCAATGCCGCCGATGCCACTCAGCTTGATGTTCTTCATCACGGGGTTGGAGGCCATCTCAAGGATGAAACGCAATGCAATGGGCTTGACAGCGCGTCCCGACAGACCCGAGACGGTCCATTTGCCCGACACCTCGGAACTCTCATCCATGGTCACGCTCTTGATCGTGTTGATGGCACTGATGGCGTCGGCTCCGGCAAAGTAAGCGCCCATGGCTGGTTGGCTCATGAAGGTGATATTGGGTGTCATCTTGGGTATCACGGGAATGGAAACCGTGCGCTTGACATAGGACGTGTAGAACGTCACTAACTCGGGATTCTGACCCACATCACTGCCCATGCCGGCTATACGCATCTGGGGGCACGAGAAATTCAGCTCAATGGCATCCACGCCAGCGGCATCGGCCATTTTGGCCAATTCTATCCATTGCTCCTCGGTCGAACCCATGATGGAGGCAACCACAATCTTATTGGGATAGTTCTGCTTGAGTCGGCGCAGAATCTCAAAATCAACCTCAGCGGGATTCTCGCTCAACTGCTCCATGTTGCGCAATGCGGTGAAATCTCCTCTGACGCCTTCGCGATGCACGACATCAAATCGTGGAGATACCTCCTTGATGTCATCCAGGCAGATGGTCTTGTAAAACACACCAGCCCATCCTGCGTCAAAGGCGCGTGCCACCATCTCATAATTGGTGCACACTGCCGACGAGGCGAGGAAAAATGGATTCTCGCACTCCAGACCACAAAAGTCTATCTTGAGCGATGGGAGTTGCTCAACACGAGGCGCTGTGGGCAATTGTGACGCGATTTCCCTGATGTGCACAGCGTGGTTGTAGTGGATACATGCTTGCTCGGCTCTCTCCAGATCATCACTGTCACAACCGTCAATCCACTGGCTGGCAATTGCTTCGTTGCCAAACCGCACTGCTCTCAATGCGCGTGCTATATCATTCTTGCCACAAGCCTTGCTGCATGGCGCATCATTGCACAACAAGCAACGCGACACTTCTTCTTGAAAGTTTACTCGATTATTTCCCATCTTGGTTTAGTATAAATTTTTTGCAAAGATATATAAAAAATCCCAATATTCATTCATGAGCTTGGTAAAATGTAGTGCTTGAAATAGGAAAGTCTTGGTTTTTAAACTGTGATGCGGTGTGCATTTTCTTGATTATTGCTGCACCGTGTTGACCATCGATAATCATTGCCCCAAAAAGCCGAAAACATGTTTTTTTGTTTTTTTTATTTTAATAGCAAAAATGTTGTGATGTGAAGATTAATACATACTTTTGTGCCCAAATATGATAGCTATTCAAGCGAATAAGTGTTGCGAATGGCTGTCAGCAAGAGATGAGATAATTATTCTAATCATTTAAGTAACAGCCACACTACCACAATTAAAAAACCACATCAAATGACCAATTTTGCAGCAATAGATTTTGAGACTGCCAACAGGGAGCGCAGCTCGGTATGCTCAGTAGGTGTCGTCATCGTCCGGGATGGAGAAATCGTCGATACCTTCTACTCCCTCATCCAGCCCGAGCCCAACTATTACAACTACTGGTGTACTCGGGTGCATGGCCTGTGTCGGGCCGACACCGACGATGCACCTTTGTTCCCCGATGTGTGGGCACAGATTGAGCCCCTGATCGAGGGCCTGCCACTGGTGGCCCACAACCGCCCCTTTGACGAAGGCTGCCTTCGCGCCGTCTTCCGCACCTATCAGATGGACTACCCCGAGTACGAGTTCTACGACACACTGGCCGCATCACGCCGCCTCCAACCCCAATTGCCCAACCACCAACTCCAAACCGTAGCCGCCGCCTGCGGCTTCCAGATGCAGAACCACCACCACGCCCTCGCCGACGCCGAAGCCTGCGCCTGGATCGCCCGAGAACTACTGTAAAACAACTATTGGTGTCCGCTAAAACTCTTTAGCAGACACCAATAAATTAAATTTAGTTATTCATTTTATAATTTGAATAATTTGGCTTCGTCTAGCTAAAGGTTCCCGCCGCGGGGCGGTTTTACTTGTAGCTTTTGAATTATGACGCAGCCTCATGATTGTCGCGTCGAGCGGCTGTGACTATTGCTTGATGATTTCCTTAACAACGCGGTAGCCGTCGGTAGTCGTTGCCTCGACAAAATAGACACCTGCCGACACATGACTCAGGTTGATTGAGACGACATGATCACCTGCCTGCGACACGCGCTGCACGATGCTGCCGCTGCTTGAGTAAACGGTTACCGTCTGCAACAAGGCATCAGAGCGCACATTGACCACATCCTGCACCAGGGTCGGTGTGATGGTGATGCTGGCACTGAGCGCTTGCACATCATGAACGCCACTCGACCCAACAGTCAGCAGCACAGGATCATCGAGGTCACCATAGATGATGTCGCTCACCCAGGACAACTGCTCGTTGAACTTGATAGTCTCGCCGTTGATGACTGTGGCAAAGGTCACCTTCTGTCCCGTCTCCTCGGCGTTGCCCGCAATGGTGAACAGGTAATAGCCACCCTCGGTCGCATGGGCCACACCTCGGCACTCATCGCCGATAAACGCCCCCACGGTCAACGTATCTACCCTGACGCCATCGATCATCACATGGGCTACTACATTCATGTTGTCGCTGAACTGATGGTGGTCGATGGGTACAAACGGCGAGTATCGTGGCGTTCGCATCATTACTGGTGATGCAAACACGTAAGAGTTATCCACCGTGGGATAGCGGAACAGGACGGTATCGGCCTTGTTCGACTTGTAGTAATAGCCCATGCCGGGAATCATGGCACCCAAGATGCCCTCCCACTTGTAGCCATCATAGAAGGCCACCTGGTCCTTGCTCTTGACGATGTCACCCCGCACGGGAGACAGGTCGGCAAAGGCT
Source organism: uncultured Prevotellaceae bacterium (assembly GCA_947165485.1). Taxonomy (GTDB): domain Bacteria; phylum Bacteroidota; class Bacteroidia; order Bacteroidales; family Muribaculaceae; genus Sodaliphilus. Next base: position 5,124 of record CAMVAP010000007.1, read on the forward strand.
TCGCCCAAGCCCAGGTTGTAGATTGACAACGAGCCTATCCAGTTCCAGCCCGGATAGATGGTCTGGAACGTCTTCAGCGTATTGATGCGGTGGCCCTCGATGTTATAGAGGACATCCTGACTCACCTTGACTTTGTAGAGCTTGCCCACGGCAACGGTGTCCAGACCATTGGCTTTCCAACTGGTGCCGCTGTTCATGGCAAAGCCTTCCTTGCCCTTGATGGTATTGAATACCTTGGCATGACCGAAGACGCTCTCCAGGTCGGACTTGCCTGCATCGGGCTCGACATACAGCGAAATCCAGTTCCAGCCCGCCTTGAAGTTCAGCATCTGCTCAATCTGCTCGCTTGCTGTCCACTTGACTGGATGGTCAAAGTTGCCGATCAGGTCGTTGGGACGGTACATGATGTCCAGCGGCTCGCCGTCCAGCGTGATGGCCACGTCACTCAGCACCACGCCATTCTCGGCATCATAGATGCGGAAGGTCACGGGTTGCAGCAAGGTGACATCTTCCAGGCCATAGACGGTCATGTTCACAAAGTAGGCATCGCGACTGGTAACCAACATGGGGCTTGCCTTGCCACGACATTCACCATCGACAAAGGCGCCTATAATCGTGTTGGGGTCGCTGCAAATCTTGTCACCGAAGTAGATTTGACCGGTGAGGTTCATCGAACTCTCATAGAGGTTGGGATTAACCGTCCAATCAGGCTCATTGCCCAGCACATAGAGTTTGATAAGCAATGGCGTGCTGATGTTGTCTTCGTTCACGGCGTTCACATAGAAGAAGTGCGTTCCGATGGGAGCGTCGGCGCCAATAGTGAAGTTGATTAAATGCGTCTCGTTGATGCCGATGATCCCCGAGGGGTTATTGGCCTTCACCCAAGTGGGCAAGCCAGTGATGGTGTAACGCTGGCTCACACGCCCCTTGTTGCACAAAGCGGCGTTGAAATAGGCCTCAGTCAGTCGGTCTTTATACACCTCCACGCCCTCTGATTCGGTCCATTCGAGGGTGTTGTAATCGGCCATGGCGCTCCATGTGATTGTCTCCGAGAGGTTGTCGAGCATGTCACGCACGTTCTTGACAGTGAAGGTCAGCAAGTTGCCTTGCATTCTGGCAGGAAGTGTTTTGAGCGTGATATAAATCTCGTTTTTTGATGCCGTGAAGTCAAAGTCGATATTCTGCTTGAGCGGAGCCGGGCGCAATGCTGGAGCAGTTAGCGCTTGAGTCACACCCGGTCCGTTGGCGTTGGCCATCGGGCCGAAGGCCATGCCTGGCGCATCGTTGTCAAGGCTGAACTCTTTGATGATATTGCCGCTGTCGTCGAGGCGGCTGTGCTCCATCGGATAGTATAGGATAAGACCCGAAGCCGTGGCGGTATCCACCTGATTATATCTGTTGGCGATGAGCGATGTGCCGTCGCAAGCTGCGTTCCACATTCTTATCTCATCGATATCTCCCGTGAAGTAGTTGCTCTCGACTGGAGTCGCCGACGGCGATGGACGTTTCAATATCGTGCCAATGTAGAGGTTGTCGCCAGACGGTTCGGGGATTTCCTGCTCAGCCATAGTTTTCACGGCGTTACCATCGACGTAAACGACTGTACCCACTCCACGACGCACATTCAGCGCGAAGTGGTGCCAATCGCCATCGTTGTAGTTGGCTCTCGAGAGCAATGTGCGAACACCATTTGTCGTGAGCGACGACAGGGTGTCGGTGTAAACTTGCAGCATGAACGAATTATCTACGTCAAAGCCTACCGACATGCGGTCGGTAATCGAGAACAGGGTCGCGTTGGAGTTCTTATCCACCTCACCGCGGAACCACAGCTCGAGCACATAGCTGTCGGTGGGACGAGGCGCAATCGCGCCGATGGGCAGCCTCAAGCAATGGCTACCGTCGAGATGCGCGGCGAGATTGGAGTTTTCGATATTCCACCTCTCGCTATTCAGATAGAAGTTGCGGGAATGGGCATAGTCGGTTACGACGGTGCCGTGGCCCTCGTTCATCTTCCAGTATCCCGCCAAGTCGGGCATATAGGGTGCTACCACTTCGTCCTTTTGTTCCAGTAGCGTTTGCACGGGCGTGTTCTTGTGCCACAGCACGAGCTCGTGCATCATGCCTGTGAAGTCCTTTCCTATTATTAATCGTCCGTTTCCGCTATAGCTGGGCACGGCAACGTCCTCTAGGAGCATCGTCTCGTTGGCGTCCTCGGCCATGAGCATCGACAGCCGGTTGTTGTCGGCTATTCCTTTCACGTAGTTGAACGCCAGGAACACCCACTTATCGACAGGCACCACCTCGGTGGACGTGACGACATAGCCGTCGATATCGACCACAGCCTGACCGAGCTCGTTGATCTTCAATTTCAGATATTTGCCTTCGATGCCGTGCTCAATGAGCGTACCGGCACTCTCTCGCTTGATCCACATCGAGCCCGAGAAACTGGTGTTGGTGATAGGCAGATAGGCATCGGTACCGATAGGTGTGCCGTTGAATTGCAGCGACACGTCGTGGCTTACCCGGGCATCGTTGAGCGAGCCGGTGATGAAGAAGTTGCCGTCCTTGGTGAGGTAACTCTCGCGGATATCCTCGTTGAAGCGGATAAAAATATTATCAGTCGGGGTCAGCAGCCCGGTGTTGGGATATGCCTGTCCGAGCAATTTCGGGCCGCGTGCGTCGCGGATCACCGTCTGCTCGTTGGTCGGGTTGGTGTATTCCTTGGGACCGAACAGGCAAATGCTCTCGGCAACCACAATGTAGTTACCATCGATGTCGGGCAACCTCAGGTTGTAGTTGATGTCGGGCTGGTCAGTGGGCATGAGCGACTGCATGTCGGTCTCGTGCCCCTCGCTCAAATACTTCTCATCGAGGAACCACTCGTGAGCGGTAATCCACTGTGCATCGCCGGCAAAACGGTACTTGAGGCGAACACCTTTCAGGCCGGTGAACATGCGGTTGATGTCGCTGATGGTCACCTTCACCTGCTCGCCGCTCTCTATGGCTTCTCGGTTGAGGCTGTTTTTGTCAAGCTTGAGCGTGACGTCGGGAGCGGCAGGCACAAAGTGGGCGCTGAACGATACTTCGCCAAAGGTCCACACTGCGGGATTGCACGTGCTGGCGATCACCAGTGTGACATTATTGTAGTCGAGTATCGACTGGTCGCTCTGCTTGATGGTGAGCGTCTTGGTCAAGGGCATGCCATACTGCAGCCACAGCTCGGTGCCGTTGAGAATCGGTTGGCCGTCCATGAAAATCTGCAGTCCATCGGGATTAGATTCGGACTTGACGTACAGGAAGACTGGCGACAACTCCTCGTGTACCTCACTCTCGTTGGTGAGAACGAGTTGCACTTGCGCCTCCTGCCCAGCGGGAATATCTACAATGTTGCGCGTGGGCATTGAAATCTTGGGGTTGTCGAGTTTCATCGTTGCGTAGTCGAGCGTCTGTCCCGGACGATAGTACTTGGTCTGGGTCTCTCCCTCATAGGGGCAGCGCGTCTGTCCACCGCGAGTGCGGAAGATGGGACTCCAGTTGTGCGGCGAATTGAAGATATCGACCGTGTGGGCGTTCCCGCGCTGGGTGTCGTTGAGTGTGTAGGAGAAGCGCTCCGTTGTCGTCGTCTCATCGATGTCATACTTGGTCTGGTGGTAGCCAACGTTGGTGTTGAAGACCACGATGGCTCCCATCTTGTCGAGCAAGTAGCCGTTCCTTCCCTTGTAGGCGATACCGGTGGAGAACTGCTCCACTGAGTTGTGTACCTCCTTGGTGGTTGAACCGACGCTATGGGTGAGGGTGACACCGCGCTCAAACGACTCGTTGCCAAGTTTATACTTCGGATCTTCAAAGGCTTTGAGCTTGTCCTCCTCATTGTCGGCAAGTGTCTTTATCCACGCATTGATGATCTCATTGCACCACATAACGCTGTCGCAACCTTCATATCCCTTCGGGAAACGGGCATAGTAGCTTGGGCCATCAAAGCCGGATTTGGCCTGTGCGCCCCAGGTGGTGCTGTCGTTGTTCGATGTGCCGAACTTCTTGTCGTTGCTTTCAAGGAAGGTGTAGTAGGTGGGCACGATGGGGTTCTCCTCAATCTCACTCATCGAGGTGATGTGTTTGAGCATCGAGTTGCGGGTACGCTTGATGTTGTTGAACAGTGTGGTCTCGATATAATTCTGTGAGTACTCAAAGTGGGTGTTGAATTTCTCGTCCATCGCGATAGTCTCCCTCATGCTCACGCCCCACGAGCCATCTTCTTGCTTAAAGATGCCCACCTTGTCGGCGGCTCCGACGATGTAGTTGGTGGAGAAGCCGATGAACACGTCACCATTCCGGCCCACATAGTTCATGCTTGGCGAGGTGGAGATGGACTGAGTGTTGGTATAGGTGACCGAGGTGTGGTTATCCCATGTCTTGTTGACGTCATACTTCCACAGGACGTCGTTCTCGTGGATGATCTGATTGTAGGTCATCTTAAAGAATGCAATCGCACCAGTTATTACGTCTATCTCCATCGACAACCGGGTATCGACTCCGGTCTCTGTATTGTTATGCACACCACGTACGGTGTATGTGTAGTCGGTGGTGACAGAGTCTGTTGCCCAAGTGGCGCTAGACGCGTCGCCTGGTGGGTCGCGCAGCACCATCTGCACATGGTCGGGACCGGCGGTGATGAAGTTGCTGCCCGTTGTGACTACTCCGGTGATGATACCGTTCAGCCCCTGGTCTTTGCGCCACAATTGGGTGCGCTTGTTTATCACCATCGAGGCGTTCATGTTACGGGTGAAGGGAGCGGTGAGGCTCGGGATGCCAGCCACCCATTGGTAGGTGGCTTCACCGATAGTGTCGAGCCGTACCTGCTCTCTTTCGAGCTTGATGAGGTCGCCTCGTTTGATGGTTTGACCATCGGCGGTGGTATCGACCGCTGCAATGCGTACTGCCGTGCCAAGCTCGTTGTAGAACGAGACAACGGAGTCGCGCAGCAGGTCGCGGTAGTACACTCCCTGGGTATCGGTGTCGTAGTTGATATATGGCTCGTAGGCGGTCACCTTAAACTTGTAGGTGCGTCCCATCTGGAAGATGGGGTAGCCGTAGTTGTAGGTCACCTGCTTGGTGTCGTCGTTGTACTCGTAGATGGGAAGCCTAATGTCCTGCCCGGCATCGCGCACGGTGATAGAGTCCATGCCGAAAGCCCCCTTCGGTGCCCCCACCTGGTTGATGTCCATCACGGGAGCGCTTCGGTAGGTGAGCAGCAGTTTTTTGTTGCACTTGAATAGTGGCAACGACTGATGATCGACGGTGTAGATGGTGTCGGGATGCACTGTGTCAAGCGGGTTGCTCAGGTTGATGGCGGGCACGTTCGTAAACATCTCGTCGTTCTCGAGCTTGTGATTATTCGGGAACTTGATGCTCTCCACCTTGTAGCGTATGGGCGGGATGAGAGCGCTGAACTCGCCAGTAATGGAATCGGTGCAGATGTAGATATACTTGGCTTCGTTCACGCTGCCGCTGGCACGGTAGGCTGTGCTGGCCGTGGCGGTGGTAGCCGCTTGTACAGGTGCATTTTCTGTGTTAGGCAACCACTCGGTGGTTGTGCCCTCGACATGCTGCACGGCATTGATCATGCTTTGCGGATGGTCGAGCGGCGAGAGTTTAATAACAGCCTTGCCGATGGTGTTCTTGCTTGCTCCATAGCCCAGCGGTTTCTTACCCTCGGTTTCGCCGCCGGTGATGCGGCCTGCCACAGTGGCGAGCGTGTTGTCCATGAAGTCGAGGTGAGTGTCGGCGAGGAACTCGTAGGTTTCGCCATCGGTGGCGGGATAACGCCCGGCGTTCTCAAAGGTGTGGCCTCTGCGGCGCGCCTCTATGTAGTGGCTGCCGATGGATACCGAGATTTCATATTTGCCGTTGGCGTCGCTCATAATCAACTTGTCGTTTTTGTTGCATGGAATGCCATCCACATAGAAGCTGACGCTGTCCACCGGAATGGTCGTGCCGCTATAGCGCACGGTACCGCTCACCTTGAAGCTCGACTTGTCGGTAAAGTCGGCATTGTTGATGGTGAGCGACGTGCCGCCGATGAATGCCGAGCGGCTGGTGGGAGAGAAGGTATGAACTCCCTTGGTGGGATAGATGCTGTAGCGCGTGCCGCTACCTGTGAACGGAATGCCGCGTATCTCGTATTCTCCCTTGTCATTGGTCATGCCGTAGGCCGATAGCTGGTCAGTCGTGGGAATAACATCACTCGGACGGGTATTGGTACCCATGCTCACATGGTTGCCGTTGGGCACGCCATTGCTGCACGAGATGTCGAAGGCATATTCCTCAAGACCCTCGTCAAAGGTGATATAGGACTTCAAACCCTCGGTCTCGCCGCTGATGAGGCGGTCAACGTCGGCGGTAATCTCATTGGTGGTCAGCACGCGATTCCACAGGCGGATTTCGTCAACAGTACCGGTATAGTCGGGCAACAACACCCAGTCGTTGCCATCAAGACCATGAGCTATCGTCATCTTCATATTGCGGAAACGGGGGCCATAGTAGTTGTCCCATTGGTTTTTGTCGCACGCGCTTATCTGATATCGGATCCTGGTTGTTCCCGCGGGAATGGTAAAGTTTGTTGAATAGGTCCGCCATTCTTCATGTGTCGATGTGTCGTTACAAATCGTCTCGGTGGCGAGCAAGTAATCGTCATTGTCATACATCATCGCGACAACTTTGCACACACGCGCTCCCCAGCGTGACGACACCATGACCGAGGCGTCAACCGGCAAGCCTGCCATCTCGGGTGAAACAGTCACATCCTTACTTGCCGTGACCTCGAGATAACTGGAGCAGAAAGCGCTGTCGATAATCACCCATCCAGAGTTATCTTCTCCTATCTTTGACAACTGCCAACCGTCGAACGAGGAGCCGTCGTCGTTGAGCAGATTCGGGTCAATTCCCTTTGACGCATACGTGGGGCGCACGCTCACGCTCGCGTCGGTAACGGCATGAACGTTGCCGGCGGTGAAGGTGGTGACCTGCTGACCGTCGCACAGTAGCGACACCTGAGAGAACTCTCCAGCGGGAATGCCGCCGGCTACGGTGTCGTTCATCAAGAGGTCGAATAGGCGCTTGTCATCGTTGTACCTCAAGTCGAGTCGCACAGGTGCGTCGAGCAGGGTCATTGTACGGTCGGCGCTGTCGGGCCGTAAGTACATCTGCAAGGTGAAAGGCTTGTGATCGTTCACCACATCGCCCAGACGGGTATACTTCAGGGCTTCACCAGACTCAAGAATGCTGCGGCTGTGGTAAACTTGCCCGCTATTCACGTTGCTCTCGCACGACAGGCTGACGCGAACATCGCCCACAGCGGTTCCGTTGTCAAACTGCACACGCCCGGTTATTACTCCCGACGAGCGGCTGAAGCCCACGTCACGCATCGAGTTGCCGATGACGCGACCTCCGCCCTCACAGTCCTCGCCGTAGGCAATCACACGATACTCATAGTAGCGGCCTGGCTCGGCGGTCTTGTCGGTATAGCTGTAGAGAGTCTTTGTGTCTTCCTCCTCATAGATTGAAATCCAGTCGTCACTGCCGATGTAGCGACGCTGCACATTGTAGAGGGTCGCCTTGGTGCCCACCTGACGCGTTTTCCATTTGATGACCACTTCGGTGCCGGCAGTGCCCTTGGTCGCCTCGATAGAGGTGACGGCGCTCACTCCGAGTACGTGGGCATAGATGGTGTCGCTGTAGAGGTGAACCTTATTGTCGGAAAGGTCCAGTTGCACAAAATAGCCATAGAGCGAGCAGGCCGAGGACGGTTTCTCGTCGGTGAACGACGCCTTTCCGGCATTGCGCGCCACGGTCACGTCGAGATAGTTGTGGGTAATAGTGCCGCCGGGCTCGATGCGGTGTACCTTAAAGTTGAGGTCGTTCTCAGTCTTAGGCACATTGCCGAAGGTCCATTCCACCTTCACGTTGTCGGTGGCACTCATGTCCTGCACCAGATGCATCGGAATCACCGGCACGGTGCTTTTGATCACAGTGGCGGTGTTGGCGGGAATGTCCTTCTGTGGATTGCTCGGCACGGTGAAAGAGGTCCAGGAGTTGCGTTTCTGGAACACCTCGTAGCGGTAGTTCTTGTTCAGTTCGAGGCCGTAGTTGGCATTATCGACAAAGGAGGTTTTGGTGGTAGATCCCAGCTCCTCACGATTGCCCAAAGGACGATTGTTCTCGTCAAGCAGTGTGCGATAAATATAATAGTCGCCGTCATTGCTGCTCATGTCGTTGGCAGTCCACTGCAACGACACGTTGCCCTGCACTTGATTGTAGGACGCCGTTAAGTTGGTAATCGTGCAGTGGAACGACGTGCTGGTGGTGGTATCATCGTTCAGATTCTGCGAGATGTTGCTGCCGTTGAAGTTGAAATTGGTCTCGGTGTGACGCGTGACACTCACCTTAAAGTCGCCACTGGTGGGCACCGTCAGTTCCTTAGACCCCGTGCCACGTCCTTCGGCTCTGAAGGAGTCCCTTGAGTAGTTGTTGCCATCCTTGTCGGTAACAATCACGTCATAGACACTGGCAAACTTGAAGTCGTTCACGTTCTTACCGATTTCCGACGGCAGCCACGAGTTGTCGGCGCTCACCTTTACCTTGTCGGATGCCAGCCAATCAATATCCGGCTTGCGGGCATGCGACATGTTGTCAAAGTTGATGTCTTTGAGGTAGCGTGCCGTGATGTAGAACCAGTAGTCATACAAGATGTTGTCTTGATAGAAATAGCTTCGGCTTTCCACCTGAATGGCTCTCACTTCACGCATTCCGCGCTCATTGGGAGCAAACCGGCAAGTGAAATAAGTACCGTCCCATGAGCAGTCGGCACGACCCCAAGTGAAGTCGGTTTGAGTCCAATTGCTCCGACATTCTATGATCTTGTGCAATGTGCCGTCATGGAACATTACATAAATGTCTTGCTCCGAACTCTTGTAATCATAGCTCTTGCTCTGCTTGCGGTTGTAGCAAAACTTAAACCAGACGGTGGGATCTTCAGTGGATATACCTCCTCCATTCGACGATTCAAAGTATCGGAACTCATTCATCTTCTGCTCCTCACTGTCGCCGGTACACCAGCCGTAGCTCTTTCCGTCGCTGATATTGGAAACATACACGTTACACCAGTAGGTGCCGCCGCTTGGGTCACTATAAGTGCCACTGACAGCACTCGCTGTGATGGCACTCATCAGCGCCACAACAAGCACAATAAGGTAATTAATCTTGGGGATCATATCATCAAATTTTCAAGTTACAAATGACATTAAAAGGTGAGGCTTCTCTCTCATCAGTTAGTTTGAGTCTCTAAAATTAGTATAACTTTTCCAGAAATTCATACAAATACCAAAAATAGTTAATAAAAAACCGTAAATTTACCGAAAACGGTAGTGAAAATCACACAAATCAGAATAACTATCCCCTGGAAAATGTTGACAGATATGAGAGCGATAAACTAAATATCTTACTTCAATTTGTGGAACGGAGGTTCTTTGTTGGAAAGTTCAGCAAAGTTCTGTATCTTTGCAGTGCTTACAAACAGTGAGCAAGTTAACAATTTGCGAAACTTAGTTTTTTTATTGTTTTTTGGGTGTACTTTAACGGTATTGTTTACATTCTATAGCCTGCGATTTGGTTAAAGTGTGGCCTAGTGATGAATGGGGGCAACATCGATGACGACTAATGAATGATCTTCAAATTCAAGAAATATGAAAAATATCAACGGTAACCATGTGGGGATGAGGCTCGCCATTCTGGGCTGGATGCTTTGTACTGTGCTGTCTGTCTGTGCGCAAAATGTGCGTGAGACCATACGATTGGGCGAGGGCTGGAGATTCTCTCTGGGTAACGCTGCCGACCCGGCACGGGACTATGGCTGCGGCACTGAGTATTTCAACTATTTGACCAAGGCCAACTCAATACACAACGAGGGCCCTTACTCCATCAAGTTTAACGACTCTAAATGGCAAGAGGTGCGCATTCCGCACGACTGGGTGACGACCTTGCCCTATGCCCAAGAGGCCAGCCACTCGCATGGCTACAAAACTGTGGGTTATCAATATCCCGAAACCAGTGTGGGCTGGTACCGCAAGGTGATCGCCATCCCCGAGTCGGACTTGGGCAAGCACATTGCCTTGCAGTTTGACGGCATCTTCCGCAATGCCCGCGTTTGGTTCAACGGCTTCTATATGGGTACCGAACCCAGCGGCTATGCCACGCAGGTGTATGATGTGACCGAATATGTGAACTATGGCGGTGAGAATCTAGTGTGTGTGCGAGCCGACGCTACGCTCGAAGAAGGCTGGTTCTATGAGGGTGCCGGCATCTATCGTGACGCATGGCTCATCAAGTCGGCTGCTGTCAGTGTAGCTCCATTCGGCACCTTTGTCTATGCCGACCTCAAGGCCCCTTACACCACGGCGACCATTCATGTAGATACCGAGGTGAGCAATCACTCGCTGGAACCACAAACGTGTACCGTAGAACACCGGTTGCTCGATGCGCAAGGCAACGAAGTGGGCAGGACAACCACTGCATCACTTGACCTGAAAGGCAAGCAGACCAGCGGTTGCCAGCAAATGCTGACACTTGACCGACCGCATCTGTGGAGCACCACCGACCCCTATCTGTATCAAGTGGAAACGACCGTCAAAGTGAACGGACAGGTGACCGATGCCTATATGACAACAACGGGCATCCGTGATGTGGAGTTTGACGCCGACCGGGGATTTCTGCTCAACGGAAAAGAAATAGAGCTCAAGGGCGTGAACATGCATCAGGACCATGCCGGCGTGGGTGCCGCTATTCCCGAGGCGCTCATGGCGTGGCGCATCAAGCAACTCAAGAAATTGGGCTGCAATGCCTATCGTGCATCCCACAACCCGATGACACCCGCGCAACTCGACATCTGCGACCGCGAGGGCATACTCGTCATTGACGAGAACCGACTTGCGGGCATCAATACCGAGCACCTGAGGCTGCTGGAAAACATGATTAAGCGCGACCGCAATCACCCCTCGATTATCCTGTGGAGCGACGGCAACGAGGAGTGGGGTATAGAGAATACCATTCAAGGCACACGCATTGCCGCCGCCATGCGTGAATATACCCGCCTGCTCGATCCCACCCGCCATTCAACAATCGCCAATGCCGGAGGGTCTGAAATGATTAAGGGACTCGATGTGGTGGGGTTCAACTATATTGCACAAAACGACGTGGATAACCGTAAGGCTGCCAACCCCACATGGAAAATCGTGGGCACCGAGGAAACCACTGGCTGCGGCACACGTGGTGTCTATTTTGACTCTCCCGACCAGCCTGGCCACATGGTCAGCATCAACCGCGGCACACAGCCCAGCGTGGAGAACGTGATTGAGCGCGGATGGAAATTCTATGACGAGCGGCCCTGGGCGGCAGGTCTCTTCTATTGGACGGGGTTTGACTACCGTGGCGAGCCCAATCCGCTGTCTTATCCCGCCCACGACTCGGAATTTGGCATCCTTGACTATTGCGGATTTCCCAAGGACGAGGCCAGCTATCTCAAGGCATGGTGGACCGACGAGCCCGTGCTGCACATCTTCCCTCACTGGAACCTGCAAGGCCATGAGGGCGAGGAAGTGGAGATCTGGGCCTACAGCAACTGTGATGAAGTGGAGCTGACCGTGAACGGCAAGAAACTGGGCCGACAAGCGATGCCCAAGAACGGGCACCTGAAATGGAAAGCCGTCTATCAGCCAGGCCGCATAGTGGCCATTGGATACAAGAACGGAAAGCGCATCTTGAAACAAACTGTCGAGACCACCAACCCTGCGGCAAAGATTGTGCTGCGGGCAGACCGAGGGCTCATCACCGCCGATGGACGCGATGTGGCCATCGTGACCGTTGAGATTCAGGACAATAAGGGACGTATAGTCCCTGATGCCTGCCCCATGCTGACCTGCTCGCTTGAAGGTGAAGGTCGCATCTTGGGCGTCGGCAACGGAGACCCCTCCTACCTGGGTCCCGACCATCCCGATGAACTGAACTGCCACACATTCCAAATCCCGGCATTCAACGGCTTGGCCCAGATTCTCATCCAGAGCGGACACGCTCCCGCTGCCCTTCAACTGACCTGCAGCAGCGACGGTCTGAAGTCCGGAAATATAAATATTACCGCCGAATAAGCCAGAAGAATCTATAAGGCGACTACGGAATATGGTGAAATAGGCAAACCGATGATGAGAATTGAAAAAACTTTATTGCCTTTGTGGTTAGCCCCTTGTAAGATACTCCAAAACGCCTACAATATAATTATTAACCAATGAATACTGATGACTATGAGCAAGAAACTGCTTTTCAGACTGTTTGTCCTGCTGGCGGCAATGATGTGTGCCCTTGGCGCCAATGCTGCCGAAGCCTATGCCTGTGTCAGCTACGACACGTTGACGTTCTACTACGACGACCAGCGCAACAGCCACTCGACCGCGACCTTTGACGTGAATGCGGGAGACTATTTCCCCGGCTGGTTACAGATGGCCGGAGTTGTGAAATATGTGGTCTTTGACCCGTCGTTCGCTGTTGCCCGCCCAACGTCCACTCGCTTTTGGTTTGCTGGTATGGATCTTGAATCCATCACAGGCCTGAGTTACCTGAACACCAGCGAGGTCATTAATATGGCTTATATGTTTAGTAGCTGTTTTAATTTGACGAGCCTTGACTTGAGCAGTTTCAACACGTCCAAGGTGACCAATATGGAAGGCATGTTCGATAACTGCGCCAATTTGATAAATCTTGACTTGAGCAGCTTTAACACGTCCCAGGTGACCAATATGGAATACATGTTCCATGACTGCAGAGCATTGACGAGTCTTGACTTGAGCAGTTTCAACACGTCCCAGGTGACCAATATGGAATACATGTTCGCCGACTGCTATGTACTGACGAGTCTTGACTTGAGCAGTTTCAACACATCCCAGGTGACCAATATGAGATATATGTTCGATACCTGCTGGAAACTGGCGAGTGTTGATTTGAGCAGTTTCAACACGCCTCAGGTGACCAATATGGAAGGCATGTTCGCCGCCTGCTGGGCACTGGCGAGTCTTGACTTGAGCAGTTTCAACACGTCCCAGGTGACCAATATGGAAAGCATGTTCGAGGACTGCACCAGCCTGCATACCGTCTGCGTGGGCAGTGGTTGGACCACGGCTTCAGTGATCTACTCAGATGCTATGTTCAAGCATTGTGCCAGCCTGGTCGGCGGCAAGGGTACAACTTATGATGCCAACCATGTGGATGATGAGTATGCCCACATCGACGGCGGCACGAGCAACCCGGGCTACTTCACCGATAAGAACGCTGTACTGCATGGCGACGTGAATGGCGACCTTGAAGTGAGCGTCGCTGATGTGAATGCCGTCATCGACATCATCTTGGGCGGAAATGTTAGCACCCCTGCTGCCGACGTCAACGGTGATGGCGACATCAACATCGCCGACGTCAACGCCATCATCGATATTGTCTTGAACGGAACCCAGAATTAGATATAACTGGAGGTCATTTTGACTCATCCGTTCGAGACTGGAGGTACCGCATCAAAGGCACGAAGCGACCGACTGCCCGCGCAGCCGGCCGCTTTTTTGTTGGATGTATTGAAAATAGGCATGCCTATGATAGGAATTGAAAAATCTTTACTACCTTTGTGGGCGATACTTTAAATCAAGGATTATAATATCTAATTATTAATTTCTAAACATTTTCATTAGCGTCCACTAAAAATTCGCAAATTCTTTTATAAGTGTCTGATATTCATTGCCTTATAGGTGGTTTTAAGGTACGACGATTTGAAATAGAGAAGTCATTAAGAATCAAATGATTAAGAAAAAACCATATTGATTTTTAGGCATTTAATAAAAACTATTTCATGTATCACCATTGTTTAAAAGTTTTAGTGGACAGCAATGATATTATCTAATTATTGATTTCTAAACATTTTGATTATGAAACAACTATTCCGTTTTTCCATCCTGTTGCTGGCGCTCTTGATGCCCGCACTCGCCTACGCCCACGACTTCGAGGTCGATGGTATCTATTACAACATCAACGGCAACGAGGCCGAAGTAACCCATGGGAAAGATATTTACAGTCGCTATCATGGCGCGGTGACTATCCCAGCCAGCGTCACCTACAATGGAACCACCTACCCGGTAACTTCTATCGGCCAGCAGGCGTTCTTACGCTGTTCAAGGCTGACCAGTGTCGACATCCCCAACTCGGTTACTTCTATCGGCGCCTATGCGTTCATGGAGTGCACAGAACTGACCAGCATCGACATCCCCAACTCAGTAACTTCTATCGGTTACGAGGCGTTCATGAACTGCACTGGTCTGACCAGCATCGACATCCCCAACTCGGTAACGGCTATCAGTTCCTACGCGTTCTATAATACAGCATGGTACGATAACCAGCCTGACGGATTGGTCTATGCCGGCATGGTCGCTTATAAGTATAAAGGCACGATGTCAAGCGGAACGAATATAACTTTAAAAGAAGGAACATTAGGCATTGCTAGCTGCGCGTTCGAGGGCTGCGATGGACTGACTAGCATCGTCATTCCCAACTCGGTAACAGAGGTCGGTGTCTTGGCATTCATGGATTGCCCTGCGCTAACCAGCATCGTGGTAGAAAGTGGCAATCCAAGATATGATTCGCGCAACAACTGCAATGCAATTATAGAAACCGCCTCTAATATGCTAATTGCTGGCTGCAAAAACACGATGATCCCCAACTCGGTAACTGAGATCGGTTACGGGGCGTTCATGGACTGCACTGGTCTGACCAGCATCGTCATCCCCAACTCAATAACAAAGATAGGCGAGTTAGCGTTCCAGGGCTGCACTGGTCTGACCAGCGTTGACATCCCCAACTCGGTAACAGAAATCGTTTGCGATGCGTATGGCGACCCTGCGTTCCTTGGCTGCTGGGGTCTGACCAGCATCGTGGTAGAAAGTGGCAATCCAAGATATGATTCGCGCAACAACTGCAATGCAATTATTGAGAGTGCCTCTAATACGTTAATTGTTGGCTGCAAGAACACGACTATCCCCAACTCGGTAACTAAGATTGGTCCCTGTGCGTTCTTTGGCTGCGATGGTCTGACCAGCATCGATATCCCCAACTCGATAACTTCTATCGGTGACAACGCGTTCCAGTACTGCGCTGGTCTGACCAGCATCGTCATTCCCAACTCGGTAACTGAGATCGGTGACTGGGCGTTCGCTGACTGCACTGGGCTGACGGATGTGTATTGCTACATTGCTGACCTCTCGAGCGTATCGACAGGGAATAATCGATTCGAATTGGATAATGGTGATTACTCTGGCCGTACGCTGCATGTGCTGAGGGGGACGGCTGATTCCTACCGTGGTAACAGGAACTGGTATCCGTATTTTGAGCGGATAGTGGAAGATATATTCATGGGCGACGTGAATGGCGACCTTGAGGTTAACATTGCTGATGTGAATGCCGTCATCGACATCATCCTAAATGGTAGCGAGAATCCCAGCGGTGACGTGAACGGTGATAGCGAAATCAACATCGCCGACGTCAACGCCCTAATCGACATCATCCTGAACGCCCCAGGGAATTAGATCTCCAACAAAGTCTTGTTATATCCCTCATGCTCTCCTGGGTGTGAGGGATTTTCTATTCGTGGAGCGAAGAACAAGCCGCCGGCACCATAGTTTGTGATGCTGACGGTAGTTTCGGCAATCATACCTGAAGGGGGACTTGCCCCGTTGCTTTACAGGGTGGAGATTGAACATGAACAGCTTGAACATTTGAACACCGTGAACAATATCAGGGGATTAGTCAAAAATTGTGCGTTTTTCAATTTTTATCATTACCTTTGCCATCAATAGTCACCCAATGACATGATATCACCCGCAATGAAAACAATTCAACTGAACAATGGTGTGGAGATGCCCGCACTGGGATTTGGCGTATTCAGACTCTCACCCGCCGAATGTGAACGCTGCGTGCTGGACGCCATCGAGACGGGCTACCGCAGCATCGACACGGCCCAAGACTATAAGAACGAAGAAGGTGTGGGCGCCGCCATCAAGAAGTGCGGCATCCCGCGCGACCAGTTGTTCATCACCACCAAGGTGTGGATCAGCAACGCCAGCGAACAGCGGGCGGCACTCAGCATCGATGAGTCGCTGCGCAAACTGTGCACCGACTATGTCGACCTGCTGCTGGTGCATGAGCCCTATGGTGACTGCTACGGCACCTATCGGGCTATGGAAAAAGCCTATCAGGCTGGCAAAGCAAGGGCTATCGGACTGAGTAACTTCTATAACGTGCGTTTTATCGACATCGCCGAGCACATGGACGTCAAGCCCGCTGTGCTACAGCTCGAGACTCATGTGTTTGCCCAGCAAAAGGCCATGCGTGCGCTCATCAAGGACTATGGCACCCGGCTCATGGCCTGGGGACCGCTGGCACAAGGCCGACACAGCTTCTTTGAGAACGAGACGCTCAAGGCCATCGGAGCAAAATATGGCAAAACCAACGCCCAAGTGGCCCTCAACTGGTTAGTGTCGCAAGACATCATGCCCGTGCCCAAGACATCGCACAAGGAGCGCATGGCAAGCAATCTGGACATCTTTGACTTTGAACTCTCCAGCGAGGACATGGAGGCCATTGCCCGCCTGGATCAGGGCAATACGCTCATCAATGACTTCAACAACGACACCGACCTGGCCCAAAAATTCCTAGGCCTCAAGCCTTGGAATTAGTGGATAAGGCTCCCTGGTCTCCTCAGCAGCGTTTTTCACGTTTCAGTACATGGATAAGGGGATATGGACCCGCCAGGAGAGCTTTTTCGATTTTGTATCACATTGGCCATCGGCAATGACCAAAAGTGAAATCATTGGCCCTGACATGTTGACTTTCTCAAGAAAAAGGTATAACTTTGCCACAGAATAATTTGCTTTTAATATGAATAACGAGGTATTGACATTTGTTACCTACTGCATTGGACAACTCGCTTTACGGCTCCATCTGCCGCAGCAGGATGTGTACCGACGGTTGAAGAGTTCAGGAATACTCTATGACTACATTGTGCCCTCATACGATGTGCTCCACACTTTTGGGTCTCGATATCTGATGGACGATCTCACTGACTTCATGAGGGAGAAAGGAGTGCTTGAATCATGATACTATACCACTCTTCAACTGTTGAGGTCAAAGAGCCAGATACTACGCACTCCCGTTTGTATCTCGATTTTGGCAAGGGCTTCTATCTGACCAGCATCCACGAGCAGGCCGTGAGGTATGCAGAGCGCTTCCTTCGCAGGAAAAGAATTGCCTGGCTCAATACCTACGAGTTGAAGGACAATCTTGAGGGATGGAAGATCTTGTATCTTGAATCCTATGACAAGCAATGGCTTGACTTTGTTTCCGCTTGTCGTGCCGGCAACGACACGAGCGATTATGATATGGTTGTCGGTGGCATCGCCGATGACCGTGTGATTTTGACTCTCGACCGCTACTTTCAGGGAGAACTCACCCAGGAGCAGGCATTAGGCTTGCTGAAATATGAAAAACCAAATATACAGTATTGCATCCGTTCAGAGCAGATGCTGAAGCAATGCCTCACTTTCATCAGCAGTGAACAATTATGAGCGACGAATCAAGACAAATATTGATGAGTGCCAAGAACGCAAGAATCATTACTTGCATCAGCGAGATGTATCATGTTTCGCTCCAAGAGGCGACCGATATCTTCTACAACTCCGAGACGGCCAACTTGATTGAAGAGGGTGTTGCTGACTTGCACTGCCGCAGCGACAAATATCTTGCCGAAGAAATTTGGCTGGAATACCAAGAAGCACATAGCGTCACCGAGGAGCACGATGAATAAGAATGTGCTCATGCATAATTTTTTAGGTTATGATCTCAACTATAAATCTCAAATATGTATTAGAAACTATCGGTTTTGTTCGGGAACCCATAGGTGAACAGTTCATGCGCGAATTTGATACATGTATTGTCGTTGTGGACTTCGAAAACAGGACTATCAGGTATCCTGAAAACAAGGGGCTGAAAGTCAACGACAAGACAACAAGCAACTTTGAGCATCCTGAAAACTTTGTAGTATTGGAATGTGTTTGCCGTCTCTTGGAGAAAGGCTATAGACCAGAGCACATCGAATTAGAACCACGCTGGACGTTGGGCCATGATGCTAAGGGCGGAAAAGCAGATATCCTTGTAAAAGACGACCAAGGGAAAGCGTTGATAATCATAGAGTGTAAAACTTCTGGCAACGAATTCAATAAAGAGAAGAAAAACACTGAAGAAGACGGAGGACAACTTTTTAGTTACTGGCAGCAGGAGAACTCAACACGTTGGCTTGCGTTATATTCATCCGACTGGATTGACGATAAACTAAAGCATAAATGCCTTGTTATCAGTTGTAGTGATGATGCGAACATCGTCAAGATGGCGAAAAAGGATAAAGATGTCAAGATATATAGTAATGCAAGGAATGATAAAGAAAGATTCAATGTATGGCAAGAAACATATCAGAAGCAATGGCTTGACGATGTAATCTTCAATGAAGAAAGCCAGGCATATAACATAGGCATTCCGCCATTAAGGAAAGGAAAACTCAAAGACTTTACGCCCGACGACAAGATTGTCAATCGCTTTGAGGAAATTTTGCGTCACAATAACGTGAGTGATAAAGAAAATGCCTTCAACCGTCTTGTAGCACTATTTATCTGCAAACTGGTGGATGAGATAAAGAAACAAGACTTCGATGTTGTGGATTTTCAGTATAAACAAGGACAAGACACTTATGAAAGCCTACAAGACCGTCTTCAGCGTCTTCACCAGCAGGGCATGGAGGAGTTTATGAAGGAAAAAATCTTCTATGTGGAGGCTGATTATGCTGAACGTCTTTTCAAACAATACACGGGGAGACAGCGTAAAGCCGCCATTGAAGACTTAAACCGCACTATTCGCATATTGAAATTCTACAGCAACAACGATTTCGCTTTCAAGGATGTTCACAATGAGGAACTTTTCTATCAAAATGGAAAGATTCTTGTGGAGGTGGTTCAGTTGTTCCAACCCTATCGTATTGTTTACCCAAGTAAACATCAGTTTCTTGGTGACTTGTTTGAACAATTGCTCAACAAAGGATTCAAACAGAATGAGGGACAATTCTTCACGCCAACCCCCATCACTCGTTTCATTTGGGATTCACTGCCATTACAAAGCTATATCAATGAGCACGACTTGCCACGAGTTATTGACTATGCCTGTGGTGCTGGTCACTTTTTGACTGAAGGAGTGGAAGCAATCAATGCTGTACGTCCAGATGGTGATAACACATGGGTTGAGAAGCATATCTATGGCATAGAGAAGGATTACCGTTTGGCTCGCGTTTCTAAGATTTCGATGTTTATGAATGGAGCCGGTAACAGCAACATAATCTTTGGCGACGGCTTGGAGAACTATCCGGAAAAAGGTATTACACCCGAATCTTTTGACATCCTGGTAGCAAATCCTCCATATGCTGTCAAGGGATTCAAACAGCACCTGAAGTTGAAGAACAACGAATTCTCTATATTAAACAGGGTGAGTGTTGATGGAGATGAGATAGAAATGCTGTTTGTGGAGCGCATATCTCAATTGCTTAAACCAAAAGGCATAGCGGCTGTGATATTGCCTTCTTCCATATTGAACGATACATCATCAAGCGGAATAGCAGCCCGTGAGTGTTTATTGCAAAATTTTTATATACATGCCATTGTGGCTTTTGGCAGTCAAACATTCGGAGCCACAGGCACAAATACTGTTACTCTTTTTCTTGAGCGTTTTAATGAACCTCCCCGTTTGGCAGAACTCGCACATGACACAGTCAATGGCATCATGTCTGTAGGCGGTGATGACGAGTGGGAGGATAAGCAAGTGTTAGAGGCTTATTTGGCACATCAAGGAGTTGGCATTGATACTTATTCTAGCTTCACTCAAAAAGCATTAACGAAAGAAGAGATACAAGCTGATGCCTATCTAAAAGGTTATGTAGAATCTTTTGCATGGAGCAGCATTAAATACCCACTGCGTAGCAGTGAAGAAGAAAAAGAGCAAATCCGCAAGGATAAGTTCTACTCTTGGGCATTGAACATAGAGCAAGAAAAGCTCTATTATTTCACTTTGGTGTATCGGCAGCAGACGCTTGTTATCGCTGCTCCTTCTGAGAATAAAGAGCAGAAAGATTTCTTAGGCTACGAATGGAGTAACCGTAAGGGGGCAGAAGGTATTAAAATCAAAAAGCCAGGAGGGAAACTTTATAGTGCCGAAGATCGTTTTGCAAGAGGTACACTCGCATGTGCAATTCGTAATTCTTTTGACAATGCGATAACGTCTGTCACAGATGATGTGGAAAGATTCGTGCAAAGTCATCGGCTAATGAACCTTATTGATTTTAGATTGCCCGACTTTAATTTGATAATCAAGACTACCATCACAAATATAGTTGAGATTACAAGTAAATATCCTCTTGTCAGAATCGGGGAAATTGTTGACATTAACCAACAAGAAATGAACCCAACGCAATATCCTGATAAAGTATTTGTATACGTTGATATTGCGTCTGTTGAAAATGGAACTGGAATAATTTCTTTTGAACAAAAAATTTTAGGAAAGGATGCGCCTTCAAGGGCTCGACGAATTGTCTCCAAAGGGAATACAATTTTGTCAACTGTAAGACCAAATCTTAAGGCTTTTGCTTTTGCAGAAAAAGACTATGCTGATACCGTATTTTCAACTGGTTTCGCGATACTAATGCCTAAAGATAAAAATGTTATGCATCCAAAACTTCTGTATATCTACTTTATGAACTTGGATGCATTAATGCAACAAATTATTGATAAAATGCCAAAAGGTCAATATCCAAGCATAAACAAAGCGGATATAGAGTCCTTAATAATCCCTATTCCCCCTATTTCTATACAGAAAACAATTGTTAAAGAATGCGAGGCAATAGATAAAGAATACAATTCAAGCCGTATGAGCATTGAGACTTACCGCCAGAAGATTGCGGAGATATTCGACAGGCTAGAAGTCGTCTCCATGAATCGGGGGGGGGTGAGAATCAGTGAGTTATGTAATTATGTCACAGAAAGAACGACCGATATAGATGTAGCTACATACATCACTACAGACAATATGTTACAGAACTGCGAAGGTATCCGTCCTTATGAAGGAACAGATAATATAACTTCAGCAATAGCATATAAGAATGGTGATATTCTGCTTTCCAACATACGTCCATACTTGAAGAAGATTTGGAAAGCTGATTGTGACGGGAGTTGTTCTCCAGACGTACTTGTTTTACGCCCCAACAGAGAAAAGGTAGATGAGAACTTCTTGTTTTATTGTCTTCGTCGTGATGCATTCTTTGATTACATCATGAATGAAGCTGGCACCAAAGGACTGAAAATGCCACGAGGCAACAAAGAAGGTATTATAAAATATCGAATTCCATTACCATCTATGAATGAACAAAAACGAATTGCAGAGGAAATCTCAGCATGGTATGAGAAAATCGATGAGGCGAGATCAATAATGGATAGTTGTTCTCGGCGTAAGCAAGAAGTAATAAATCAGTTTTTATAAAACTGGTTTGATTACCGTCTCGATTCAGAATGAATAATTGAGGAATTACAAGACCATTTCATGCAGAAGCGATTCAACAACTATCTTGAAACAACTTATACGTAAGCCCTCACGTGGGTAATATCGAGGCATTAAAAGTGCTGGTGTTTTTCCTTGTGGGAGCAACTTAGATATGGAACGGCTAGAGAATTATCAAAAAAAGCCGGCAAACTGTGCTGCCGGCTTTCTTGGTTATAGAATCAATATTAGATTATATTACTGTCCGGTAAAAAATCAACAAGGTTGCATAAGCACTTCGGGATCAAAGCTGTTATGATGTTTTTGTTTGAAGGGGCTTGCTTTGTCAGGCGAGCAGGTCGAAGGCCTGCGCAAGGCCGATGGCCTTGAATTGAGGCAACCCCAGGGCGCACTGGCCGAAGGTCAGTGAGGCCTGGGGAGAGACGCTCATGTCGATATGGGCCCTGAAGGGGGCCACTCACTACGACAAGCGCACCATAGTCAAATTGCCTGATTCTGACGTTATTGGCCCTCTTCGAGGCCCGCTCCTATTATGGTCTGCTTTCCCTAGGCCACACTGACCTTCGGCCAGTGCGCCCTAGGGTTAAGAATAGTCAAGGCCGCTGGCCTTGTGCAGGCCTTCAGCCTGCTAGACTTTCCCCAGACACCAATGATTAAATTACTTTATTTTCTTGATGTCGTTGACAAAGAGGATTTTCTTTTCCTTGACCATTTGCTTGAAATCGTCGGCGGTGGCGATGCCAGGCGCTGCGCCAAAGTGCTCACGCTTGAAGTTGCGCCACGGCAGGAAATAGCAGGGATGGTGTTTTTCCATGATGGGCAGCAACACGCGGCTCCACCAGGTGGCATTGGGCGAATTCTTGTAGCCGCACTCGGTGAATGCCAGTAGCAGGCCATGTTCCCTAGCATAGGCATCCAGGAAGTCCATGTCGGCATTACATTGCTTGACAAAATCTTCTTCGGTGCCCCACTGATAGGCGTCAAGGCCTAACAAGTCAACACGCTCGTCACCAGGCCAGCGGTTATAGAATTCCTGCGGATTGACACCCAAGTTGGGCGAGCAACTCCACACGATGGACGCGGACAGGCTCTTGTTGATATAATCTTGAGTGAGGTTCCACAAGCGCAGGAAATCCTCGTCGCTGCAATTGCCCTTGCCCCACCAGAACCATCCGCCGTTGTACTCATGCCAGGGACGGAAGATCACAGGAACAGGCTTGCCGTCCTTGTCGGTGAGCGAGAGGATAAATGCCTCCACACGCTGGAGCCACGTCATGAACTTGTTGTGGCCCTTGCCGCCGGGCAGAATCTCCTTTACTGTGCTCCGGGGATCGAGGACCAGACCGAGCTGACCGGTTTTCTCAAGATAAGGCTTTGCTGCCTCAAACGACTTGATGTCGCTCTCGATCCAAGCGGTGGTGCCCAACATGGGATTGCGCGGATGCCATGACAGCGTCACGATACCGCCACGCTCATATTGCTTGATGATCTCTTCACGAATCCAGTTGAACGGTACCGAATCCAGGTTCTTGTCGTCGCCCATCTCGATGCCGCCCAAGTCAAAGCCCATCACGCCAGGGTAGTCGCCAACAAGGTCATAGGTGTCGGAACGGCCCTGTTCCCACTCCCACGTGATGCCATAGAATGGGTCGTCCTGATGGCCGTACATGATGCCGCGTTTTTGCAGCTTGGTGAGGCGCTCAATCAACTTTTGCGCCGGGGTTTTCTCAACTTTGGGTGCACGGGCTCCAGCCTGTGATGCGCACAGGGCAAACAGCAGGGCGATGAGCAATAGTCTCGTTTTCATCATTTTCATTTTTATTTTGGCAATGATATAGATGTTGGCCCATTGGTGGTATTAACCGCCCTGTCGGGCGGGAAATTAAGCAAATTAATTTTAAAATTTAATTTTCTTTTAATTTCCCGTGCGTTAGCACGGTTTGATGTAGAGACGTTTCAACGCAGGGTCAACTGCTATATCGTTTCCTTTATTTTTATTGTTATTATATTTTTGGTTTTTAGTCCTGAGTCCTGAGTTAACTCCTAACTTCTAACTCCTAAAGCCTTTATCTGAGCTCGAAGATGCGGCTGGCGTAGTCGCTGGCCAGGGGCACTTCAAGACCGATGTCCATCAGGAAGCGGCCCGTGAAGGTCTTGCCGTTGAGCTCGCATGGCTTCTGACCCACCTTGATGTTGCGCTCGGTGATGGTGTAACTGCGATCGGGATCAAGACCTGCAAGCTGGATGCGCGGCAGTGGCTGGTCAACGTAGTTGTCAACCTTATAGACGAACCACACGGCATGGTCCATAGCATCGTTGCTGAACATGATGGACGAGACGCCCTTGCGGTTGTAGGGCGAAATCAGGCGATAGAGGTTGCCGGTCTGCACGACGGGGCGCAGCAACTTGTAGTCGGCAAACGCCTGTGTGCACTGGTCGTGTTCCTCCTGGCTCATGTGCCGCGGTTGCAGCTCCATGCCCAGACGTCCGCTCATGGCCACGTCGCAGCGGAACTTGATGGGGATGACACGACCACCCGTGTTCCAATAAGGCGAACCGCCGATGTGCTGAGCCATCGCGTTGGCAGGGAAGAAGTAGGAGGTACCATACTGGATATAGACGCGCTGCAGGGCATCGTTGTTGTCGCTCACCCAGAACTCGTCGAAGTAGGGCAGCAGGCCATAGTTGGCGCGGCCACCGCCCGAGGCGCAGTCTTGCATGACCAGGTCGGGATACTTGGCGCGGATGCGCTTGAGCACGTTGATGAGTCCTCGGTGCCACAGGATGGAGATGTTGTTCTGCTTGTCCTTGGGCAGGTACAGCGAGCCGTAGTTCTGGATGGAGGCATTGGCATCCCACTTGATGTAAGCGATGTCAGGATTCTGCGTCATCAGGTTGTCAACGATGCCGAAGACGAAGTCCTGCACCTTGGGGTTGGTAAGGTCGAGCACAACCTGTGTGCCGCCACGGCCTTGTTTGAGTTCGCGGCCCTTGGTCTGGAGCATCCAGTCGGGGTGTTTCTCGTAGAGCTCACTCACGGTGTTGCACATCTCGGGTTCAATCCAGATGCCAAACTTGATGCCACGCTGACGGGCCGCCTGGGTGAGCGTGCTGATGCCGCCGGGCAGTTTGCGCTTGTCAACCACCCAGTCGCCCAGCGACGATGAGTCGTTGTTGCGGGGATACTTGTCGCCAAACCAACCATCGTCCATCACGAACAGTTCGCCGCCAAACTTGGCAATGTCGTCCATCATGTTGATCATGGTTTCCTCCTTGATGTCAAACACGACGCCTTCCCACGAGTTGAGAAGGATGTCGCCCGTCTTCATGCCGCGGTGGAACATGCCCTCGGTGCGTGCCCAGCGATGGATGGTGCGGCTGGCACCTCCCAGACCTTCCTCAGAGTAGGCAAGAGCCAGATGCGGCGTTTCAAAGAGCTCGTTGGGTTCGAGTACATATTCTGACGACATGGGGTCGATACCGGCGTAGAACTGGTGCTGGCGATGGCCAGTGGTGTTGATGCGCAGTTCGTAGTTGCCGCTCCAGCACAGGATGGCTGCAATGACGCGACCCGTCGTCTCCTGCGGTTCACCGTCGAGCGAAATCATCAGCTCGGGAGCATCCAGGTGCGAGTTGCGGGCACCGTCGGTATTGCGGATGGTCTTCAGACCTTGGGTAAGCGGTTCGGTTGTGGGTTCGGCCTCGGCTGCCCAGTTGCCGTGCAGGTGGCTGATCCACACGTCGCCCTGGCGCAGTGTCAAGTGGCCGGAATCGAAGCGCTTGAGTGTGATGGCACGTTTCTCCTTGTGAGAGATCTCGGCCCAAGTCTCAATCACGTCCACGTTTTTGTAGGCTTTATAGAACACTTTCACGGTGACGGGCAGCAGTTTGTCGGTCATCGTGAAAATGTGAAGTTGCGAGCGGTCGTCGCTGCTCGTCTCGTAGTTGGTGACCTTGAGTTCAAGGTTCAGGTCGCCATCGGCATGTTGCACTTGAATAGCTGGCAGGTGGATGGCGTCCATAGTGCCGAACGCGGGCAATGCCGAGAAGTTAAGGTCGGCACCAGCGTCACGCAGCTGCTGCATTGTGGCGCTCTTGTTGCCGTAGTAGCCCATGCGCAGGTCGCCACCCTCATAGGCGTGCAGCACCAGTTGGGTATTGGGCGTCTGCACAGCGACGTCACCCTGCCAAGCACTCATCGTGCCTGAACCAAGCAACATCATCGCTGCAAGGATAAGAGAGAATCTTTTCATCGTTTTGAGATATATATTATGGTTAATGTTGTTCAACTATTCAATCAAGAGATTATCCCATGATGACCTCGACAATGTGCTTGCCGGATTGTGCGGGCACGACAGCGCCCTCGACGGGCATCCCATCAACAGTCATCTTGGCAACGCCCTTGCTCACGCCCTTGGGGTTGCTCACATGGATTTCATATTCCCCACCGCGGAAGCGCCTGGTCACCGTGTAGTTGTGCGCTGTCTGGGGCAGACACGGGTCGATGAGCAGACCATCATAGTGCGGCTTGATGCCAAGAATGAATTCCGACACGGTGTACCACATCCACGCTGCGGTGCCAGTGAGCCATGAGTTCTTGCCCTCACCGGGACGATAAGCGTCCTTGCCTGCCACCATTTGGCAGTTGACATAGGGCTCGACCTTGTGCAGCGTCTGGCGGTCCTCCTCGACGTAGCTGGGCAGAATCTTCTTGTAGTGGTTCCAAGCGTCATCGCCACGGGCAGCCACCGTCTCGCCAATGATGACCCAGGGATTGTTGTGGCAGAAGATGCCCGCATTCTCCTTGTAGCCTTCGGGATAGGAACTGATTTCACCCATCTCGACATGATAGGTGGTGAAGGCAGGATTGTTGAGCACAATGCCGTGTTCGCATTCCAGGCGCTGTTTTACCGAGTCGAGCGAACGTTCCACGAGTCCTTCTTCCAGGCCGATGCCCGCCATGGTGCACCAGCCCTGTGACTCGATAAAGATTTTGCCTTCCTCGCACTCGTCGCTGCCGATTTTGTTGCCATAGAAGTCATAAGCACGCAGATACCATTCACCGTCCCAGCCATGGGCTTTAACGGCATTGATCATCTCATCGACATGTCGTTGGGCACGGTCGGCCTCGGCGGCAAAATCGATATCTTTGAGATTTTGCATTGTCTTGATGTGGTCAGGCAGAATCTTGCAGAGTTCGACGTAGTCTTTGCCTGTCACGACAAACAGACCCGCAATCATCACCGACTCGGCTTGTGAGCCCTCGGTCTTGTTCTCGGTGGTCTGGAAACTCTCGTTGGGGTCCCAGGAGAAGCAGTTCAGATTCAGGCAGTCGTTCCAGTCGGCGCGACCGATGAGGGGCAGACTGTGCGGTCCCAGGTTATTGACCACGTGGTTGAATGACACTTGCAGGTGTTCAAACAGCGTGACCTCGGTGCCCGGCTGGTTGTCAAAGGGGACCATTTCGTCGAGTATCGAGAAGTCTCCCGTTTCTTTGATATAGGCCACGGTGCCAAAGATGAGCCAGCAGGGGTCATCATTGAAGCCGCCACCGATGTCGTTGTTGCCGCGCTTGGTCAATGGCTGATACTGATGATAGCAGCCGCCGTCGGGGAACTGCGTCGAGGCGATGTCGATGATGCGCTCACGGGCACGCTCGGGGATGAGGTGTACAAAGCCCACGAGGTCCTGGTTACTGTCGCGGAATCCCATGCCGCGCCCGATGCCGCTCTCAAAGAAAGAGGCCGAGCGTGACATGCAGAAGGTCACCATGCACTGATATTGGTTCCAAATGTTGACCATGCGGTCGAGTTTATCGTTCCCGGAGTTTACCGTGTAGATGTTGAGCAGGTTGTCCCAATAGTTGCACAGTTCGGCAAAAGCGGCATCCACCTTTTCGCTGGTGTTGAAACGTTCCATCATAGCCTTGGCCTGCGTCTTGTTGATGACCTGCGGAGCGATGAATTTCTCCTCTTGCTTGTTCTCGACATAGCCCAACAGGAAGATGTAGTCACGGCTTTCGCTGGGCTGCAGTTCCACCTCGATATAGTGCGAAGCGATGGGGCTCCAGCCGTGGGCATGGCTGTTGAACGGACGCCCTTGAATGACGGCATCAGGATTGGCAAACTCATTATAGAGGCCGACGAACGTCTCACGGTCGGTGTCAAAGCCTTGGATAGGAACGTTCACACCGTAGAATGCGTAGTGATTGCGGCGCTCGCGGTATTCGGTCTTGTGGTAGATAACCGAACCCTCGATTTCTACCTCACCGGTCGAGAAGTTGCGCTGGAAGTTCTCCATGTCGGTCGCTGCATTCCACAGGCACCACTCGGCAAAGGAGAACAACTTGAGGCGCTTCACCTCATTGCTGTTGTTGGTGAGCGTGAGCTTCTGCACCTCGGCCCATGTGTGCAGGGGCACAAAGAACAGCACCGATGCCTCGACACCGTTCTTGCTCCCCGTGATGCGGGTGTAGTTCATGCCATGACGGCACTCATAGTTGTCGAGCGGCGTCTTGCAGGGCTTCCATCCAGGATTCCACACGGTGCCGCCATCGTTGATGTAGAAGTAGCGCCCACCGTTATCCATAGGCACGCCGTTGTAGCGGTAGCGCGTCAAGCGGCGGAACTTGGCATCCTTGTAGAAGGAATAGCCGCCTGCCGTGTTGGAAATCAGTGAGAAGAAATCCTCGTTGCCCAGGTAGTTGATCCAGGGCCACGGCGTCTGCGGGTCGGTGATGACATATTCGCGGTGTTGGTCGTCAAAGTGACCGTATCTCTTGTTATCCATATCTTATGATTATTGTTTGAAATTGCGTTCCATGATTTCAAGACACATGCGCGAGTTGTGATATGGGCATTTCCAGAAACCCGCCTTGTCGTCGCGGCGGTTGATGTTGCCCTGGGCATCGCGACTCCAGAACCACTCGCCGCCCTCGCGGTCGATGAGGTTGTCCTTGATGTATTGCCAGCAGTGCAGCGCCTTGTGCAGCGCGCTCTCGTCGCCGAAGTGCTGATACAGGTTAATAAAACCTACTACAGTCTCGGCCTGTACCCACCAGTGGCGGTCGTCATCGACATAGCCGGTGTCAAGATTGGCCTCGTGTATCATCGACCCGTCGGCATTCAGGCCTTTCTCGCTGGCTCGTGCCACGAGTTTCACGATGGGTTCCACCTTGTCAAGCACAGCCTGGTCGCCAAGCACTAGTGCCGCCTCGTGCAGGAGCCATGAGCACTCGATGTCGTGTCCGTAACTCTCGAGAGCACCCGCCTCGCGGGTCCAGTCCATAGCGAAGAACAGGTCCAGATGGTGCGTCTCGGGATTCAGAATCTTGTCGGTGAAAATATCGATGAGGTTGCGCAGGGCTTTCTCGACACGCTCCACAACGTCACGAGAGACCGAATTGGCCTCCCATTCCATGAGGCAGCGGTACAGGTTGGTGTAGGGCTCGATGATGTGCAGATGCGTGTTCTGCGACTTGGGGAAGTTGGCATCGAGTTCCGACAGGCGCATGTCGGCAATCTCGTTCCACTGGCGCGTTTGAGCCTCAATATAGCCGTTGTTCACCTTGTCTAACGAATGTTGCTCGATGCAGTCAAACAACTTGATGGCATCATCCAGCGCCTGCTGGTCGCCGGTGGCTCGGGCATATTCGCTCAGGCCATAGATCATGAACCCGATGGCGTAGAACTGTTTCTTGGTGTCTTTGGGATTGCCCAGATAGTCCACCGACCAGTAAGTGCCGCCAAACTGGTTGTCGTAGAAATACTCGATAATGTAGTCCTTGATGAGTGTTGCCGCCATCAGGTACTCGGGATTGCCCAGCACGCGGTAGGCAGCCGAGAAGGCCCACAGGATGCGGGCCGAGAGGATGCCACCTTTGTCGGCCTCCTTGACGAGCAAGCCATTACCGGTCATTTGACCGTAGAATCCGCCGTGCTCATCGTCTATCATATTGGATAGCCAAAAGTCCAGGATGTTGTTTTCCAGCACCTCCTGAACTTCGGCTTTCAGCGTCTTGATATCGTCGTTCATCTTATTTCTTGATGGGATACAGATGGAGTAGGTAAAGCATGATGACAATAATGGCAGCAGGGAAGAGCGAGAACAGTGCCCAAACCATGTTGCGGACTGATTCCTCGTCGGTGATGGTTACCACCGTCTGACCTGTGGCAGGGTCTGTACCCGAGATGAAACCGGCAATGCCCAACAGCAGTGCAACCAGCGAACCCGAGATGGCCGTGCCAAACTTCTGTGCCATCGTACCCGACGAGAAGATGAGGCCCGTCGATGAGGTGCCGTTCATCTCGGTGGCATAATCGGCCACGTCGGCATACATCGACCACAGCAGCGGGGAATAGAATCCCACGCCAACCGAAGTGAGGATGACGATGCCCACCAGTACCCAAATGTACTTGGGATCCATCGGCACAAAGAAGAAGGCGATGGAGGTCACCATGCAGATGATGGCTGCAACGGCAAAGGCTTTGCGCTTTGAGCCCATCCACTGGGTGAACTTGGGTGACAGACCTCCAAAGATCATGCAGGTCACCTCGCCAAAGGTCATGAACACCGTGTAGTTGATGATCAGGCCGCTCACGGTCACATCACCGTGCAGGCAGTATTCCATCAGGTAACCGGCCACGGCATAGCGGAAGCCGTTGAAGAAGTTGGTGCAGATGCCGATGAGTGTCAGGTATATCCAGGGCTTGTTCTTGAGCAGGTCGGCAAAAGGCTTGAAGGAGAACTTCTCGGCACGAATGGGTTTCAGACGCTCCTTGGTCAGCAGACCGCAGGCCAGTGTCATGATAGTGGCCACAAATCCCAGACCAGCGCCCAGCACGGCATATTGATGTGCCTCGGTGCCGCCAACCATCTTCTGCAGATAGGGGAACGAGAGCAGGGTGATAAAGCCCATGGCATAGGCACCTACCATGCGGAACGACGAGAACTGGTTCTTCTCGTTGTCATCATCGGTCATCACGCCCAGCAGCGAGCCGTAAGGCACGTTGACGGCAGTGTAAACGGCCATCATGAGCAGATAGAGCGTGTAGGCATAGATGCGCTTGCCCACGGGGCCAAAGTCGGGAGTATAGAGCAGCAGGGCGAATACCAGGCCCAAGGGGATGGCACCGAATATGAGCCAGGGGCGATAGGTGCCCCAGCGCGACTGTGTGCGGTCGGCCAGACTGCCCATCAAGGGGTCGGTGACGACGTCAAACATGCGGGCGATGAGCATCAGCGTTGCCGTGTCGGCAACCGTGAGGCCAAAGACGTTGGTGAAAAACAACGGGAATGCGATTGACATTACTTTCCAGGTAATGCCTCCGGCAGCCGCATCACCCAGGGCGTAGCCGATTTTTTCTTTTAAACTTGCCATTTTATTAATAATTAGCAGTGAGAGGAGTCGGGAAATGTTTTCAGTCCGTCACCTCGTTGATGATTCGTTATTATTTATTCTTTATGGGTTGATCGGTTCTTCTCGATGAGTCGCTTGATGGTCTCCACGCTGGCCGTGGTGGTCAGCCCGTCCTGTGGCGTGTTCATGCAGTAGTCCACCAGGCGGTCGATGGTCGAGGTGGCTACATGCAGGCGGGTGTCGCTTGAGGCGTAGTAGATGAAGACGCGTCCGTCCTCGTCGGCAATCCAGCCGTTAGAGAAGACCACATTCATCACGTCACCGATATACTCACCTCCCTCGGGAACGAGGAAATAGCCGCCAGGTTGTGCGATAACGCGCGTGGGATCGTCGAGTGCTGTCATGTACATATATAATACATAACGCAGTCCCGAGGCGCAGCCGCGCACGCCGTGGGCAAGATGCAGCCAGCCTTGCGGTGTCTTGATAGGGTGGGGACCCTCGCCATTTTTCACTTCCATGATGGTGTGATAGTGGCGCGCGTTGATGATTTTCTCATCAACGATTTCGGCATGGGTGATATCATCCACCAGAGCCCAGCCGATGCCACCGCCGCTGCCTGCGTCGATGAAGCCGTCTTGGGGACGGGTATAGAAGGCATACTTGCCGTTTACAAACTCGGGGTGAAGCACCACGTTGCGCTGCTGGCTCTTGCTCTTGAGGTCGGGCAGGCGTTCCCAGTTCTTGAGGTCACGGGTGCGGGCAATGCCGGCAGTAGCCGTGGCAGCGCTCAGGTCTCCTGGGCAAGTGTCATCGGGACGCTCGGCGCAAAAGACGCCGTAGATCCAACCGTCTTCATGGGCCGTGAGGCGCATGTCGTAGATATTGGTGGCGGGAACCGCATCATCGGGCATCGTGATAGGCTCGGGCCAGAATCGGAAGTTGTCCACGCCGTTTGGACTCTCGGCCACAGCGAAGAACGACTTGCGGTCGGCACCTTCAACCCTCACGACAAGGACATATTTGCCCTGCCATTTGATGGCGCCTGCATTGAGCGTCGCGTTCATCATGATGCGTTGCATCAAGTAGGGGTTGTCCTGCTCGTTGAAGTCATAGCGCCACTCCAGCGGAGTATGCTCGGCGGTGATGATGGGATTCTTGTATTTCTCGTAGATGCCGTTGCCCCAAGCGAGGGGTTCATTCTTGCGGCTTAGCAACTCCTCGTGGTGCTTGCGCAAAGCGGTGATTTTATTTTTGAATCCACTCATTTGATATTATTGTAGTAGTTATATTGTTGTATTTTAGTTAACTGAATGTTCTAGCATTCTTGAAGGCTCTAGCGTTTACATGACCTGGCCATTGGCTTTTACTTGCTTCTCAATTGGTCCATGAGCCACTGGAGCCATTCGTCCCATTGTTCCTGGTACCAGAAGTGGGCCGTCTGTTGATAGACACTCAACTTCTTGGGGGCGGTTACCACGTTGTAGGTCGCATAGGCGGTCGTGGGAGGCACCACATCGTCGTTGTAGCCAAACGAGAACCAACCCGGGCAGGTGATGCGGCGGGCGAAGTTCACGCCATCGTAATAACGCGAGGTCTCAATCTTGTCCTGACTGGCCCTACGCTGCTCGGGCGACATCCAGTAGAAATAATGGGGCCAACCGCAAGCCACGCCCTGGAGCGATGCCGTGTGGTCGCACAGGGCCGAGTGCACAGCACCGTAGCAGCTCACGCGCTTGTCGAGTCCAGCCGTTGTCAGCGACAGGAAACCGCCCTGGCTGCTGCCTGTCACGCCCAGGTTCTTGCCGTCCCAGTCGGTGTATTGCTCAATGTAGTCGATGGCACGCACGCAACCCACGATCACGCGCTTGTAATAACTCTTGTCACGGTCGTCCATGCCATATTCCCAATAGCAGTTGAGAGCACCATTAGCCAGGTTGTCATAGACGCTCTGCGGCAGGTTCACGTCGATGCCGTGGATGCCAATCTCGAGTGTGATGAATCCTTGTGAAGCTGTATAGACGTCGCCTTGATAAGGGCGTACACCGGCACCGGGCACTCGCAGCAGGGCTGGGTATTTGCCGGGTTTGACAGGCTCACACAGGATGCCATAGGTGCGGCTTCCCCAACGCACGTTGTGGAACGAGACTTGATAGACGTTCACGTCTTGTGTGCAGCGCTCGGGCAACAACGTCTTGGTGGGCTCTAGTTTGGTCCAGCGGGCCTCCTCGATAGCTTTTGACCAAAATTGGTCAAAATCTTTCGGCTCAACTGTTGTGGGCATCAGTTTCTCGGGAGAGTAGGCTGCGGTGCACCATGCCGAGTAATCCTTGCCACCCACGTGAGCGGTGACTTTCAGGCGATAAAAGCCCGGAGTCGTCATCTGGCCCGTGTAACTCATAGTCCCCTTTTTCAAGGTGGTTGATTTCTTCACGTCTGGATACATTTCGGGGCCGGCTTCATAGTCGATGTCAACGTTGTCGAGCAATGTGCCCGAGCGGCGCACCTCGACATTGAACTTGCATTTCTCGCCCACTTGATAGTTCCAGTCTTGATGATCTGGCTCCACGGTAACCACGATGTTGTTACCAATAATCTGCGCCTCAAGCGGCAGTACCACTAGGAGCAGCAATAAGCACAATAGTTGACGTTTCATTAGAAGAATGTTATTAGGTTATTTAATGTGGCAAAATTAATTGTATTTCCTAAATTGGAATGCTACTATTTTTACCAACTCTTGTACTTTTTTAATATTTTTGGGCCTTTAAATTAATCAAAGGTGGGTAAATTATCAAGAAAAGCACGATTTTGTTATATTTTTGATTGAAAATCGATATATGGGTAGTCAGTATATGCTGGCGTGACATCTCGCGTCTCATGACATGGTCTATTTGTTTAAAGTACCAGACTATAGTAGCGTTCAGTAAAGCTAGTCACCATTGTAATTAATTGGTTTTTCGGTACTTATGTTAATCTTGAACCCTCAAGACCCTTTAGCTGTATTAGCTTTATTGTGAAATTCCAGCTATAGGGTGTTCAGCTTCTTGGTTTTAGCGACATGCCGTTATTTAGCAATGGTTTTCAGTCAAAATGTCAAGAAAGTGTCAATATGGAGCAAAAAATAGTTTATGATGTTGGATGATTCACATTAACTTTGCAACGATTTTATTTTATAAAATTGTGTTAGTAAGAATACGTTCTTCGGACAGCAACAATATTAACTCAAATCAATATACAATTTCATTAATATCTAACCAAGACCTATGAATTTTAATTACTGTAAAAAATCTATGATTGCGGCCATTTGCTCGCTAACTATGCTGAGCGTGGCGCCGCAAGCGTTTGCAGCCAGCAGCGGGGGTGTCAACTCGCCTCAGCAGTCGGCACAGCAGACCAAGAGGATTACGGGTGTGGTGAGCGATGCCACGGGTCCGGTTATCGGGGCCACAATTGCCGTGAAGGGTACGTCCAACGGCACCAGCACCGACTTTGACGGACGGTTCTCGCTCAACGTTAGCCCGGGTCAGACACTGGTAGTGACTTCAGTGGGCTATCTCGCTAAGGAAGTGAAGGTTGGCCAGGAGAACAACTACGAAATTTTTATTGAGGAAGACCACCAGCTTCTTGATGAAGTCGTCGTGGTGGGTTATGGTACGATGAAGAAGAGCGACATCAGCGGTTCCAGTGTATCACTGGGCGAAAAGGCTGTGAAGGGCTCTATCATCACTTCGCTGGACCAGTCGCTGCAAGGCCGTGCAGCTGGTGTTACCGCTGTTCAGACCAGTGGTGCTCCTGGTTCAAGTTCTTCAATCCGCGTGCGTGGTACCGCAACGATCAACGCCAACGCTGAACCTCTCTATGTCATCGATGGTGTGATTGTTCAAGGCGGTGGCTCGTCGGGTGCCGACTTCGGACTGGGCGACGCGCTGGGTAACGGTTCGGTTTCGACCATCTCTCCGCTGTCAACCATCGATCCCGCCGACATCGTTTCGATGGAAATCTTGAAGGACGCCTCGGCAACCGCCATCTATGGTGCGCAGGGTGCTAACGGTGTTGTACTGATTACCACCAAGCATGGTAAGGCCGGTGAGGCTAAGTTCTCATACAATGGTATGCTGGCCGTGAACCGCCAGGCCAAGCGCCTTGACATGATGAACCTGCGTGAGTTTGCCACGTTCTACAACAACCTGGTACAACAGGGTGAGACACAGGCCAACGCTTACTACAGCGATCCCATGATGCTGGGTAAGGGTACCAACTGGCAAGATGCAGTCTTCCAGACCGCATTCCAGCACAGCCACCAGATCAGTGCTCAGGGCGGTACCGATAAGATTCAGTACTACGTCTCGGGTTCTTACATGAGCCAGGAAGGTACTATCATCGGTTCTAAGTTCGACCGTTTCTCGGTTCGTACCAACCTTGACTCTCAACTCAACAGCTGGTTGAAGTTGGGTTTGAACGCCACGTTCTCTAATACCAACGATAACCTGAAGCTCGCCGACAGTGACGAGGGTATCATCAACTACTCGTTGACCACCATCCCCTCAATTCCTATCTATAATGTTGACGGCAGCTACAGCAGCATCTCCCAGGAAGGCTACACCAACCCCAACCCTGTTGCGCTGGCTATGCTGGACAAGATCCTGCTCAACCGTAAGAAATTGACCGGTAACATCTTCTTTGAGGTTAATCCCAATTTCTTGAAAGACATCGTTTGGCACGCCGAGCTTGGTTACGACATCTCGTCGTCTAAGGGTGAACAGTGGGAACCCACCGTTAACCTGGGTACCTGGAGCCGTACCACCAACAGCAGTTCGGTTCAGAAGAACTCAAGCACCTTCTGGCAGTTGAAGAACTATTTGACCTATAGCAAGGTCTTTGCCGACCGTCACAACCTGACCGCCATGCTCGGTCAAGAGTGCTGGGAGTCGAAATATGACTACTCGAGTGTAGCCAACACCCTGCTGCCCTCTGACGAGGTTCACAATCCCAAGCTGGGTCAGGGCTCGCCCCAAATCAACTACGGCTTTGGCAGCTCGTCGATGGCTTCGTTCTTCACCCGTTGGACCTACAGCTACGATAACCGTTACAATGCAACCTACACCTACCGCTATGACGGTAGCTCCAACTTCGGCCCCTCTAACCGCTGGGCAGGTTTCCACTCGCTCGCCGGTTCGTGGCGATTTACCAACGAGAAGTTCATGGAGAACGTGAATTGGCTCACCAACGGTAAGCTGCGTCTGGGTTGGGGTCAGACTGGTAACTCCAACATCGGTGGTTACCTGTGGGGTACCACTATCGCTATGATCAAGTCTTCGCTGGGCACGGCCTACAAGCCTCAGAACCTCCCCAACGAGAGTGTGAAGTGGGAGAAGCAGGAGCAGTTCAATGTCGGTCTCGACCTGGGCTTCCTGTACGACCGCATCAGCCTCGTTGTTGACTGGTATCGCAAGGAGTCGAAGGACATGCTGATGAACCTGCAGTTGCCCTCTTACATGGGCACTTCGGGTAACGCGTCTTCGGCCTTGACGGCACCCATGGGCAACTATGGCCACATCCGCAACACTGGTCTCGAGATCACCTTGAGCACTCACCCCATCGTTGGCGCGTTTGAATGGGATTCAGAGGCACAGATTTCGTTCAACAAGAACAAACTGATCGCTCTTGACGGTACCGATAATGCCCAGATCGTGGGCTACGGTCAGTGGACCGACGTGGTCAGCGTGAGCAACGTGGGCGAGAGCCTGTTCAACTTCTACGGCTATAAGACCGACGGTGTTTACACCTCGCTCGAGGATATCCAGACCTCGCCCAAGGCCGAGAAGTATCCCGCTAACGGCGTGTTCTCAAAGAATACCACCGTGTGGGTCGGCGATGTGAAGTATAAGGACATGAACGGTGACGGTGTCATCGACGAGAACGACCGCACCAACATCGGTTCGCCGCTGCCCAAGTTCACCTTCGGTTGGACCAATACCTTCCGTTACAAGAACTTCGACCTGAGCATCTTTATCAACGGCTCTTATGGCAACAAGGTGTTCAACTACATGAAGATGAAACTCACCCACATGAACTCGACTTGGACCAACCAGCTTGTTGACGTGCTCGACTGCACCACGCTGGCTCCCATCGATCCTAATAAGGATTACTCGGCAGGCGTTGACCGTGGCGATGGCCAGCTCGTTTGGAACTGGTATGATGACATCACCAACGTGCGCATCGACAAGCAAGGCAAGCTGCCTCGCGCCTCGATTATGGACCCCAACGACAATGATCGCATCAGCGACCGTTACATCGAGGACGGAAGCTACATCCGTCTCAAGAACATCACGCTGGGTTACACGTTCCCCAAGCGCCTCGTAGGCAAGCTCGGTCTTGAGACACTGCGTCTGCAGGTGAACATCCAGAACCTGCTCACGATAACTGGTTATGACGGCTACGATCCCGAAATCGGTGCTAGCACGGCATCTAACCATGTGATGGGTCTTGACAACGGACGCTATCCGTCGCCCACGACCTATAGCTTTGGTGTTAATGTTACTTTCTGACATTCATGGTTAACGGTTTAAATATTCTAACTATTTAAAGATATGAAACTATTCAAGATTAAATATATCATTGCTCTGGCATTCGTTGCGCTGACCATGACTTCATGCGAGGACTTCCTCGATCGACCCAATGAGGACAGCTACAACGCAGGGAACTACTACAAGACCGACGAGCAGTGCATTGCAGGCGTCAACTACCTGTACAATTCTCCCTGGTATGACTACCAGCGTGGTTTCTTTAAAGTGGGTGAGGGACTTTCGGGCAACCTCTACATGAGCAATTCGCCTTACTGTGAGTTCACCCTGAACGGTACCGACCAGGACTTGGTGAACATGGCTTACTCGCTGTGGGCTGTTATTGGTCACTCAAGCACCGTCTATAACTACATTAACAACAGCAACGGTCCTTCACAGGCTGTTAAGGATCAGACGATGGGTGAATGCCTCGTCTGGAAGGCAATGGCCTATTTCTATCTGGTTCGCTCATTTGGTGAGGTGCCCATCGTGCACAACAACACCGAGGAACTCGAAGGTGCCTATAATACTAAGGAGAAGGTTTGGCGTTCTGACGTCTATGAGTACATCATCATGACGCTTGAGAAAGCCCGTGAACTCCTTGCTGGTATCAAGACGCCCACCAACGGTCGTGTTGACTATTATTCAGCAACCGGTCTGCTGGCCAAGGTTTACTGGATGAAGGCTGGTATCAGCGGCACCATCAATGGTGACGACATGGCCATGGCTGCCCAGTATGCCAAGGAAGTGATTGACAACAGTGGCCGCACGCTCATGGAGAACTATGAGGACATCTTCCGCGGTCACAACAACAATTGTGCCGAGAGCCTTATCGCTTGGCGTTGGACTGCCGACGGCAACGTTTGGACCGCTCAGAACTCACTCGAGAGTGACCTGGGTCTGACCGGCTTCGAGGGCTACAGTGCCACTTGGGGCGACTGGACCTCTCCTTCGGTTGACCTGCAGGAAGCCTTTGGCATCAAGCTGCTGGAGAACAGCCCCGACATGTGGCTCAACAACGTTGACAGCCGTCTGAAGGCTACCATGATGCTGCCCGGTTACACCTATTCCTACTTCTGGCGTGATCATGAAATCGACAGCACTACCCATGAGATGGGCTTCGATTATCTGAAGTTTATGTTCGACACCAAGTATAACAAGTCGGCTGGTGGCCAGCTCAACTCGGGTACCGGAGCCAACTGTGTGAAGCACCTGTATGGCAACACTGCCGACCACGTTGCTGAGTTCGGACATTCTGATGCCCGCATGGCCAGCTCGCTATCGACCCACCTGCTGCGTCTTGCCGACATATATCTGATTTATGCCGAGGCCAAGATGGGTACTGCCAAATCGACTACCGACGGTAGCGCCATCGACGCATTCTATGCAGTGCACCACCGCGCAGTCAGGAACGCTCAGCGTCCCAGTGTCATCACCTTTGACGACATCTGGAAAGAGCGTCGCTTGGAACTCGCCTTCGAGGGTGACCGTTGGTTTGACTACGTGCGCGTGTCTTACTTCGATCCCGACTTCTGCGTTGCCGAACTCAGGGCTCAAAAGCGCAGCACGTTCTATGGCCTGAGCGACATCTACAAGACCTATGCCGAGACCGGTATCTGGTCGATCACCGAGTCGGCTGGCTATAACGATGCCCAGTCTGCTCCCAATCCCGAGGCTATGATGAAGACCAGCCCCGACGGCAGCAAGCGTTACTTCTTCATGCCCTTCCCGCAGGAAGACGTTGTGTTCAACCCCAACCTGGGCAGCAATGTTGACGGTGTCCATGTTGACGTGAGAGCAACTTACAGTTATTGATACTTTAGTTTGACACCTATTCTATTAAAGATTAAAGAAAATGAAAAAATTCAGATATAATTTCATCGTCATGGCACTTGCCGTTATGGCATTGGGTTTGTTCTCATGTGCCGACGAGCCTGACAAGTATGAGGTGGCAAGCGGATTACCTTCGGTAAGCTATGTGCGCTGTCTGAGCACCGAGATTCAAGGCTCTAACGATGACCCCGACATGCACTACACCATTGGTGAATTGGTGACCGAGGCCTCTCCTCAAAGCATCATTTGCCTGGTGGGTAAGAACCTGCGTAGTGTCTATGAGATCTACTTTAACGACAAGAAGGGTATTCTCAATTCGAGCTATATCACCGACAACACCCTCATCGTGCAGATCCCCCGCTCGGTACCCGAAACAGTTACCGACAAGATTTACATGATTACCAAGGACAAGGATACTGTGACCTATGACTTCCACGTTGTTATCTCAGCTCCGCAAATCATCAGCATGGGCAATGAGTATGCTCCTGTAGGCTCAACCCAGACGCTGACTGGTAACTACTTCATCGACGATCCCGGCACTCCGCTGGCCATCAACTTCACTGGTGCCGACGGTTCTATGATTCCTGCCGAAATCACCAACATCTCCTCCGATTACACCCAGGTAACCTTCACGGTTCCCGCCGGTGCTGTCGAGGGTCCCATCTATGTGACTTCGGTTTACGGAACTACCAAGACGAGCTTCTATTACAAGGATTCGCGCGGCATGCTGTTCGACTTTGACACCAACGCCCTGGACAACCACGGCTGGAACGGTCACAGCAGCACGATCGACGATACCGCATTGAGCGGCAAGTTCATCCAGCTGGGTGACGGCAGCTCGGTACTGAACCACAAGACCTGGGACGAGCAGCACTTCTCGTTTGTTTACTGGCCCGGCAGCTGGAACTCACCCGAGAACTATCAGGATGGTGAGATGGGTGTTCGTCTGACCGATCTGGCCGACTTCAGCGACTGGAGCAACATGGCTCTCAAGTTTGAGATGTGCATTCCCAGCGAGTATCCCTGGAAAAACGCTGCTATGCAGATTTGCTTTGCTGGCGTTGACAAGGTGACCTTCGGCAATGCAGGTGTCGACATCTACGGCAAGACCGTGGCTGGTGCTAACAACACCTACATGACCAACAATGCCAATCCTCGTGCCCTGTACCGTCCCTGGTCAACCAGCCCGACGGGCAGCTACGACACCGGTGGCGAGTGGGTAACCGTTACTCTGCCCATCGCAGCCAACTTCGTTTATGGTTGGGACGGCTCGGTATCTAGCGGATCGCTTTCTGCCGAGAGCTTCACCAGCTTGTGGATCTTCGTCTCAAGCTGTGGTGTTGAAGGTGTAGAGTGCACCCCCATCATCAAGATTGACAACATCCGTGTGGTTCCTAATTAATTATAATGTAAGAAGAATATGAAAAAGTTCAGAAATATTTTCATCCTGTTTGTGGTAGCACTCGTTGGGGTTTCGCTCACAAGCTGTAATGATGAGGACCTGATCACCGACCCCTATAGCAAGTCGGGTGTGAACCTGCTGGCCTATGGACCGTCGCCCATCCTGCGCAATACTGAAATCCGCCTCACGGGTACCAACATGCAGAAGGTGGACAAAGTCATCTTCCCGGGTAATGCCATCGTTGAGCGCTCGGCTTTCAACCGCTGCGACAATGAGAACATCTATTGCAACGTGCCCGACGAGACCGTTCCTGGCCAAATCAGGTTGGTGGCCGGTAACGATACGATCGTTTCGATTGGTACGCTCGTGTTTAAAGAGCCCATCGAGGTGACCAATGTGACTCCCGTCAAGGGACTGAATGCTGGCGACATCATCTCAATCACGGGTGACTATGTTTACAACATTGCTGAGGTGATCTTCACCAGGAGCGCATCAGTGATCGCCGAGGACTTTGAATATGTTTCGCGTCGCGAGATCCGCGTTCGCGTGCCTCTGGCAGCCGAGTCCGGTACCATCACCATGAATGACGGTGCTGATTGGGAGTACACCTTCGAGACTCCGCTCGAGATCGTTTCGGCCAGCTATCTGAGCCTTGAGCCTGCCGCAGCCGACTTTGGCGAGCAGATTGCTATCCACGGTACCAACCTGCACACGGTAGAGCAAGTGCTGTTCGCTGGTGGTGTAGCCGCCGAATTTACTGTCTCGGAAGACAACAGGACGATTATCGCCACTGTTCCTGCCGAGTGTAAGTCGGGTGCTATCTCGCTGCTGCTCTACTCGGGCAATGCACTGCAGACCGATGAGTTCAAGGTTCCCACTGTTGCCATCACCGGCGCATCACAGAACAAGGACCTGGTTGCCGGCGACGTTGTCACCCTGTATGGTGAGAACTTCGACCGCATCATCGAGGTTACCTTGCCTGGTGGCACTGCTCCCTTGAATGCCAATGAGTACTCCATCGCCGACAACAAACTGACCTTTACCGTTCCCGACTATCTGGTTGATGGTGATGTAGTGGTTAAGCAGAACTCCAACATCACGGCTACCTATCCCCTCGAGATCCGTAAACTCGCCGGCGTTATCTGGCAGGGTAATCAGGAATTGAGTGGCTGGAACAGCTGGGGCGTATTCAACTGGAGCGGCGACCTGTGGACCAAGTTCCAGGAGGCCATCACCGGCCCTGGTCAGATGACCGTTCACTTTGTAGCTACCAACAGCAGTCCCGTCTTCAACTTCCGCATGGGTGACTGGAGCACTCCGCTCAGTGGCTTGGCTAGCATGTATGGTGACGATGGCAACATCAGGCCCGCTGCCGGTGTTACCGACCTCGTGTTTGACCTCACTGCCGAGGAAGCTGCTAAGATGTTTGGCGACGGTGGCCAGGGTATGGTCATCTGGGGTGACGGCATCAAGTTGCAGTACGTGAAGTTCATCGGTGCCGGCGCTGAACAGGTTATCTGGGAAGGCCGTGAGGACACCAGCGGCTGGGGCAACAACATCACCATCG
The DNA here is from genome assembly GCA_947165485.1 of uncultured Prevotellaceae bacterium. Classification (GTDB taxonomy): domain Bacteria; phylum Bacteroidota; class Bacteroidia; order Bacteroidales; family Muribaculaceae; genus Sodaliphilus. Next base: position 47,564 of record CAMVAP010000007.1, read on the forward strand.
GATCCGACACGTCGCCCGAGCTGGCTGCTTACAGTCCCCAGGAAGGCAGTGTGGTTCGCTTCTATGGCGAGGTGAGCGCTGGCTGGCAGGCCAAGATTGTTGAGGGCCACTGGGGTCCCACCTATCTGGCTGTTGCCGAGACTGCCGAGGGCGAGTTTGCAGCCTATGACTTTGCTGGCAACGGCAACTGCATCAAGATGACGCTCACTCAGGCTATGCTCGATGCAGCCTACACCCAGCAATGGTGGGGCGGCACGTTCATCGTCCAGGGTCAGAACTTCATCTTGACCAAGGTGACCGTAGCTCCCATGTAATCCTGTTGATACACAACCTCTACATTATTCCCGCCGCTCCGTCTGATGGCGGCGGGAATAATTTTTATTAACACACTAATGATGAAATCTCAATTTAACTGTTGGCGAGCCCTCCCCTTGTCTGCCGTCGTGTCGTTAGCCTTGATGCTGACTTCATGTCATTATTACAAGGAGGAAAAGGATAACACTCATCAGGAGGAAGACCTCATTGCCAATATCGAGGGTTATGGCATCGACACCATCGCTGTGGAGCCCGGCGACACGCTGTGCTCGGCACGCGTTGATGATGTGTTGCGTCATTATCCCGAGTTCTACCATGCCGCCAAGAAGGCCAAGAAGGCCTATGACGAATGGCAGAAAATGGAGGCTGAAGCCCGTGTGGGCACCAAGACACAAGTCATGAGTGTCGACGCTATCTTGAATGATGCACTATATGGCTCTGAAGATGTCACCGAGATTGGCGAGTGGCCTGACATGGCTCCCATCGACAGTGCTTATTTCAAACTCATCGGTCAGAGCGGCCTAAAGCGCCAGTCGGCGATAGGCCATGCCCGCCGGGCGTGGATATCCTACCAGGACCGCTTGCGGCAGATGGCGCAGACGGTGCCCGAGCAATGCCGTGCCCGCTACATCGCATCGATCACTGCCCGAGTAAAACAATTTTGCACAACATTACAAGGTAAAGACAATGAAAAGAAATCATCTCGTTAATCTTGCGTTACTCGTCCTCATGCTATTGCCTGCGGTATTCACTTTCTCCTCGTGTAGTAGTGAAGACCCGGATGACCCCACGCCCAGCGTGACCGTGGTCTTGCGCGGGCAGACCATTGCCGAGGGTGCCGAGGTGGATCCTGAAACCACCACTGTGCTCACGCTGACCTATAACACGACGGTCAAGGTCGTTTCCTCGACGGGTATCACGCTCAACGGCACCGCTGTTGCTGCCAAGAGCAATTCTCAGACAACGATGGCGGTAGATATCCCGTTATCGCTCGTTGCTGGCACTAACTACACTGTCAAGGTGGCCAAGGGCGCTATCGTTTCGACTACCGACGCTTCGGCATCGGTTCCAGAGTTTACCTTGAACTTCAAGACCAAGCAGGCTACCGTGATTCCTCCTGCCCAGGACCAGGAACCAGTGTTTGCTACTACCGAACCTGCCAAGAAACTGCTGGCTTACCTGTGGTCTCAGTATGGCAGCAAGACCATCTCAAGCGTCATGGCCGAGGTGAACTGGAATCATCGTTTGGCCGACTATGTGAAGGGTGTGACCGGTAAATATCCGGCCATGAACTGCTATGACTTCATCCAAATCTATGTTCCCGAGAACAACTGGATCAACTACAACGACATAACGCCTGTCAAGGAGTGGTCCGACGCTGGTGGTATCGTCCAGCTCATGTGGCACTTCAACGTGCCGCTCACCGAGAGCACCGTGCCCGGTAGCGATGGCTCAGGCGTAACCTGCACGCCCAGTCAGACCACTTTCAAGGCTTCCAATGCCTTGACTAGCGGCACTTGGGAAAACCAGTGGTTCTATGGCCAGATGGACAAGGTGGTCAGCGTCTTGCTCAAGTTGCAGGATGCAGGCATCGCTGCCATGTGGCGTCCCTTCCACGAGGGCGCAGGCAATGCCTGTGCCAAGCAACAGGCCTCTTGGACCAAGGCCTGGTTCTGGTGGGGATATGACGGCGCCGATACCTACAAGAAGTTGTGGGTTGCCATGTTTGACTACTTCAAGCAGAAGGGCGTGAAAAACCTCATCTGGGTATGGACCACTCAGAATTACAACGGCAACAGCTCCACCTACAACCAGGACACCGATTGGTATCCCGGCAACGAATATGTGGATATCATTGCCCGCGACCTGTACGCCTACAACGCCGCGCAGAACAAGCAGGAGTTTGATGAAATTCAGGCTACCTATAGCGGCAAGATGGTGATCTTGGGCGAGTGTGGCGTTGACGGTAGCAATAGCTTTGCCAACATTTCCGACATCTGGGGTGCTGGAGCCAAGTGGGGTTCGTTCATGGTGTGGTATGGCAGCAACTTCTGCAGCGATACTTGGTGGAAAAACGCCATGAGCAATGCCTATGTCATTACCCGTGACCAACTGCCCGACCTCAAGTAATTATTTAAAACAAAGGAAACGAAAAAGGCTGAACCTCGGATGGCGGGATTCAGCCTTTTTCCCCTGTTTTCCGCATTGGGGCACGCCGTTGTGTTGCTCTAGAGAAGCAGGTCGAAGGCCTGCACAAGGCCAGCGGCCTTGACTTGAGGTAACACCACGGCGCGAGGGCTGTAGGTCCTCGTGGCGTGGTGGCTCGAATGCTACTCACGATGGGCCCTGAAGGGGGCCACTAACTGCGACATTTCCTAAGCCTGTGGTGTGTGGCCCTCTACGAGGCCCGTTCTCTCTAGCTTCCCTTTCCCCATGCCACACAGACCTATCGGCCTGTGCGCCATGGGGTTGCCATAATTCAAGGCCCACGGCCTTGTCAAGGTCTTTCGACCTTTTCTGCCAGATAAAAACAGCACGGGACACGCCATTTTGCAAAATCCGATGCGCTAATTCCGTGAAGATCAGTCGCAATCTCTTATATCAAAATACTAGTGCGGAAAACAGGAGCAGGGAGGATACCATCGGGCACCCTCCCTGTTTTTTTGTAACTGCTGTTAGGCAAGAGTTTATTTATACACGTTGACAATCGAGTCGGCAACTTGTTCCATCGTCCACTTGAAGGTGGCCTCGCTGCGGTCGGCTCCGTCAACGAGCAGCATCCAGTGGAACGAGGCGGCACCGTACTTCTTGCACAGGCGGCTCATGTCGCCAGATTGCTTGCCAGCCTCGGCCTTTTGTGCAGGGGTGCTGTTCTGGTTGATGGTAATTTCGCCGGCGCCGTTGGTGCCATACTCGCCGATGATGACGGGATATCCCTTGGAGATGAAGTAGGTTTCCAAATCCTTGAACATGCTCTTGAGGTACTCGCGGCATTCGCTGGTCCAGGTCATGTTGTAAACGTGCAACCAATCCCAGGGGTCATAGGAGTGAACCTCGACGGCGATGTGGCTCTGGTTGCCGCATGGGTCGGTGGGGATGGTGAGACCGTTCAACACGGCGGTACCATGGGCGGCAGCATAGGTCGAAACAATCAGGTTCCTGTAGGTGTTGTTGCCACCAGTGGCACGCACTGTCTCGACAAACTTAGCGGCATGCTGGTTCACGTACTCGAGATCGGACAGATTGCTTGGCTGGTTCCACTGCTGGGCAGTGTTGAGCATCTCGTTATAGCCTTCAAACAGCAGGTGATGGTCGTAGTTCTTGAAACGGGTGGCAATCTGTGTCCACAGCTTGGCATAGCGGTCGAGTTGTAGCGTCGGGCTGGCGACAACCCATGCCGCATTGTGGGCACCGGTGTCGTGGTGCACATTGAGGATGCAATACATGCCCTGGTTGATGACATAGTCCACAACCTCCTGCACGCGGTTCATCCATGCCTCGTCAACGTTGCCCTGCTCATCCATGTGCTGGAACCAGGTCACGGGAACGCGGATGCCCTTGAAACCTTTCTCCTTGAAAGCCTGCATCAGGTGGGCATCGGTGATGGGCTGACCCCATGCGGTCTCATATTTGTAGGGCTCCTGATGGTTACCAATCCAGTCACCGTAGCTGTCGAGCGTATTGCCCAAGTTCCAGCCGGGGGCCATGTTGATAACAGCCTGAGCAGCCGACTCGTGGCCGTCGGGGGCATTGGGGTTGGGCAACTCGGTCTTCTTGGTGGTAAAGTTCAGTGTATAGGCTGGTGCTGCCACGCCGTCGGTGTTCTTGATGACTCCGGCGGGGATGGTGATGGTCACGGCCTGGCCTTCTTCGGCACAGGTGGCGGTGAACATCAGGGAGGCGCTCATGGTGCGCACGTTGCTGATGGTGGCTCCAGTAGCCTCAATCTTGCTGATGTCGCTGGCCGTCATGGTGATCGTCTTGTCGTAGGTGATGGTCACGCCGATGGCACCTGGTTCTACTGTCGTTGAGCCTTTCTCGGGCGATGTGCTGACCACGGCAGGAGCTGTCAGCTTGGGTTTGTCGGGTTCGTCGTTGCCGCTGCAGGCCGTGAAACCGAGGGTCAATGCGGCCATCAGGATGAATGATAAAAATTTGATGTTCATAATGATATATAGTTGTTTTAGTTGTTAGTTGTTAGTTTTTAGTTTTTATGCGTTAGGTTTTCGGACGCGGATGCCAACTAGAAACTAGGGACTAGAAACTATTTGTCGGTACGGAAAGGAACAACGGGCAGACCGCGCATGTTCTTGAGGTTCCCAATTTGGAATGACTTGAAGCAGTAGCGCACTGCCACTGGTTCGGGCACCTCGCTCGACGATACCATGATTGACTTGTGGCTCTCGTTGAGCGTGGCCTGGGCGGTCTTGAACACGCCGTCGGCCCCTGCTATCTCAAATCCCTCGATGTCCTGCCAGGGCGAGAGCCCATCGTCGGCATGCTTGAAGAATACCTCGACTTGGTTGCCTTCGATTTGCATGTGGTCATACTCGGGTGACTCGCAAGCGATGTTCTTGTAGCCATAGGTGCGGTTCAGGGCCATATAGGCCAGGCGGTTGCCCACCTCTCGCTTCTGTGCAGGATGTATCTGGTTGATCTCGTAGGGCTTGACCAGGTCGTTGGTCGAGACGATGCCGCAGTTCTCGATAAGTTGTGCGGCATGGTGCTGGGCTTCACGCAGCAGCGCTGAACTCAGCCACTCGCCATAGCCGCCATAAGGTGCGATTTCCACCAGATAGAACGGCAGTTGCTGGGCTGTGCCGCCAAAGTCCTTGCGCCACGTGTCAACCATGTCTTTCAAGCGCTGGGCATAGGTCCCTTCTTTGCCTACATTGGATTCACCCTGATACCAGATAAAGCCGCGGATGGTGTAATGGCGCAAGGGGTGCAACATGCCGTTATACATGATGACGGGGGTGTAGTAGTTCCACCAGTTGCCGTCCCAGCCTTCTTTTTGCTCCTTGGCGATATCGATGTCGTCATAGGTCTTGACGATTTCCTGGGGAATCCAGCCTTCGACCTTTGAACCGCCCCAGGCACAGGCAATCACGCCCACGGGGATGTCGAGCACGCGTTGCAGCATCTGGCCGAAGAAGAAGCCTGTTGCGCTCATCCATGGCGCGGTGTCGGGCGTGGGCACGAGCCATGTGCCGGGCACCTCCTCGACGGGCTTGGTCTGTCCGTTTTGCTTGATTTGCGCGACGCGCAGCCAGCGGTTCTCACGTGCGGTGGCGATGACCTCGTTGGAATTCTCGACAGGACAGTTCCAAAATCCGTTCAGGGGCATCTCCATGTTGGATTGTCCCGAGGCCAACCACACCTCGCCGATGAGCACCCGCTCCAGCACCGTTTGTTGTATGCCGTTCTCGCTGAGCGCGATGCGGTGCTCTTGCTTGGCTGCAGCGGGTGTGGGCAGCATCAGTGACCAGTTGCCGTTCTTGTCGGCTTGGGTTGTCACCGGCTGGCCCAGCCAGTCGGCATCGGCGCTCACAGTGGCATTAGCATTGGCCTTGCCCCACAAGCGGGCTTGGGTGCGTTGTTGCAGCACCATGTCGTTGCCGATGATTTCTGGCAGTTGGATGGCAGCTTGTGCTGTGCACCACAGTGCAAGAAGCAATAGTAAACTTAAGTTTCTCTTCATTGTGTTGATTATTTGATTTCTTGTTATATATACTAGATGATGATTTTGGTCTTGCGGTATTTCTTGCGGAACTCCGACGGACTGCAGCCCTTGCCTTTCTTGAACTGGCGGTTGAAGTTGCTCAATGTATTGAAACCACAGCTGTAACTGATCTCGGCAATGGTGCTCGTGGTATCGACAAGCATCCGGGTCGCATAGCCCAAGCGCACGTCGATGATGTACTCGTTGAGCGTCTTGCCTGTGCGCAGTTTGAAGAATCGCGAGAATGCACTCGGCGTCATGCCGGCCATGTCGCACAACTGCGTGAGGCGAAGCGGCTCCATGTAGTGCGCATCGATGTAGTTTTTCACCTTGAGCACACGGCGCGAGTCGCTGGTCACCGGTACCTGGGCAAAGGCCGACGACGAGAGTTCGGTGGCTTCGCCCTTGGACAGTTCATACAGGATGTCGAGCAGTTCCAGCACGGCCACAAAGCCCTCTTTAATGCTCGACAGATTGGTGAGTTGGCGATACACCCGCATGATGGATGACATGGGGAAGGCCAGACCCTTGCGTGCCCGCACCAGCATCTTGTAGATGGGGTCAAACGGGTTGGTCAGGAATGCACTGCTCTTGTGGTCAAAATCAAGGCGGAACTGAATCGTGATTTCGTGAATGTCGGTTGCAGGGCGTCCGTTCTGCTCCCAGGCGTGTTCCAACTCGGGACTGGTGATGAGCACGAGGTCATAGGGGCCTATCACCTCGTTGCTGTCGCCCACCACGCGCAGGCAGCCTGCCGCATTTTCCACAAAGTTCAGCTCCACAATGTTCATCATGTCATGACAGTGGATGGGATAGTTGAACTCGCTCTTATAGCGGTCGGCGACATACATGAAGTCTCTGTCGCCCAGCGGCATGATTTCGTGCAGAACTATTGAATCAGATTTCATTTTCTAGTCCTTTCTATTCAATAATCTGGTTAATACTCTTGATAGCCATAGTCAGTGAAGTCGGCATAGAATCCTCTGGAACCTTGTGCGTACAAGGCCAGGACTACGCCCGTGAATCCTCCGGCCATCTCGGTACTCAACAGGGTGCAACTTTGAGTGCCCAGCTCGTACCAAGTCGAGCCGCCATCGGTCGAGCATTCATATCGGTAGGTGAGGCCGTCGCTGGTAATCCGCAGCCGTGCGCTCGCTGCATCGGCCTTATACGTCTTGATCTCACACATGGTCTTGAGGCGGCATTCCAGCTTCACAATCAGTTCATTGTTCTGGCGGCTGCATGACAGCGAATGCCATCCGTCGTGAATCTGATAAACGATCAGTCCGGCCTCGTCGCCTGGGATGCTATTGCTCGGCTCAACATCCACCTGCACTACGATGCGTTCGCTTGTCTGGCGCATGCCGATGAAGGTGGGATGGTCGGTCTTGGCAACGGGTTGCCCGGCGTGCAGGCGCAGGCGGCCATCAGTGCGTTCATAGTTGGCCTCGATGGGGCTCTGCATGTGCATCCACATGGGGCGCTCGGGCCAGGCCATGAGGTCATCGTGGGTGACGGTGCGCAGCTTGCGCACGGGCGCGCCGCCCAAGTTGGCCTGCATCAGCGTGTCGATGGGTTCACCGCCGTTCACAACGGGCCAGCCGCCCTCGGGCCATTGTACGGAAGCCAGATAGGTCTCACGCCCCAGGTGGTGATAACTGCCGCCATAGTTGCGGTAGGCCAGAAAGGCTACCCACCACGAGCCGTCGGGGGCCTGCACAAAGTCACCGTGTCCCGTGCCCTGCACCTGCATGGCTTGGCCCTTCTGGCTGCAATTGGTCATGATGGGATTAGCGGGATTGGAGATGTAGGGACCCTCGATGTTCTTGCTGCGGGCTATCGTGAGCGAGTGGGCCAGTTCTGTGCCGCCCTCCGAGATGAGCAGATAGTAGTAGCCGTCTTTTTTGTAGATGTGCGGCGCCTCGGGATAACGGCCTCCGTCACCGCACCACAGGGCAACGCTCTCGGTGAGCTGTTCGCCCGTTTTGTCATCGATCTCGCACAGCCAGATTTTGTCGCCGGGGTTGCTCACCATGTAGCAATGCCCGTTTTCCCAGTACAGCGACGGGTCAATGCCCTGTTGCTTGAGCCAGATGGGCTCGCTCCATGGGCCGCGAGGGTCGGTGGCCGTGACCATGAAGTTGCCGCCGTTGCCCACGTTGGTCGTGATCATGTAGAAGGTGCCCTCGTGATAGCGGATGGTGGTGGCATAGATGCCCAGCCACGACGAGGCTTGGTGGAGCGGTAGCTGTGATTCGCGGGTAAGCACGTTGCCGATTTGCTCCCAGTTCACGAGGTCGGTGCTGTGATAGATGGGCACGCCGGGGAAGTACTGGAATGTGGAATTGACGACATAGTAGTCGTTACCCACACGGCAAATCGACGGGTCGGGGTTGAAACCTGGTATGACGGGATTCAGAAAGGCGCCTGACGGTTGTGCCGTGAGCTGCAAGGCTATGATGACACTTGCCGCAAGACAGAGCAATCGTTGCAATTTCATTTGGCGTTTGATGTGGAATCAATAGTTAAATTCAATATAGCAGCCCTCGTCGCTGGAGTTGGTGCTCATGTAGGCACGGAAGGTGCCGGGCTCAACGGTCCAGCCATGGATGGCTTCGCTATAGTATTTCAGATCATCGACCGTGATGGTGAATTCGGCTGTCTGGGTCTCGCCGGGGGCAAGGTTGAGTTTGACGAAGTTCTTGAGTTCCTTGCGCGGGCGGTCAACGCTGCATTCCATGTCACCGATGTAGAGCTGGACAATTTCCTTGCCTGACACCTTGCCCGTGTTGGTCACGGGAACGCTCACCGTGATGGGGGCGTCGTTGGTGATGATGGGCGAGGAGAGCCTAGGTTTGCCATACTTGAAGGTGGTGTAGCTCAAGCCGTAGCCAAAGGGGAACTGCGGCTCAACCTTGCGGGTGTCGAAGTGACGGTAGCCGATGTAGATGTCCTCGCTGTAGTAAACCTGGTTGTTCTCGCCGGGATAGGCCTTCTTGCCATATTCATAGTAGGGATAGTCTTCCAGTGCCTTGGCAAAGGTGAAGGGTAATTTGCCGCTGGGGTTGACCGTGCCGCTAAGCACGCCGGCCAGCGCGTCGCCGCCCATCGACCCCAGATACCAGCAGTGCAGCAGGCCCTTGATGTTGTTGAGCCAAGGCATCGCATAGGGGTTGCCGCCAAAGGTGATGACAATCATATTCTTCTGGATTTTGGCCAGGCCCTTGATGAGCTCGTTCTGTTCAAATGACAGGTCATAGCCCAAGCGGTCACCGTTCTCGCAGTCCTCCTTGTGGTTCTTGTTCAGTCCGCCGATGTAGATGATGAGGCCGGCCTCTTTGGCCTTGCGCAGGGCCTCTTCTCTCAAGCGCACGCGCTCCGAGGGGTTGACTTCGTCCACCTGGTCATACATGGCACGGCCCGAGAGATAACCCTGGGCATAATCCACCTTGTCGCCATAGAGTTTCTTGATGGCTTCGAGCGGGCTGATGTCGCGCAGGGTCTTGAGCTCCGATGAGCCTCCGCCCTGGGTGAGGCTACGGGTGGCGTTCTCGCCCACGACAAGAATCTTCTTGTAACGCTCGGGGGCAATGGGCAGGATGTTCTTCTCGTTGCGCAGCAGGGTGATGCCTTCCTCGCCGATGGCTTGGCAGGCCTCGTAGTGGTCCTCGCTGCACTGCTTGCCGATGGCCTTATCGGGGTTCATGCAGGTGCGGAACATGGTGCGCAGCACGCGACGGACCTTGTCGTCGAGATAGGACACGTCGAGTTTGCCTTCCTTGATGAGCGTCTCCATTGGGCGGGCCATATAGTAGTCGTCGTAGGTATATTCCGATTCTTTGATCTTGCCGTCGGTAAAGGAGCCCATCTCGATATCGAGACCTCCAGTGGCGGCTTGCCAGGTGTCGGTCGTGCCGCCCCAGTCGCTGATGACGGCTCCGTCAAATCCCCACTGGCGTTTCAAGATGCCGTTGAGCAGCGAGTCGTGGTTGCAGCAGTGGATGCCTTGCCACAGGTTGTAGCTGCCCATGACGCTCCACACGTGGGCTTCCTCGACGGCCTTCTTGAAGGCGGGCAGATAAATCTCGTTGATGGCACGCTCGCTGGCGTTGACATTGACGGTAAAGCGGTCCTCCTCTTGATTGTTCAGGAAGAAGTGCTTGATGCAGCATGCCACGCCGTTGGCCTGGACTGCCTTGATGTAGGGCACAGCCATCTCGCCGGCCAGATAGGGGTCTTCGCCCATGTATTCAAAGGCGCGGCCATTGAGCGGCAGGCGGGCCATGTTCACGCCAGGACCCAGCAGGATGTCCTTGCCGCGGAAGGCAAACTCCTCGCTCAAGGCGTTGCCGTAGAGTGCTGCCAAGTCACGGTTCCATGTCGCTGCCAGGCAGGTGAGCGACGGGAAGGCCACGATGCTGTCGTTGGTCCACTTGGCAGGTGACCAGGTGTTCCATTCCAGCTCCTCGCGCACACCGTGAGGACCGTCGTCCATGTTGAGTTGACGGATGCCGAGGCGGGGCACACCGGCGCTGGTGAACTTGCTCTGGGCGTGAATCACTTGGATTTTCTCATGCAGTGTCATGCGCGACAGCGCATCCTCAACGCGTTGTTCGATGGGCGCATTGTTATCCAAGTAGATCGGCTTCGTTTTTTGTGCCGATACGGTGGTCGTTGCCAGCAGCAGGGCGATGGCAATGGTCGAAATGAATCTTTTCATTATCTCTTGTTTGGGCTATTGGTTATCGCCTTTTGTTATTTACTCACACATTATAATTTGACGGTCACTTGCTTGCCGTTGTACTCTACCATCTGCCCTGCGGGATGCTCGAGGTCGAGCTCGCGGGGATGGTCGCGCGTGATGACAACGACGTTGAAGCGGCGCTGCTTGAGCATTCCATTGAACGACCCCTTGCGGGCACCAATGGTGAGTGTGCGCGTGGCTTCGTCATAGTTGAAGTCGATGGTGGCATATTTGCCTTTCTCATAGTTGTAGTTGGTGCCCTCGTCCTCGTAGAGCTGGAACTGGCCGTCGGCTCCGGTGTAGATATACAGGTTGATGAGCTCGGCGGGTTTCTCGTCGCTCCACTGTATCTCGGGACCAAAGGGGATGATGCTGCCTTCACGCACATAGACGGGCATGCGGCCATAAGGGGCATCGACGATGAGCTTCTGGCCACCGTTGATATATTCGCCGCTGTACAGGTTATACCAGTCGCACTGCTTGGGAAAATATACCTGGCGGTTGCGGGCCTTGTAGGTGGCGACGGGGCAGGCCATAAAGGCGGGACCGAACATCCACTGGTCGGGGATGTCGAGCACGTTCTTGTCGTCGGCAAAGTCCATCACCAGGGCGCGCATGAGTGTGTAGTCCTTGAAGTGTGCCCAACCGGCCATCGAGTAGAGGTAGGGCATCATGCGGTAGCGCAGCTTGTGGTAATAGACGATGCTCTCATAGGCGGGATGACCCTCGGGGGCGATGCTCCACACCTCGCGCAGGGGCCACTGGCCGTGGGCACGGTACAAGGGGATGAAACAACCGAATTGGTTCCAGCGGGTTTGCAGCTCGCGCCATTCGGTTAGGTCGCTGTTCTCGTGGCCCGTTTGGTCAAACTCTTGCTGAGCGGCCACATAACGGTTCTCGACGCAGAAGCCGCCCTGGTCCATACCCCAGAAAGGGATGCCCGACATTGAGAAGTTGAGGCCTGCGGTCATTTGGGCCCTCATGTCTTCCCAGCGGGTGCCGATGTCGCCGCTCCAGGTGGCTGTTGAGTAGCGTTGCTCGCCTGCAAAGCCACTGCGGGTGAGCAGGAATACGCGCTTGTTGTTGCCCGTGGCACGCTGGCCGGTATAGATGGCGTCGGCGTTGACGATAGAGTAGGCGTTGAAATATTCGGTCGATGAGCCCAGGGCCGTGGGGCCGGACAGGGCTTTGCGGTACCACATGGGGGTGCAGTCGCGTATGTTGGGCTCGCTGGCATCCATCCACCAGGCATCGATGGTATAGTTGTATTTCTTGTAAAGGTTGTCGTCCATCTGTTTCCAGAACAGCTTGCGGGCTCCTGCGTCATAGGCATCATAGAACGATCCGCGGAATCCCAGCCAGTCGTGGATGTCGTCAACGATGGCCTGCTTGTAAATCCAGCCTTTGGCATCAAGCGCCTTGTAATTATCGACGGTCTCATAGAACTTGGGCCACACGCTGATCATGAACCGACCGCCCATGGCGTGTACCGAGTCGAGCATGGCCTGCGGGTTGGGGTAGCGCGAGGCCTCAAAGGTGTGGTCGCCCCAGTTCTCCAGTTTCCAGTAATTCCAGTCCTGCACAATGTTGTCGATGGGAATGCGGCGATTGCGGAACTCGGCAAGCGTCTGCTCGATGTCTTGCGAACTCTTGTAGCGCTCACGGCTCTGCCAGAAACCCAGCACCCACTTGGGATACAGCGAGGCCTTGCCCGTGAGGGTGCGGTAGCCCGAGATGATCTCGTCAAAGTTCTTGCCGGCGATGAAGTAGTAGTCCATGTCGCGGCTCATCTCGCTCCACACGGTGAGTTGCCCGCGTTCGGCAGTGCTGCGGGGTGCCGACACGCGCAGTCCGCAATAGGACACGTCACCGTCGGGTTGCCACTCGATGCGCAACTGCGTCTTTTTGCCAGTAGGCACCTGGGCGGTGAATTTCCATGCGTTGGGGTTCCATGCCGTGCGCCAGCGCTCGGGAACCACTTCCTCGCCGCCAATGTACACCTTGATGTAGCCGGCATAGTAGAGGATGAACTGGCGCAGCGTCTCGCTCACGCGTCCCTTGGGTTCGATGAAGCCTTCATAGACCACCGTCGCACCGTTCAGGACAAAGCCCTTCGGCAGGTTCTTGATACCGCCGGGCTCGGTCAACTTGCCCAGTTCCGATCCTGCGGGCATGTCAAACTCAAAATAGAGGGAGTCCTCGCCGCGCACCAGGCGTTGGCCGTGCTTGTCGGTATAAGTGCCCGTCAGGCTGCCTTTCTTGCCGTGCTTGTCATAGAGGTTGAAGGCTCGGTTGAGTTGCAGGTAGTCCTCGGGGTTGCCGTAGCGGCAATAGCTATAGCTGTCCCACAGGATGCCGTAGCCGTTGGTGCTCAGCACCATGGGCACGCTCACCTTGGTATTGTACTGGAACAGGTCTTCGTTCTTGCCCTTCATGTTGAGCTCGCCCGACTGGTGCTGTCCCAGACCATAGAGCGCCTCATCTTGGTTCTCAAACTTGAGCGTCCAGGTCAAGCCCTTGCTCTGTTCGGCGGTCAGGGTGCCAACGCCGATTTCGCGCTCAGGCACTTTGAATGGCTTGAACGACTTACCGCCCACGGCCTCAGTCGCCAGAACCTTGCCACCCTCGTCGGTAAACTTGATGCGGCCATCGGCCTTGTTGACGGTAGCTGTCACGTTCTTGGCCTTGACGCAATAGCTGTCGCCATTGTCAGTGACCGTGAACTTGGGCTTGGCCGTCTGCGGCACAATCATCAGGCTGGCTGGCTTGGCCGGCAGCTGTGCCTCGCAGGTGGCCTGCACGCGCACGATGTTGTCATTCACCACTTGCAGGCGCACCACGCGGGGGGCACCTGCCTGAGCATTCTCGATGTCGATAGTCACGAAGTTGCCTTCGGTCTTGACAGCAGCCTGTGCCACAGTAGCAAGCAGCACAAATGCCGTCATCATAAACAGTTGTATGGCTCTTCTCATTTTGGTTACACGATAATCGGACAAATTTACCATAAAATTCCGAAAAATCCCGCATCTCAGAAGTTATTTATCTTTAATTTGGCCAAATCCCAGCCTAACACAAGCAGCATCGTGGCCAGAGTACAGTGCGGCACTGCCGTATGCCGAACGACACCTACGGTGGTGTGGGATGAAAAAACAGGCGCAGGACAAATACCAGCGCCTCATCAACAATAAATCACCGAAAGAGAAACGCAAATAGAGAAATAGTTTGTACTTTTGTGCAGTAAACAATGAAAACGATAGCGTGATGACGGATATTATTGAGCCGAGCTCTTCAATGCTCATGCCAGAGGGTTATGATTCTTGGCGCAAAGCGATTGAGGTTAAAATTGAGACCGCAAAGCTGAATGCGGCCTTGCATGTTAATTCTGACATGTTGTCCCTTTATTGGTCCATTGGCAAAGATATTTTGAGCAAGCAGGAAGAACAGGGATGGGGCAAGCAGGTGATAGGACAGTTGTCCCGTGATTTGTCGGTGCGATTTCCTGACGATAGGGGCTATTCTGAGCGCAATTTGGGGTACATGAAACAGTTTGCTAAAGAGTATCCTGATTTCCCAATTTTGCAAGTCCCACTTACAAAAATTCAAAAAAGTCCAATTTTGCAAGTTGCACTTGCAAAATTACCAAAAGATGACAAATTTGTCCAGATTCCCCTAACTCAAATATCCTGGTATCACCATATCTCACTGATACCCAAAATTAAAGAGATTGAGAACCGTGCCTTTTATATAATGGCGACTGCTCATGAAGGTTGGAGCCGTGACACGATGCTCACTCAGATAGCGAACGGATATATTGAGGCTAAGGGCCGTACCATCAATAATTTTGAATTAACCCTGCCGTCGCCTCAATCCGATTTGGCCAAATATACCTTCAAGGACCCGTATAACTTCAGTTTCCTCGGCACTGTCGCTTTGCAAAATGAATTAGATATAGAGAAAGGACTTGCATCGAGGGTTGTGGAGTTTTTGCTTGAGATGGGAAAAGGTTTTGCGTTTATTGGTCGTCAATATCATTTGTCAGTAGACGATAGCGATTACTACATTGACATCTTAATGTACCACCTGCAACTTCATTGCTATGTGGTTGTTGAGTTGAAAGCAGTGGAGTTCAAGCCCGAATTTGTAAGCAAACTGAACTTCTACATTTCTGCCGTTGATGAGCAGGTTAAATCGCCCGAAGACAAACCCACAATCGGCTTGTTGCTGTGCCGTTCCAAGAGTGACACCAAGGCGCGTTTCGCCCTGCGTGGCTTCACGCAGCCTTTGGGCATTGCTGAATATGAAACCCAGAAACTGTTTGCCGAGGTGGCTTCATCTCTGCCGCAGATCGAGGATATCGAGAAAGCAGTTGAGAATCAACAATAAATCACCGAAATCTACAAGAAAGAAATGCTAAAACTTAATTTTTAAGTTAATTAATTTGGAGGATTCAAGTAGTGGTCTTATTTTTGCAGCAAGATAACTTAAAAGTTAAGAATGAAACAGTTCTATCAAATTGATTTGGTTGAGGAATATCCTAATGTGAATTTCTACAGCATTCGCTTAGAGGATAAGGAACTGACTGAACTGGAAAGGTTCTTCGAGAAAATTCCCGATTGGATGTGAATATGACGATGAAATTGATGTCATCGTAGCTTGGCTTGACAAGATAGCCGAGTCAGGTGCGCTAGAACGCCACTTCCGTCCAGAAGGTCGTTATGGTGATGGTGTGGGCGTGATTCCGATTGATGTTGGTAACAAAGTACGGTTGTACTGCTTGAGACTTTCGGACAAGATTCTTGTGTTTGGTAATGGTGGACTGAAAGATGCCTCCACTTGGGAAGAAAGCGAGGAACTTGCACCATACGTTAAACTACTTATTGACACGAGCCGATTCATTTCTTCGCGGATTAAGAACGGCACAATCGTTTTGGTGGATAAAGAGATTATTGGTGATTTAAACTTTAGTAGAGATGAAACGGAGTAGAATAATAGACGAACGTCGCAAGCATGTTAGTGCCGAGACAAGAGAGCGAGTCGCTCTTTCGTTCCAAATTGTTGACAGGATTCATGAAATTCTTGTCGCTCGTGGCCTTCGACAAAAAGATCTAGCTATGATGTTGGGTAAGAGTGAAGCCGAAATCAGTAAGTGGATGCGTGGCACTCACAACTTCACTATTGACACAGTTGTGTCTATAGAAGAAGCCCTGCATGCACCTGTGCTTCAGGTTTGCCATGATTCTGCGACTGCTTGATCGAGCGATTGGACAAGCCATTAGTGACGATAAACACCGTCACTGGCGAGGATGGCATCAAGCAGGCGCAGGACAAATACCAGCGCCTCATGAGCAATAAATCACCGAAAAATAAAAGAAAATAGTAGGCCTATGAAAACTATACCCGGCAGTTTGGTTTTACCCAGGGACTGTCGGGACTTAACACTGCAAAAGTAATGATTTACTTCTGATTGACAAAATTTTTCAAGAAAAAAAGAAGAATAATCCGCCCTTTTCCCCATTTTTGGGAGCTACACGCTCAAAATTTGGCCACATACATGATCAATGTGGTCTAATCCATATAGCAGTGAGGCAGAATCAATTCCCATCCATTGAAAGAGCCTCATGATACGTTTGTAGCAATCCTTAACACTGCTGACATCAATGCACACAGGTTGACCGAAACAGATGGGTTCGTGATGTGCTATCCTGTTGCGCATCTTATTGATAGCATCCAATTCGTTGAAAACAAATGTGTTATCATAACGGTTGGCTGCTGTCGATGTCGGTTTGTTCGGGAAAATGGCAAGCAAATGGCGACCAAGTAAGCGATATTGAACATTGTTGAACATAAATTTCCATACTCCAAACTCCATCTCTGCAAGGAGTTTGCTATGGGTATAACATGTTGAGCGCATCAACCCATTATATGCTTTCTCTATGATTTTGCGGGATCCTTCAACCCTTCGGTCATAGTAAAAACATCCATTTGGCAGAATAGCATCTCGTAGCCAGTTATTGCCGTGCTGATTCTTCATCTCTGTATCTATCTTGTTGCGCAAGGCCACTTCAAAGCAGCTGATGATGGTGAACATCTCTTGCGATAAGCGCAAGTTATATCGATACAATGTCATCGCCCGTCGTGTATCACTGCCACAAGCAATTCTATATTTGAACATTCTCTCAATAGAGAATACTTTCTCAAAGTCGTTATATTTCATAGTTTTTCTTTTGTTTGTTTGCAAAAGTACAAAATCTGAAATAAAAACTATGCAAACAATGTTGTTTTATCAATAATAATTGTTTGATTATGCAGTTGGCAATCGCAAGAATGCCAACTGCATATTGAGAATAAGAAGCGTTATGCTCATCATGTGTAGGTAAACGTAGGAACTTTACTAAAAATCGCAAGAGTGGTACAGCGGTTCCCGTGCTATATGCGTGGGCTGCATTTCCACATCTTCGATTTTTGGTTTCCTACGACCATCCTACAGAGTGTGGTATATCAGTCCACGCTTTGCATACAAATAACTCTTTGGGGCTGAAAGGGTTCGTTTTACACGGAGGCTATTATGATTGAAAATTATTATCAACTTGACTCTGGCACTGAACAAATTTTCAGAAACGTCATACAACAAATAGAAAATGAATTTGATTCACAGGCATTTATTGAAAGACTCCATGAGGAATTCGATGACTACTGAATCGCCTCGCAGTGCCGACGTGTCCAGGTCAATCACCGCGTCGATGGCTCTGGCCCAGAGCCAGGCGCAGTTCAAGTACCAGCGCCTCATGAGCAATATAATCGTGATAAAGTGAAAGCAATGCCATGCTTGCATGAGCATTGCTGAGTGAGAACGATTTATCCAAATCACTGAAAATTTGTGAAAACCGAAGACCATAAAGCTGGCTTTAATGGTTAAGGCGCATCCTAATTAATCGAAAAATAAGAGAAAATGAATGTTTTGCCATTATTATTCGCTACCTTTGTGCTGTTAATAACATCATTCTTTATTATGAAGAAAGTATTGCTTCTCATTCTGATGATTCCGCTGATCGCCAGTGCACAGAACCGGCTACGAGTTTCCGTTTTGGGTGACTCTTATTCGACTTTTCAGGGGTATATACCTGAGGGAAACGAGACATGGTACTATACCCCTGCCGATACTTCAAGAACCGATGTGGACAATGTCACTCAGACCTGGTGGTGGCAGGTCATCAATCAGGCTGGCTGCCTCATCGAGAAAATTGACTCTTACAGCGGTGCAACGGTCAGTAACCACGGATACAACAATGAAGATTACAGCTACAGGTCGTTTGTCACCCGATTGCCGCGCCTGGGCAGCCCTGATGTGATTTTCATCTTTGGAGCCACCAACGATGACTGGGCTGGGGCAGAATTGGGCACTTATCAATATGATAATTTCACTCAGGCCGACTTTTACACCTATCGTCCTGCACTGGCTTACCTGCTCCAGCAGGCAAAGGAGAGGTATCCCAATGTCAGAATCTTCTTTCTCATCAATGACATATTGGATAAAGATTTTAAGGAATCGACCAAAGTTATATGTAACCATTACGACATTCCATATATCGAGCTAAAAGATATTGACAAGAAACAGAATCATCCCACGGTAAAAGGAATGAGGTCAATTGCACAGCAAGTCTTGATGTTTATCAACAAATAAAATCGTGACAAAGTGAGCGCAATGCCGTGCTTGCATGAACATTGTCGCGTGAGAACGATTTCTCCAAATCACCGAAAAAATAAGAGAAAATGAAGTGTATAGGCGAAATAATCGCTACCTTTGTCGATGAAGCTTTTATCATCTTAATGACATGATACTGGAATTCTTCAGATATATGTATTATCGAATTGCACATGCTCTTAGTCATGCCAAGGATTCTTGGACAAGATTTCATCATAATTCATACGCAATGTCATATTTGGCTGGAAGTGTATTTTCAAATATTTTGGTGATTTCGATGCTTGTTCGATATTGGATGTTTGATATTCCTGCCAGCAATAAAGATACAATAAAGTACTGTATTCTTTACGTGTTGATTCCACTTGCAATTATTTGTTTCTTCATATGGCCTAATGATGAGTTATATATGCAATTGGACCAGAAATATAAAAATGAAAAGCATCGGAAATTAAAAGGATGGCTAATTTTGGTCTATATCATTCTATCAATTCTATTGCCAATTCCAACCATAATTTTGTTATGGGAATGATATTGGGTATAAAGAAAATCATTTTTTACCTTTGCCTGCAAAAGAAACTTTAACCAAAATAACCTTCACTGGCAAGCCTGGTGATACAACTACCACATCACTGAATGAAAAGAACGATTGCATTATTCATCTTTGCCGCGACGCTGCTGCTCACCGCTATTCGTCTATCTTCAAGGAATCGACATTTGCGCTCTATGAAATCAACCTATACACGCGCCTGGGTGCCATCTGCCAGCCGCTGAGCATCCTGCAGTGGCAGCTCACAGCCGATTACTCGCTGCTGCAGGGCAACGGCATCCTGGGTGACAACGGCCCGCTGCGACCCACCCAGCGTTTCCACAACCTGCGCCAGTTGGCCATGACGCCCGATGCCTTCGCCATCCCGCTTACGGTGGACAAGGCGGGTATCAACGCAGCGGCATTCTATAACAAGGCCCAGAACAAGGGCGCGGTACACATCGTGAACAACGGAGCTTCGTGCAAGGCCGTAATCACAGGCCTGCCCACAGGTGCCAAGAAGGCAACCGTCTATGTCACCAACGCGCACCAGAATTCCGAGGCACAGCAACTGGAGGTCGCTCAAGGCCGCCTCCTCATCGACATGCCAGCAGAGAGCTTTGTGACCGTCTTATTCTGAAACTGCAATCACACCGACTCCACATCAAGCAAATCAGATATGAACGTCACGAGTCTTATTGTCCCCATCGCCGCAGCCCCATCGCTGGCAGAGACCATCACGGGAAAATATAAGACTCCAAGAGTGCCAGAGCGGTCCAGCGCTGTCTAATTATTCAGATAAAACGTCTAAGCGTCATTAGGAACCAAATACTTTGAAAAATCCAAAAAATAAGTCGCTGAAATTCAGTGACTTATTTTTTGGATTTTGTGGAGCTGGAGGTTTTATCGATTGATATTACATACTAATCACGTACTGATTATGTGATAGTATAAACTAATGAAAATATTTGGTTATCAGTAGATTACAAATCAATGATTAATTTGTCGTATCGCACGATTAGTATGTTATATCCCAAAACGGGGGAATACAAAATAGGGGTTATTCCCCCCTTTTTCATGACGAGTTGAAGGCTGCCATTATTCAATGGTTTATCACCCTATCTTGCAATTATCCTTGAGAAATGGAACAGCAAAATAATGATTTAATTCTGATAAAATGTTCCAATCTTGCACATTATTTGCAAATAAACTGTAACTTTGCACATGAAAGTGTGCTGTGATGCCTCGGCATTATCGGTGAAATAGAACAATAGGATATGAGCAAGTACGAGATTCCATTTTTGACAGCCTGCATTCGGGCTTTTGGCCGTCGGTTTGACATGACACGTCAAGCTGCTTTCCGTTATTTGCATGAGCATAAGGGATTGGCGTTCTTGATTGAGTTCTATGACGTGGAACATCTGCAGTCAATGGACGAAACGATAGAGGACTTGCTCATCATATGTCAAAAGCATGGAGGAACCTTGGCATGATACTTTACCACGGAACAAACGCTGACATTGAGGCAATAGACCTTACAAAGGGCTTGCGGTTCAAAGATTTCGGCAAGGGCTTCTATTTGACTCCCAATAGGGAAACCGCGTGCCGCATGGCGCTAAAGAGAGCGCGACTCTTCGGCGGAACTGCCACATTGATTACCTACGAATTAGATGACTCTGCCTTGCAATCTGATTTAAAGGTGAGAGTTTTCCCTGAAAAGGCCAGCGTGGAATGGTTCTTGTTCGTGGATGCCAACCGCGACAGGAAGAGCAAACAACCCGTGCATGACTATGATATCGTGGTCGGCCCGATTGCAGATGACGGTGTCGTTTTGCAGTTGACCAACTACCGAGAAGGAATCTACTCACCAGAAGAGGCCGCCAGGTTGCTTCAAGACAGATATCTTGACCAGCAGTACTATTTTGGGACAGAAAGGGCTCTTAATTTCCTTCATAAAATAAACGTAGAGACGATATGATCCAGCCCACACATCAACAAATAGCGACCTACTTGACCGATTACGCTCTGAGCGAATTGGTTAAATATGTCATGGAAGACACCGGCTGCACCATCGAGCAGGCTATGGAGCGTGTGTATAACTCACCCTTGATCCCTGCCCTGCAAGACGAAGAAAACGAACTGTACGTCCAAAGCCCCGCTTATCTCTACGAACTGATGAACGGCTATTTCGCCGCAAATTAAGGCTTTTCATTGGCAATGAGTTTTGGCCAAAACGATTCGATTTTCTTTGTTTTGGATGAAACTCGATAGCGTTGCCTCAAGTTTTGAGGATTATTTATTGCTGGATGATGGTGCAGATTTTCATCACATCTTCGTCAAAGGTGTCTTTGTTCAGCGCTTTGTTTTTTGTGACGGAGCGGCAGTTATAGATGGTCTGGTTGGAAAGGAATAGCAGACCAGCGATGTCGGCAGTGCTCTTCACTCCGAGGCGGATTAATGCGAAGGTTCGCAGTTCGGTCGTCATCGTGCTGGGTGACTTGGGGGTAAAACGTTCACCTTCTTGTAGCAGTGCATTGAATTCTTCGATAAAGGTGGGATATAGTTCGAGGAATGCTTTGTCAAAATTGTGGAGGAATGTCGATGCATCCTCTTCAGACAAACGATTTGATGTTATGGAGTGGAGCAATTCCTGTTCTTGCTTTGCTTTGATCTTGCGTTTCACCAGCGTCTGATAATTGTTGAGTTTCTCGATATATTTGGCACACAGTTTGATGCACACCGACGCCAGCGTCTCACGGTGTCGATTAGTATCCAAGAGCCGCTGATTCAGTTCGTGCAACTGGCTGTTCAGGGCTTGATGCTCGTGGTTGCTTTCCGACAATTGTCCATTAAGTTCCTTCAATTGCAGGTTGTTCGCAGCCAACTCACTACGGCGGGCAGCCAGCAGCTTGTTTTGCCGATGGATGTAAAAAGCTGTCAGCAGCAATCCTAAAACCAGCAGCGATATAAAGATGACAGAATTGCGGAGGTTCCTGTTCTGCCCTTTAATCATAGTCTCATAGGCAGTGACAATCTGGGGCATGGTGCGCGAGATTTCAAGAATGCGCAAACGGTTGTTGTAGAATTGAGCATCTTCGAGTGATGAGTTGATGTAATTCTGAGCACGGGCTAGATCATGATTACCATTTTCAAATAGTGATAAGGCAAGTTGTTGCAGTGCCACATTTTCCATTGTGCAGCCTTTCACATCGGCCATAGCCGCCTTTATGAGATGATCGACATAACCTTTTTCATCGCCAGCCATTCTGTATTGTCCTGCCAGAGCAAAAGCTGCCATGGCATAGGGCCTTGAATCGGGCGCAGCCGTCAACAGCACCTGCTTGTAATGGCTTTGTGCGAGACTGTCGTTTTTGTTGACATACACATATCGTTCGCCTTGAAAAAAGTCATATAAGGGGTCTCCGGCATCCAGATATGCTAATGCTTGACTCAGATATTGATGGGAGCGTTCACGGTATCGAGGAGCATACATCTGGTCGTTACAATAATCTGCCCAATAGGAATAGACGGTGAATAGGGTATAGTAATACCTAAACCGGATCTTTTCATCGATTTGTTGTTCGTTCAGCCCTTTTAGACATTCATCCGCTTCAGCAAACAAGCCACCGATGGCGAGAATCTCAGCCTTGTGGCACGTGAACAGGCATGTGTAATGATTGTCCTGCAGTACACGGGCCAGTGTCAAGCCTCGCTCGGCATAGACCAGCGCTGAGTCAAACTTGAAGACGTGATACTCGTTATAGAGGTCATCGAGCGTCTGTAAATCCTGCTTATTGCTTAAAGTGGTGCTAAGCCTTTTCTTCAGGACCGAAATTTTTGCCTCTTTGGCTTTAATGACTTCCCCCTTGTGAAGGATGGCGTCATCGAGCTGACTGAGCAACTCCTCCTGGGCTGCAAACGCTCCAAAGAAAACAAAGATGGCGGACAATATTAATAGCAATCTATTCATGATTCAAGTGATTTTCGGCAAAAATAATGCTTTTTTCTGAATTTAGAGAATTTACTATATGATTTTTAATCCTTTTTGTAACTTTCGGATTCTCAATAAGATAAACTGTTGAAAAAATCCCATGAGTTTACCGTTGCCTTACTGAGATGTACATCATATTATATTGGACAATAAATTTGCGATAGTTTTCAAACCGTTTAATATCGATTAATATGAACAAAATGAAGCAATTTCTATCAAAACGCTTGGCCATCGGTCTGCTGACGCTGCTGATGCCCATGATTGTGCTTGCGCAGGACATTACCGTGCAAGGCACTGTGACAGATGAGGCTGGAGAGACTCTGATCGGAGCTACTGTCCAGCAAAAGGGAACGAGTAACGGAACTGTGACCGATTTCGATGGCAATTTCACGCTGACCGTTCCCTCGAATGCCATTCTCTCAGTTTCCTATATCGGTTATACACCGAAGGAAATTGCAGTCAACGGACAGACCAATCTCACTATTGTATTGTCCAACGATGACCAGATGCTGAATGAGGTCGTGGTTATCGGTTACGGAACGATGGACAAGAAAGAACTTACCTCGGCCATCTCGCATGTGAGCGAAAAAGACTTTTTGACGGTCAGCTCCCTTGATCCGTCAATGATGATTCAGGGCAAGGTGGCTGGCGTCTCGATTACCAATACCGGTACCGGCGACCCCAACAACCAGGCAAGCATCCAGATTCGTGGCGTCTCATCGCGTTCGGCTGGCTTGGGCCCGCTCATCGTTATTGACGGTGTGCCTGGAGGCAACTTGACCAACATCAATCCCAATGACATCGCATCGTTTGACGTGTTGAAGGACGGTGCCGCATCAGCTATTTATGGTACGCGCGGTTCTAATGGTGTGATTGTTGTCACGACCAAGAAAGGCAGCAAAGACGGCCAGACCCACACCTCCTATTCGGGACAGTATTCCTGGGACTTCATCAACAAGGAATTACAGATGATGAACGCTCAAGAATACCGTGACGTCCGTCTCGGGTGGGGTGACACTGGCGTTGACCTGGGCGGCAACATCGATTGGCTCGATGAGACCAGTCGCACAGGCGGAGCCATGCAGCACACGCTGACGTTGAGCGGCGGTAATGATAAGAGCAACTACCGCGTGAGCGCCGACTACCGCAATGCCCATGGTATCGACTTGAGGTCAAAGCGTGAGGAATATGGCGCCCGTGACGCAGTCATGCACACGACCAAGAACGGCCTGTTCACCCTGACCGCCAACATCGCTCCGCGCATTATCTACCGCGACAATGCCGACTGGAGCGTGTTCAAGGATGCTATCGAGGCCAACCCGACCACTCCGCTGATGAATCCCGACGATCCTTCCCTGTATTATAATTTCCAAGGGCAGGTCGTTGGCTCTAATCCTATTGAGCGCCAGCGCATCGAGAAAGACCATGCAATCACCAAGCTTCTGGACTGGGATGGCACGGTGAAACTGAATCTATTGCCCCTGCTGGCCAAAAACGAAGATTCTCCCCACAACTTGTCAACCCAGGTGATGTTTGCCGACCACCAGTACAGTAACGACAACAGTTGGTTCCGTCCCTCAACGAGCACCATCGCCATCAACAATGGCCGCGAGGGTGAAGCCAGTCGTTCCTACGGCAAGGAAAGCCAGTATGTTTTCGAATGGTTGACTAACTATTCCGGCAAGTTCGGCCTGCATTATATCAAGGGTATGGCGGGCTATTCCTACCAATATTCCAAGTATTCCGGTTTCAATGCCGAGAACAAGGATTTCCCCAACGACGGCCTGACCTCCGACAATCTGGGCTCGGGCGAGTATGCCAAGGAAGAGGGTGAAGTCATGATGGGCAGCTATCAGAATGATGCCAAGCTGATTGCCTTCTTTGGCCGCGTGAGCTACAACTACGATGACCGCTACATGCTGACGGCATCGCTGCGCCATGAGGGTTCGTCAAAATTCGGTATCGACAACAAGTGGGGTAACTTCCCCGCCATTTCGGCCGGTTGGCGCATTTCGTCCGAGAACTTCATGAAGGACATCACATGGATCAACGACCTGAAGCTGCGTGCTGACTTCGGTGTGACGGGCAACCAGGACTTCGGTAGCTATCTGTCGCTCAACACAATGACAGGCTTTGGCTACTATTTCTACAATGGCAAGTACTTCCAGGTTTGGGGCCCCTCCAAGAATGTGAATCCCGACCTCAAGTGGGAGAAGGGCAAGAACTGGAACGTTGGCCTTGACTTCTCCTTGTTTAATAACCGCCTGTACGGTTCGCTCAACTACTTCAGCCGCCGCCAGCAGGATCTGCTCGGTAACTACAAGGTATCGGTTCCTCCTTACCTGTTTGACGAGACCTTTGTCAACGTGGGAACGATGAAGAATACCGGTTTTGAGTTCGATCTGAACTTTAGGGCTGTGGACACCCCGACCTTTGGTTATGACATCAACCTTGTGGGAACCACAATGAGCAATAAGTTCCTGGACTTCAGTAACTCGCAGTATGTCGGACAGGACTACTACGATGTGTGCGGCACTGAAGATCCCTATCCTTTCTATAACCTGCAGCGCATCCAGAAGGGCGAGTCCCTGGGCAACTTCTTCATGTGGAAGTATGCCGGTCACTCCACCGAGGGCGAGTGGCTTGTCTATGACCGCGACGGCGACATCATCCGCGCCTCCCAGGCCAGCGACGCCGACCGCCAGCAGGTGGGCAACGGTATGCCCAAATTCACAATGTCGATGAGCCACACCTTCCGCTATCGCAACTTCGACTTGTCGCTCTTCTTCCGTGGAGCATTCTTCTTCGATATTTTCAATATCCATGATTTCTACTACGGCACCCGCAACTTCACCGGCAACCGCCTGAAGAAAGCCTATGCCAAGAATTTTGAGATTTCATCGTCGGCCAACCCCGTGGTTTGTGATTACTTCCTCGAGCGTGGTGATTATCTGAAACTCGACATGGTGACCTTGGGCTACACGTTCAGGCCCAACAATTGGCGATTCCTGGACCGCGTGCGCGTGTTCACGACAGCCAAGAATCTGTTCACCCTGACCAAGTTCAGCGGTGTTGATCCTTCGACCTATCAAGTGAATGGTTTGACTCCCGGTGGACAGGGTTCACGCACTTATTTCCCCTCTACACGACAGCTTATCGTCGGTGTGCAAGTTGATTTCTGATAATCCTATTAAATCATGAAGACAATGAAACGTATCCATTTATATATGATAATGGCAGCCCTGTGCCTCGGCACACTGGCAAGCTGCACCGACCTGGACGAGACACTGTATGACCAGGTGGGAACCCAGAACTATTATAACACCAAGAATGACGTGGTAAGGGCAACCTTCCGTCCGTTTGAACACGCTTTCTGGAGCATCCAGAGCCGTCATGTGCTCAACGAGCTGACTGCCGACCAGTTGATTACCCCGACCCGCGACGGTTGGTGGGATGACGGTGGCAAATGGCGTCGCTTGCACTACCACGAGTGGAATGTGGAAGACGGCGGTGATGCCCAGAGCGAATGGAACGGCTGTTTCCAGGGTATCATGCAATGCAACTATGTGATTGAGGACCTGGAAAAGCTCACGCCGAAGAATTATGGTTTCTCGGATGCCGAGTTTGACAACCTCAAGGCCCAGTGCCGGGTGCTGCGTGCGTGGTTCTACCTGCGCCTGCTCGATGGCTTCCGCAATGTGCCTCTGGCAGTGAGCTACAGCGACATTTCCAAGAACACCGAAACCCAAGTTGAGCCCAAGGTCATCTTTGATCTCATCGAGAGTGATCTCAAGGAGTGCATCCCCATGCTTGCCGAGAAGACTTCGCTCGGTTCCAATGCCGGCATTCAGGGCCAGTGGACCAAGGCCGGCGCTGCAGCACTGCTGGTGCGCTTGTATCTGAATGCCGAGGTTTACATCGGCGAGGCTCGCTATAATGAGTGTGAGCAAGTGGCTCAAGCCATCCTTGACGGTCAATACGGCCAATATGAGGTAGCCGACCGTTGGGATGCAGCCTTTGACTGGAACAACGACGAGTGCGACGAGGTCATCTTCGGCTTCCCTGGCGCTCCCGGTTACAGTTTCTGGCACTATCAAGGCGACACTTATTGGTGGACCGTTCCCGCGCGTGCACGTTACTATCTCAACGATTCCAAGAGCAAGGGTGGCGACCACAACACCAAGTATGCCGCTTCGCCCAGTTTTGCTCCCAATGGCGAGAAATACAACTATCAACTGGGTATGCCCATCGAGAAGTTCCGCAAATATGAGGGCGATGAGCGCATGAAACTCTATCGCAACCTGGGCAACAGCACCCGTGAGGGCATGTTCATCTATGGCTATCTGGAGTACAAGGACGAGAATGGCGCCACCAAGCGCGTCCAGGCTCCCGAGGTGGCCTATGACCTGTACATTCGTGATGCCGTGGGCAAGTTCCAGGGTCTTGCTCCTGACCGGTGGCTTTCTGCTTCTAGCAGCACGCTGCGTGACGGTGACCACAACTCGGGCTGGCACTTTGCCAAATACCCCTTCTATAGCGACGATGATGCCCACCAGATGGAGAGTGACTACACCGAGATCCGTCTGCCCGAGATTATCTACTCGCTGGCTGAATGCAAACTGCGCTCAGGTAAAAAGGCCGAGGCCGGACGACTGCTCAACAGTGTGCGCCGCCGCAACTATCCCGAGGCCAACCTTTCAACGGTGCTCTATGCCCCCGAGGGTGCAGCCGTTCTTGACATGGACGAGATGCTCGACGAGTGGGGCCGTGAGTTCTTCGCCGAGAGCCGTCGCCGCATCGACCTGATCCGCTTTGGCAAGTTCACTTCTGGCTCATGGTGGGACAAGAATCCTGATGCCGATGATCACACCAAGATTTTCCCCATCATGCGTCCCATCCTCAACGCCAATCCTGCACTGGTGCAGAATCCCGGTTATAATAAATAATGTTTGTCACCCATCTAAATCAATAAAAAGATATGAAACTGAGATATATAATGTTCGTTCTTGCCGGCATCATGCTGGGTATGGGCCTGACAGGCTGTGAGGACGAGAAAGACCTGATTATCATTGAGGGCGACCTGCCCATCAAGACCTCTACACTCTACATGGTGGGTGATGCCACGCCCAATGGTTGGGACATCGGCAATCCTACGCCGCTGACGGCTACCGAGGCAGACCCCTTGATTTTCACTTGGGAGGGTTCTCTAAACAAGGGAGAAATAAAGCTTTGTCTGACGACGGGCAGTTGGGATGCTCCCTTCATCCGTCCCCTCGTGAACGGTACCGAGATTTCCCGAACGGCCATCACTAACGCGAAGTTTGGTATGCATGCTGGTGACCCCGACGACAAGTGGCGCGTCGTGGATGCAGGCAAGTATCGCTTGACATTTGACTTGAGGAACTGGACCATGTCCACCGAGTACACCGGTGAGCCCGACGCTCCTGTTATCGAGCCTATCGTGACCGATGTGGTCTATATGGTGGGGGACGCTACACCTAACGGCTGGAACATCGATGCTCCCACCCAGCTCGAGAAGAAGTCCACATATATCTTTGAGTATGAAGGCCCGCTCAATGTGGGTGAAATGAAGGCCTGCATCGCTTCAGGTGACTGGGGTGTGCCCTTCATCCGTCCCACGTTTGCAGAGTGCAAGATTAACAAGGACGGCGTTGAGAGTCCTGAATTCATCTTCGTAGCCAATCCTGATGACAAGTGGAAGGTCGAAGAGGCTGGTAAGTACCGACTGACTTTTGACTTGGAGAAATACACGTTGAAGGCTGAATACCTGGGTGAACTTGACCCCGTTGGACCTGAACCCATATCAGCAGAGGCCGTTTATATCGTCGGTGATGCCACCCCCAACGGCTGGAGCATCGATGCCCCGACACAGTTGACCAAGGTGTCGCAGTATATCTTCAAGTATGAGGGCACTCTCGTCCCCGGCGAGATGAAGGCCTGCATCGCAACTGGCAGCTGGGATGTACCATTCATCCGTCCCACGTTTGCCGACTGCAAGATCAACAAGACCGGAGTTGAAAACTCCAACTTCGTTTTCACCAACGGTCCTGATGACAAGTGGCGTGTTGAAGAATCGGCCAACTACCGCATCACCTTTGATCTGGAGCACTGGACGATTCAAGTGGAAGAAATCACCAATGACTAATTAAAAACATAAGATATGAAAAAGAGCATATTATTATCCATCGCATTGGCTGCCCTTACCATGCTGGGCGCATGTAACGATGATATCGAAATGCGTTATCCGCCTAAGGCCGAATTGCCCGATCTGCCAGTCGTTGAGGGTATTCACGACGGCGTGAAAGCTCCCCTGTACTGGAGCGTGTATGAGTACTGCATCGAACAGGAACATGCGGGAGTTAGCAACAGCGATATGGACCTCACCGAGGCCCAGTGGGACGAAATCATCAATTGGGTAGCCACCGACCTGAAGCCTTATGGCTATGACATGGTGTGCACCGACGGTTTCATCCCCATGCTGGCCAACGATGCCTCGGGATACATGACACATTACGGCTCAATGTCACTTGCCGATCTCGTGGCCAAGTGCAAAGCCCGTGGTCTCAAATTGGGGGTCTATGACAACCCGTTGTGGATTCACGGTCCGCTGAACACCAAGGTTCAAGGGACAAATTACACTTTTGGGGACCTTGTGTATAACGGCAAACAGGCCGTTCAGAATCCTAATGCCCAAGACATGTGGTTTACGTGGGTAGTGAGCGAGCAACCCGGTGCACAGGAGTATATCGACGGATTCTTCAAGCACTACAAGGAACTGGGCGTGGAATTCATCCGCATGGACTTCCTGTCATGGTATGAGGACGGCAAGGATCGCTATATCGGTACGGTGGGCCGAGGTTACGGCCGTGAGAGCTACGCCCGAGCCCTTGCTTACATTGCCCAGGCTGCCAAGAAATATGGCGTCTTCACCTCGCTGGTGATGCCCCATCTCTTTAATGATGCCGAGGTCGAGGCAAAATACGGTAACATGGTGCGCATCGTGGCCGATACAGGCGATGGCGGGTGGAGGCACACTTCATCGCATGACAAAGGCAAGTCCTATTCCAATTGGCCCAACTGCATGAACCAGTTTGACGGGTTCAGTTACTGGGCACACATCACCGGCCGCAACCAGGTCATTCTCGACGGTGACTTCCTGCGCCTGAACAAGTATGACACCGATGCCGAGCGCCAGACTGCCATCTCGTTGCAGCTCATGGCTGGTGGTCCTGTTGCAGTGGCCGACCAACCGTCCACGATCGGCAACAACGTGTCGTTCTATACCAATAGCGAACTGCTTGCACTGCGTGCCGATGGCTTTGTAGGCATGCCTCTCAACGACCAGTTGGGTCTGAATAATGTGATATGGTATGGCACTATGCAGAATGGTGACTACATTGTTGGCCTGTTCAACCGCAGCGACCAGAACGCTACCGTCAATGTGGACTTCAGCCAACTGGGCGCCAGTGGCGAGTGGAAAGTGCGTGACCTGTGGCTGCATGCCGACGAGGGCACAGCAAGTTCACTCTCGGCATCCATTCCTGCCCATGGCTGCAAGATTGTGCGACTGAGTAAATAAGTTTGTTTTTAAGGATGATAATAATAGATATGTTACACTGCTTCAAAAAACAATTTGTGACCCTGTGTCTCGCCATGGCCTGCATGGCCATGGAGGCACAGACCGTCACCTCGCCCGATGGCCAGATACAAGTGAACTTCTCGCTCACAGCAAGTGGCCAGCCCACTTATGCCGTGACCTATAAGCAGGGGCCCGTGGTCCTGCCGTCACACCTTGGCTTTGATCTGGCCAACGCCGAAGACCTGCTCGAGGGCTTTGTCCTCAAGGGACAGGAGACTTCGACCTTCGACGAGACGTGGCAACCTGTTTGGGGCGAATATAAAAACATCCGCAATCACTATAACGAGTTGCTGGTGCGTTTGGCTCAGCCCAAGACAGAGCGGTTGATGAATATCCGCTTCCGCGTCTATGACGATGGTGTCGGCCTGCGATATGAATTTCCTCAAGAGGGCAAGCTGAATTACTTCACTGTCAAGGAAGAACGCACCGAGTTCGCCATGACTGGCGACCACACTGCATGGTGGATTGCTGGCGACTACGACACGCAGGAGTATGAGTACACACGTTCCCGCCTGAGCGAAATCAGCAGCCTGTTGCGCGGCACCATCAACGGCAACCTGTCACAGACTGTCTTCTCGGACAGCGGTGTGCAGACCTCGCTGCAACTCAAGACCGACGACGGCATCTACCTGAACCTGCATGAGGCTGCATTGGTGGATTATCCTGCCATGCACCTTGAACTCGTGGGAAACAGCAACACCTTCGTTTCTCACCTTACTCCCGATGCCAAGGGCATGAAAGGCTATCTCCAGACGCCTTGCCACACTCCCTGGCGCACAATCCTCATCACTGATGATGCACGCAAGGTGCTCGCTTCAAGTCTCATTCTTAATCTGAATGAGCCCTGCAAAATCAAGGATACCAGTTGGATCCATCCCACCAAGTACGTTGGTGTGTGGTGGGAAATGATTTCAGGCAAGGGCGATTGGCACTATACCAATGACTATCCCTCGGTAAAGTTGGGACAGACCGACTATAGCCGTGCTCGTCCATCAGGTCGCCATTCGGCCAACAATGCCAATGTGCGCCGGTATATCGACTTTGCTGCCGACCATGGCTTTGACCAGGTTCTCGTTGAGGGCTGGAACATCGGCTGGGAAGACTGGAGTGGTAACATGAAGGAAAAAGTCTTTGACTTCCTGACTCCTTATCCCGACTTTGATATCAAGGCCCTGAACGATTATGCTCATTCACGTGGTGTTAAAATCATGATGCATCACGAGACATCGTCGTCGGTGATGAATTACGAGAAGTACATGGATCGTGCTTACCAGCTCATGAAGGATTACGGCTATGATGCTGTCAAGACCGGCTATGTAGGCAATATCATCCCTCGTGGTGAACATCACTACAGTCAGCTCGAAATCAACCATTACCAGCATGCCGTCGAGCGGGCAGCCGACTATCACATCATGGTCAATGCCCATGAGGCCGTACGTCCCACTGGACTGTGCCGCACTTGGCCCAACCTTGTCGGTAACGAGAGTGCTCGCGGTACCGAGTATCAGGCCTTTGAGGGCACTCGACCCGGCCATACCGCCATCTTGCCCTTTACGCGTCTGCAGGGAGGCCCGATGGACTACACCCCGGGGATCTTTGAGATGAACACCTACAATGGCAACCATTGCAACAGCACCATCTGCGGCCAGTTGGCACTCTATGTGACCCTGTACAGTCCGTTGCAGATGGCAGCAGACTTCCCCGAGAACTACGAGCGCTTCATGGATGCCTTCCAGTTCATCAAGGATGTGCCCTGTGATTGGGATGAGTCGCTCTATCTTGAAGCCGAACCGATGGAGTATATCACAGCCGCCCGCAAGCAAAAAGGTAGTGGAAACTGGTTCGTGGGATGTGTGACTGGAGAACACCCTCACACATCTAATCTCAAATTCAACTTCCTGGAGCCAGGCAAAAAGTACATTGCTACGGTCTATGCTGACGCGATGGATGCTGACTATAAGACCAACTCGCAGGCTTATGTCATCCGCAAGGGCATAGTAACCTCTAAGAGCGTTGTGAACCTCACAGCCGTGCCAGGAGGTGGCTATGCAATCAGCATTGTCGAAGCCACCGCCGCCGATCTCAAGGGCGTGAAATCATTGCCTAAAAAAGTTCAATAGTGATGACTTGGTAGAATAGCTTCTCAATATTACCTGCTGTTAGGGGGCGCGGTTGCGATAGCCGCGTCCTCTTTGTCTTAGTATGAGGGTCTAGTCATTCGTATTGGACTCTTAAGACAATAAACGGGGGAATAAAGCGGCGATAGAAATACATAAATCACTGAAAACCAATAACTTGAAAATAAATCTATTGGAGCTATCTGCTCCAATAAAAACAGACGAGTAAGTATCTGTATATCAGATAGTTACTCGCATTTTGTGGAGCTGGAGGGGTTTGAACCCTCGTCCAAACGTGGAACTAATAAGGT
>CAMVAP010000008.1 GCA_947165485.1 uncultured Prevotellaceae bacterium
CTGCCTGCTCATCGGTAGCACCCATCCAGAAGGTGCCTCCCTTGACATATACCATTTTGAACGGTACTGAGTTCACGTTATAGGTGAACACTTCGCCATCGACGGGCTCATCGACGGGTTCATCATTGCTACACGAGGTGAAGCCCATGGTCAAGCAAATGGCAATCATGGCAATCAACAAAGATTTAATCTTCATCATAGTTTTGTTGTTTGGGTTTAAAGTTATACTTATACTTATTTGAAAGATTCATTCCTTGTTTGAAGCGGACGGTTAGCGACACGTATGCGGTGCGGCCAGGGGTCGTCGTACCCAAGTGCAGCCCGGGCGGGCAGGCTCCGGCATAAAGACACAACAAAATTACAAATAATCCAATGAATAACAATAGGGCAACTACAAAAACTACAAATTACTCGAATTAAACTAATTTTGGCTTCCGCTGCGGAGCCTTCGTTTAATTCGCGTAATTCGTAGTTTTGTTTCAACGTTCTTGCCAGCGGAAACGGGCACGCACGTGGTCGGTACCATCGGCATCGGTGATGCTCAGGCGGGAGTCCATCGGGTCGGTATCGTCGATGATGAACTGGGCCGTCTCTCCATAGTGGGTTTCCTTGATAAAAGCGATCTCCATGCGATGAATAAAGTAATGGTCATAGCAATCCATGTCAAACATGTTCATCAAGTGTGACAAGTAGCGCACCGTGTTGACGTGGCGGTTGAAGTCACAATCCATGTAGCCAAAGGTGTATTCCACCGCATGACCCTCCTGGATGGGACGCAAGTGACTAATCGGCTGGATGGGGCACGGCAAATCGGACACGTTCTCGCGAATGTAGCCCAGCTGAGAGATGTCAACGCTGGCACGGGTGCTCATGTCTATTACCATCCAGATGGTGCGCACATATCCCAACGGATTGCCATCGGCATCATCCAAGCGCATGTTGCGTTGTGAGAAATGGCGGTTGTAGTCCTCGATCCACGTGGTGAGGCGGTAGTTCTCATTGACCCTAGGGTAACGTGTCACCTCGATCGTTACTCGGGAAAGCACCCACACCTGGTTATCCTGGATCAAGCGGGCATAGCCCACGCCCCACGAGTTGGCGTGCAGTGTGGCCACCTCGATGATGCGCGTCATCAATAACGTCAAGGGCATTTCACCCTGTGGATTGCACTCGCCAGCCGCCAGGTAATAGTCCTTGAAAAACTGTTTTGTATCTTTTTTATCCAAGCACATTGGTCTTCTTGATTAAATAGTTGTCCAATATCACGAGTGCCGCCATCGACTCGACGATGGGCACAGCCCGCGGCAACACCCAGGCATCATGTCGCCCACGGGGGGCCAGCGTCACGGGATTGCCATCACGATCGATGGCTGGGATGGGACGCATGAGCGTGGGAACGGGTTTGAAAGCGATGCGCATGGTGATGTCCTCCCCGTTGCTGATGCCACCCTGGATGCCACCCGAGTGGTTGGCCACTGTGCCGATAGAGCCATCATCACGGCGCTCAAACACATCCATCACTTCACTGCCACGCCTAGTGGCCATATCAAAACCGTCGCCGTATTCAAAGCCATGTACCGACGGAATACTCATCATCGCAGCCGCAAGTTGAGCATGGAGTTTGCCAAACAGGGGCTCTCCCAAGCCGACAGGCACCCCCGTGATGACACACGAGATGATACCACCCAAGGTGTCGCCATCGGCAACGACACGCTCCAAGTCCCCTGGGATGTCACAAGATGTGGCATCTCTACTGGTGCAAATTGAGGCTTCCACTGTTATTCCCAGGTGATTCAACACCTGAATGGCAATGCCACCAGCCACGACACGCGCTACCGTTTCACGCGCCGAAGCACGACCGCCTCCACGAGGGTCACGGAGGCCGTATTTCGCCTCCCAGGTGTAATCGGCATGGTTGGGACGATAGCATCGTGCGATTTCCTCATAGTCACCGCTGCGGGCATCATTGTTGCGCACAATGAAACCGATGGGCGTACCCAGCGTCTTGCCTTGCCAGATGCCCGATAGCACCTCTACCCTATCCTCCTCGCCACGGGCGCTGCTACCAGGGGTTTGCCCCGTGCGGCGGCGGTCCACAAAGCGCTGCAACTCATCCAGGTCGATGGCCACACCCGCGGGCACCCCATCCAGGACGCCACCCACTGCGGGACCATGCGACTCTCCAAAGGAAGTGAGCGCCAATATCTTGCCTATTGTATTCATGGCTCTATCCTCTCGGCAATCAAGTCCACCGTCTGGGCTCCTACAAATGCTATCAAAGCCTGGGGATCAACCTTGAACTGTAGTCCCCGAACTCCCGCACTCACATAGATGTAATCATACAAGATGCAGGTCTCGTCAATATAGGTGGGAAAGGGCTTCTTCATGCCCACGGGAGAGCACCCACCGCGTATGTAGCCCGTGGTAGGCAACAATTCCTTCATGGGAATGAGATCCACCTTCTTGTTGCCCGACACCCTGGCGGCCTTCTTCAAGTCAACCTCCTCGGCCCCAGGAATCACACACACCAGATGGCCGGTCTTGTCGCCTTGCAGGATGAGTGTCTTGAACACCTGATCGATGTTCTCTCCTAGCTGATCGGCAATGTGCTGTGCGCCCAGGTCCGACTCATCGACCTCATAGGGGATGAGCTCATACTGGACACCCGCAGCATCAAGCAGACGCGCAGCATTGGTTTTAGATAAACGAGATGCCGCTTTGCCAGAGTTCAAGTGACCTTGACCCGTTGACTGGCCAGCACTGGTTTTTGCAATTTTTTTCATTCGTTTTCACCTTTATTCGGCAAAGATAGCTATATTTGCCGAAAATTAGACGCATTAACACCAATAAATTAAGTATAGAGACAAAATGAAAAAGCTCATTTTAGCTGCACTAGTGACCATCGCAGGATGGATTACCGCCCAGGCGCAATCGGTGCCTGCACCCGAGAAATACAACAATTTGCTGGAACAGATGTCGAAGCTGGAACAAGTCAAAGCAGAGTTTCTCATGAACGCCACGATGGAAACCCTGGCCAAGGATCCCAAAGGCTATCGCCAGATGATGGAACTTGCCGAGAAACGCTTCAGTGATGCTGCCGACCCCTTGCACAACGAGGGACTCTATATGGTCGTGCTCAAGCATGCAACCGAGAACTTTGTTTTGAGCAACGCCGAGAAAGAGAAACAGCGCCTGCTGCTGGAAGGGGCCAAGAAGAACCAAATCGGCTCGGTAGCCACCGACTTTGACTACGTCACTCCTGGTGACAAGAACGTTCATCACCTCAAGGACTTGAAGGCCGACTACATCTTGGTGTACTTTAACAACCCCGACTGCGAGTCGTGCGAGACGGCCAAGCAACGTCTTTCCAGCAACGATCTGATCAATAAGCTCGTTGATGAGAAGAAACTTATCGTCCTGGCCATCTACCCCTATGACGACCAGAAGCTGTGGAAGAAAGCCAAGTATCCCAAGATGATGATCAACGGATGGAACCAGAGCCGCCAGATTGAATACAACGAGTTGTATGATCTGCCCACCCTGCCCTGCTTCTACCTGCTGGACAAGAATTACAAGGTGCTCATCAAGAACGAGGGTAGCCTGAACAAAGTGGAAGCAATGCTCAAGGAACTGACGACTCCCATCACGATGGCTCCCGCACCCGCTGTGGAGCCTCCGTTTGCCCAAGCCACACCATCCCATCAAGCCACCGCCACTCCCAGCAACAAGGCACCCCAAAACAACATGGCCCCCAAAATTGACTTGAAGAAAGAGAAAGAAAGTTCCAAAAGACATCCTGGCTTCAAGGCCGACCTTGCCCCACAGGATGACCCTAACACCATCAAGAGCGAGGAAATCATGAGCATGTTTGCCCACAACCAGTACAATGACTTGTACAACACTCTCGCCGACAAAGTGAAGGAAACCGTTACTCCCGAGTCGATGGATGGTGCGCTGGCCAGGACCGAAGCTATTCTGGGCAAATACCAGAGTCATGAGCCGTGGGAACTGCGCAAGTTCCACGACAAGAAGGGTTACACCGCCTTGTTGAACTTTGAAAAAGGCCAAGCCGGTATCTTACTCTTGTATGACCAGAATGGTAAATTGGAAGCCATGACGTTCTTGCCCGACCAGGCTGTCAAGAACATGTTGCCTTATAAAGAGCAAGAATAATTACTGAAAACGTTTTCAGTTGACAGTTTTCAGTTGTTAGTTGTCCAGTGGCATCGGCTTACTGGCAACTGGCAACTGAAAATTTTTTATTAACGGGTCATGCGCTTGAGAATATTATAGCTGGGCAATACACCCAGTTCACCCGCCCGACTCAAGTCGGCAATGCCCTTACTCTTATTGCCCATGCGCAGGTACATCAACCCACGGTTATAGTAGGCCTCGGCAAGGTCGGGTTTCAACTCGATGGCATAGCTGTAGCAACTGATCGCACTGGTGAAGTCGCCCTGCATCATATACACATTGCCCTTGTTGAAGTGGGCATACACATTCTTGGGCGACAGTTTGATGGCCTGATCCAGGTCGGCCATCATCAGGTCGAGCGTAGTGACATCCTGGCGCTGGCGCAACATGGAATGGGACTTGGCGTCGGGCGCATCACCGGGTGTGTCGATGCCACCATCACGGGCCTGCGCCATGCGGTACTGCATGTAACGGGCATCGGCACGCAACAGATGAGCCAACATGAATTGAGGATTCATCTCGATGGCCGCATCGGCATCGGTCAACGCGGCATCAGGATTCTTGACCATGAGGTACTCCATGCCACGTGCAAAAAAGTCGATGCTGCGGGCCTTGGAATGGGACAGGAGACTGTTGATATAGTCAATGTTGGCAAAATGGCGTTGTATTTCTTCTTCACCCAGCTGCGGCTCGCCGCTCACGAGGGTGAGATTGCCCGACAGCAGACGTGATTCATTGACGTCTCCTATCTCGCGTATATAATAGGTGTTGCCGTTAAGCTGGTTGTCGGTAGCATAGAATGACAAGGTGAACATGGGCATCGGCTCCACCTCGACATTATCATTCTGGATGTGGCCACGCTGGCGGTTGGCATACTCCGGCTTGACGGGGTCACTCTCGGTAACGGTGAGCAGCGTGTTGAAACGGTTCATGATGTCCTCGGCAGTCTCGGGCTCTTCCTCACCGTCAAGCGCACGTTGCTCGGCCTTCTTGATGGCAGCAGTGGCTTCAATTTCGGCGGGATTGAAGGTCGAGACATGGGTCTTGTTGCGGCGGAAGATAGCCATTGCCCGCTCCATGTCGGCCTCACTGCCCTTGTTGTCCCCCATGCGGCGCTTAGCCTCGCCACGGGCCATGTAGCCAGCCTCAAAGTCTGGATACTTCTTAAGGATAGCAGTAAAGTCGTTCACGGCATTACGGAACTGCCCCGTGCGCATGTGCAACAAGGCTCGGTTATAGAGGGCCATGAAATTGGAGGGATTGTTCTTGAGCACAAAGTTGAAGTCACTGATGGCCTTATTGTTATCCCCGACCTCGGCACGCAGCAAGCCACGGTTGAAATGTGCCTCCTGGCTTGCAGGGTCCAGGCCAATGGCGTAATCGTAATCGGCCATTGCCCCGAAATAGTCGTCCAGATTATACTTCATGAAAGCCCGGTTGATGAAATAGCCGGCATATCGTGGTTCAAGCATGATAGCACTATCCATATCGGCCAGCGCGCTCTCAAAATCGTGATGGGAACGTGTGGCGATCTCGGCTCTCATGACATAGGCACTCGCATTCTTCTTGCTCAAGGCAATACCGCGGTTCAGGTTGTCGAGAGCTGCCACAGTGTCCTTGCGCGCAAGGTTCATCTGTGCCAGACCAATGTATGCCCGGTCATTGCGGCGGTCGAGTCGCAGTAACCGGTCAAACGCCTGCTGGGCATCATCATACTTCTTCAAGGCACTCAGGCATATCGCACGATTGATGAGCAGGTTCTTGTCCTCGGGCATCAGGTTCAACCCAGCGTCATAATCCTCGACAGCTCCGGCATAGTTGCCCAAATTCTGGCGAGACACGCCACGCACCTGATAGGCATCGACAATGAAGGGGTTGCGCTCAATGGCCATGCCTGCGTCCTGCTCTGCCCCTCTGTAGTCCTCCAGGCTAATCTTGGCCACCGAGCGATAGAAATAAGGCTCGGCAAGGAATGGTTTGGCCTTAATTGCCTGGTTAAAGTATTGAATGGCAAGAATATAATCCTCAAAATAGAGGGCATTGCGACCGATGTTCACCACCTGGTCGGTATTGATCTGGGCGCGAGTAGCCGGTGCCGTGGCCAGAACAACCAGCATCAGCATTAAGCAACGGTATATCGTGAGTTTTTTCTTCATTCTAGCATGATTGAAATGACAAAAATAGGTGAAAACACGATGAAATGGACTAGAATTAAGTAAATTTAATCCAATTTAAGGATTATGTAGCTTTTCTCAGAGTCATTCACTGATTAGATACGAATAGCACCAATAGCGAATAGTGCCAATTATTAAAATCTTTCTTAAAAACGGCCCTAGGATTTGGTGGGGTGAGGAAAAAGTGCGAAATTTGAAGTTTGAAACAAAAAAACGACTTTAAAAAGCATGAGGAAATATATTGTTATAGGTATCTTGATGGCAATGCTGATAGCACCAGCCACCATGGATGCCAACAAGAAAAAAGACAAGAAAATGGCTAAACGCAGCGTGAATGTAGAAAACGTCGTTGCCGACGTTGAACAACCCCTGCGCGAGATAGCCATTACCAACCCCGCAAAGCAACTGTATGGAGAATGGGACATCGTGTCGATGCGCAAGAAGAAAGTCTATACGATGGAACGCGCCTACCTCTACCTTGACTTCGCCGGGGGCAATAAGGTGTATGGCAACAACGGCTGCAACACGATCAACGGCACATTCCAGCTGAGTGGCAACAACTTGAAGTTTAATGACTTCATCTCATCGGGGGAGTCATGCCGCAATGTCACCAGCGAGAAAACCATCATGCACACGCTGGCCGACGTGCGCCGTTACACCCTAGAGACCCAATACGCCACTCAATACCTGAACCTGATGAATTCCAAGGGGACAGTCATCATGGTGCTCAAACGTCACAACCTGGATGCGATGAACGGAGCCTGGCTCATCAAGGAGATCAACAGCGAGAATGTAGTGGACCTGAACATGCGCGTCGTTGTCGATGCCGTCATGCAAACCATTCACGGCAACACCGGTTGCAACATCATCAACGGCATTATCACCCTCGATCCAGCCAAGGACATGGCCATCCAGTTTGAGGACTTGCACTCCACCGAGCATGACTGCGAGGACATCCAATATGAGACGGCACTGCTGCTAGCCCTGGAAAGGACTGAATCCTGCAAGCGCATCAACCAGAACGAGATGGCGCTGCTCGACAACAAGGGCACCATCGTCATCGTGCTGCAACGCCTCAACTTGCGGTAACCAAAGACCACAACAACAAACACAACAAATACAATAAATACAATTTTCTGATTTCCAGCATTTTGTATTTATTGTATTTGTTATTATCCTTGTATAACCCTGAAGGTTTACTTGCCTAGTCGCTTGACGGTCGTCTGGGAACCATCGTTAAGGGTCTTGACGACGATGTTCACGCCATCTTGAGGCTGCTGGCTCACAACGCCCGAGGGTGTGATGTACTTGACATCCACCACCTGCTTGCCTGCAACGGTTTCCTCGACCGCAGCACACGAGAGAATGGCGAGCGGATAGATGGTGTAGTTGGAGAAATAATCCTCGTCGGCGGCATGGATGCGACGCATGGGAGCGCTAGTGAGATTCTCCTCCCATGGCTCATCCAGAGTGAAGACACACAACAGCCCATAGAGGTGTCCCTCCCTAGCTGCCATCTCGGCTTCCAGAGCAGGAGCATAATCGAAGTTGAGCTTCACCATGACAGTATCCTGCTCACTGCACAGGTAGGGCTTACCATCCTTGTAGTAGAAGTAGCCTTCGGCCTGGCCAATCTCATTTCCCAGCGCTGCCAGATAATCACTACTCAGGTCATACTTGAACATGGTCAACGTGGGCAATTGGGCCTCGTCAAGCTCCTCGGGGAAGCTGTTGAGCACAAGGCGCGGATTAGTGAGGCGGTCGGCCAGTTTACCCTTGACAGTGCCAGGCTTGAGCACCTGCTTGCCGGCAAGGCTATTGAACAGAGCCTCGTTGTCAGAGCAATCGAGCGCGATCCAATCGGGATACCAAGCCATCCACTCGGCATATCCCCACTCGGCATACAGGTCGTAATATACCTCGTCCACGTCGTCGGTGACATAGACCAGCTTGTGCTGTCCAGCATCGATGGTGGCAGCGACATAGAGGGTGTCGTTGAGCTTGTACTGCTGGCCATCTTCACCAGCATACAACACCTTCCACAGGCGGGTACCGGGATCGGCTGTGATGGAGATGGGATAAAGTTCCATCTCATCATTGTAGGTAATGACCATGCCCTCGATGGAATATAATTCGGTGGAATCTACTTGGGGGTAGTCGATGGCAAACTTGTTGAATCCTGCCATCGTGGCCTCATGGGTCAGGCCATCCTCATCAGCCTCGATACTAGTGATGGTAAAGTTACCGCGGTCATCGATTTCACTGAGGCCCACGCCATCAAGCATCACCTTGTAGTTTTCCCAACCTTCCACAGGGTCGGCAATATAGGACAGATAGCCCGTGACGTCAAATGGTGAGTAGTAGTCCTCGTCGAGGATGGTTTTGGGATTGGCAAAGTGGGCCGGATCACCCACCTCGACCAGTCCTTTATAGGTTTTCTTCACGCCCGTCCAGCCAGCGGGAATCACCGCACCCAGGGGGTACTGCTTGCCCGTTGCGCCATAGATGAGGCCAGCATAGGCCTCGCCCTCCTGATCAAGCTGCATCACCCACAAGTACTCGTTCCACTGGTAGTTGACATACACATCGCTGGTGAACTGGAAGGCAGTACCGTCTTCCAGCGCCGACAGATGCTGAATTGAATCGAGCTTGGTGATATTGGGGTCGATGGGATCCTCGGGGT
Organism: uncultured Prevotellaceae bacterium; assembly: GCA_947165485.1. GTDB lineage: Bacteria > Bacteroidota > Bacteroidia > Bacteroidales > Muribaculaceae > Sodaliphilus. Next base: position 9,052 of record CAMVAP010000008.1, read on the forward strand.
CGGGACCATCACCAGGATCATCGCTACTGGTGGTCACCACAAGGCTTGCCATCTGGGCATTCTTGGTGCCAAAATGGGTAAACGTCACCGCTGCGGCATTTCCCGTCCATGCGCCCACGCCACCAGCGACACTGTAGTCACCCACACTGGGCAGCAGGTCAAAGTTGGTCGTGTTGGCCGCATTGATAATGACGCCCGTGATGCTACCCTGAGCCACCGACAGGGTGATGGTGCCATCCACATAGATACGCAACGTGTAGTTGCCCTGAGAATTCCAGATGCGCGTTTGGGTCGCACCATCGGTAGCCGTGAGTGTCACGCCCCCCACGGTCACTGGTCCAGCCTGAGCCAGATTGGTTCCTGCGCTCGGGGCAGGCACAGCATAACCCATTGCAGTTATACCCTGGGCAGTAGAGAAGTCAAAGGTCACCTCGGCTGCCTGTAATGATAAAAAGGCCGATACGGCCATCAAGAAAAAGGAAAAAAGACGGTTCATGTGCTCACATTAATAATTATAGGTGCAAAATTACAACCAAGCTGCGATATTGACGCAACGATGGCCCCAAAAAAGTTATCAACAATTGACACTTTTTCTTGGGGCCACCGCACGAGAAGGGTGCTTTTCTATACTACTTGGTGAACAGGATACCCGAGAAGCTAAAGTAACCCACACTTGTGCTCCACACGGTGACATTGAATTGATCCAGTATCAGCAGCGCCTCACCGTTGTCAATCTCGAGCGTACGGGTAACGCCATCGGAATTCTTTTCCCGATCAAAAGCGGCCAGGCGCTTGACATCGACCACAAACTCATGCTCGACCTTCTTGCCGTCATACACGAGGAATTGCACCTTGTCGCCATCGATCTTGAGGATGCTGTCATCGCCGCCACTCACCAGCGTCATCGTTGTGTAGCCCCGGGGCACTGGCGAGTCAAGGATCAATTGATCATTGGCATAAGTTTCACCAGTGTTTTGAACAATATCACCTTCCTCACTCAACGAGGAGTAACGGCCAGTGATCGCATCCCTGTCCACCAGGTCACCGATGGCCGTGTAACCATAGTCGGTGAAGAGGTAGTGGAGTTTGGAGTCGATCGAGCGGGCCACCTTGGGGTCGGCCTGCTTGAGCCACTGTTCATACTGCTCACCCGTGAGGGGGAACTGACGGATACTTGACGCAGTAAAGGCCATGCGGGCCTCTTGTTTCAACTGCCGTTGGGTGACATTGGCAATGGACTGGGGACCCACCGAGATCAAGAACAAGATAACCGCAAACGACGTGGGAATGAGCCAGATGCGCTTGTTGCGGGTAAAGATGAACCACAGGCACACAGCATAGCACCACAAGTTGAACACCAGCAGATAGAGGCGACTCACCGTGATGCCGTAGTCACTCAAGCGCCTACCGATGGCCACTGTCATCAACGCCAGCATCGGCAACAACAACACGGGCAACCAGCGCGTAATGCGCTTAAATACCACATTTCCCTCAAGATGCTGGAGCGGATAGGTGACATAGAGAAGCAACACCATGAGCACCATGCTACCGCTCACCAGATAGCTCACCCCACCCACTGGAAGGGTCCATTGAACCAGGATCTTGATGGCATAGGCATAGAGTGTGACCATATACAGGCCCAACAACGGCAGGAACAGGTACTGCACGACCCCCTTGGAGAACCGTGTATAGTCCTGTACCTCGGTCATGTATTTGTTCTTCCCGCGGGGGATAAGGTTCATCAACAGCGTGGGAGCCAGGAACATCATGCACACGGCAGCGATGTCCTGATAAAACTGATAACCGATTTTCAAGCCGAACAACAGATTCAGAGATTCCAGCAACGCAAACAGGCCGAGCGTCAACAGTCCGCCAATGGCTACGGCAACCACACAAGCCATCAGAGTGCGTACCGAGAAATTCCAGAATGGCACATCCTGGTTGCGGCGATAAAAACAGATGATAAAGACCGACAAGCCGATGGAGAACACCGTGGCCGCGACAGCAATCGTCAACGGCATGGAGAAGCGGTCAAACTGTGACAGATTCATCGACACAACAAACCACAGAGCATGAACGGCAACTTGCACCGCCACACGCGTGATCCAAGACTTGAAATCCTCGGTGAGTAACGCCAGACTCACAGCTAGCACTGCACCTGTTGCCGAATAAAACACAAGGAAGAAATTCATCCTTGGCCCCAGGTCGCCGTCATGGCTGCGGTAGATCAGGAAACACGTGAGCAACAACGTGAAAAGCATAGCCAGCGGGAACCGCTTGAAACTCTGTCCAAATCGCTCGGCAATCGCACGTAAAGAAAAACTCTTGAAGTTTACCATATCGCAATAGTTACAAAATTTTACATTATAACGGAAAACAAATCAGAAAATTGCAATAACACGCACACATTTACGACATAATACTTACATTCATCAGCCATCCAATACACAAAAAAAATAAAAATGTAAGTAGAAATCAATAAATAATTTGCACGTAATGAGATTTTGATATACATTTGTACGCTAAAACAAAAACAGTATGGCGGCTTGTCGCTCGTTAACATCTCATGGTTGCGAGAGGAAAGTCCGGGCAACACAGAGCATCACATTTCTTAACGGGAAGCTGTGGGAAACCGCAGGGTTAAGGTGACAGAAAATAACCGCCGCACCAGCGGTAAGGGTGAAAAGGCGGGGTAAGAGCCCACCGGGCACTGTGGCGACACAGTGCGCCGCACCACCTGTGAGTTGCAAGTTCATGTATACCGGCATTTAAGGGCTGCTCGTCCATTGCCGGGGGGTAGAACGCTATACTGGCGCAGCAATGCGTCAGACAGATAAATGACAAGCACCTGCCATGGCAGGCACATAACCCGGCTTACAGCCATACTGTGTTTTGTTTGTTATATCTATCTCGGAATTCTGTATGAGTGTTCTTGTAGCAAGAAGAAGTGAGACGCTGTCTGTATCGATTACTATTTGAATATAGAGTATTCCATTCAAGAGATTGTAAACGTTATGTAAGTGATGATCATTATATCATTTAATTAACAACCAAAATGGCAAGAAAAGAAGAACTAGCGCGCATGTGGGAGCGCACAACCGAGTACCTGTTCAATCAGCGGCCAGCGTTTGAACGCCAGGGTGCATCGGGTTACAAGCCCGGGCTTGAAACGAGTCTGGCGCTTGACAAGTTGTATAAGGAGCCACATCGCCGTTACCGCATCATCCACATCGCGGGGACCAACGGCAAGGGTTCTACTGCACATTTGATCGCATCTTGCCTGCAACAATGCGGTTACCGAGTGGGATTGTTCACTTCACCGCACATGATTGATTTCAGGGAACGCATCCGCGTCAACGGCAGGAAAGTGAGCCGTAATTACGTCATGCAATGGGTTAACGAGTTCAAGCAGAAGGATTTTAAAGGCTTTGAGCCGTCCTTCTTTGAATTAACATCGACGATGGCATTTGACTACTTTGCATGGAGAAACGTTAATGTAGCGATCATCGAGACAGGACTGGGAGGCAGACTCGACAGCACCAACATCGTCACCCCCGACCTGAGTATCATCACCAACATCGGGCTGGAGCACCAGCAATTCCTGGGCGACACCATCGACAAGATAGCCTGGGAAAAGGCCGGCATCATCAAGCATGGACAACCCGTTGTCGTGGGGCACGTTGAGGGGCTGGCACGCGATGTCATCGAGAACTATGCCAAGCGGCAATATGCCGAAATCAGGTTTGCTGATGACAAGCCCGAGGTCATCGATGCCAAGATGGTTGACGGCATGTTGAGATTGCAGACCAACAACTACGGCATCATCGACTGTGAACTCACCGGTGACTTCCAGGCCGAGAACGCCAACACCGTGCTCACGGCCTTCAACATTCTCAAGCGCTTGAAATACCGCATCAAGGAGGACGCCGTGCGCAAGGGATTTGCCCAGGTCATCGAGACCACGGGGCTCATGGGACGATGGATGACTCTCGACGACAAGCCTCACACCATCTGTGACTCGGCCCACAACGTCGCCAGCATCACAGCTGCCATGAAGCAACTCAAGCAGGAGTCCTATGACAACCTGCACATGGTCATGGGATTCATGGCCGACAAGGACGTGAACGGCATTCTCGACCTGCTGCCCAAGAAGGCCACCTTCTATTTCACCCAGGCCCAGACCTCACGTTCCCTTCCCGTCAAGAAGCTTAAAGAGATGGCAGCCACCCACGGCCTCGAAGGAAACACATATAATAATGTGACCGAAGCGCTGGAGGCCGCACGCAAGAATGCCGCACCACGCGACCTGATCTACGTGGGCGGCAGCATGTATGTCCTGGCCGAGTTGCTCAAGGCCATCGGCTATGACGACAAGCTAGACAGCTAACACTCTCCATCTGATCACGACACAACACAACATGAAGGTAAATCGCCCCATGAGGGCGATTTATTTGTTACAGCTTGCCTATTATCACCATGGGCACATGAGATGGCTGATGACAAAATGTCATCAATTGTTACTTGGCAGCGCTGTATTGTAAAACTATTTAAAAAGTGGTGCTCTGGCTATTAATTTAGCTTAAAATAACGGGGTGAAGTATTGTTTTTGATATTTTTAGTTGTACTTTTGGCACAAGATTTGAAAAGTTAAAATTAACACTTGGATAAATTAAAATCATCAATAAATTAACAATAAACTTCAAGGACACATGAACAAGAATCTCAAGTTAGCAATTATGCTCGTCGCAGCATCGATCATGGGATCGGCTGCAACCATGATGGCAACAAGCGAGTTGCAGAAGAAAGGCATCATCACCGATACCTATGTACAAAGTGGTAAAGATAACGCCAGCAGCAGTGACGGATTTGTGAGAACATCGTCAAGGGTTATCGACACGAGCACCGACTTTACCAGTGTTGCCGAGAGCACCATCAACTGTGTCGTGAGCATCAAGAGTTATGCCACACCTCAACAGAATTACTACCAGGGTGGCTTCATTGACCCGTTTGAGTTCTTCTTCGGCCCCGGCTTTGGCCAGGGACAGAGACCTCGCCAGCAGCAGCCGCAGAAGAGTGAGCCGCAGGCCACAGGCATGGGCTCGGGCGTGATCATCAGTGCTGACGGCTATATCGTCACCAACAACCATGTGATTAACGGTGCCGAGAAACTGGAGGTCACCCTCAACGACAATCGTCAGTTCAACGCCACCGTTGTGGGTACCGACGAAAAGACCGACGTTGCCCTGATCAAGATCAACGCCAAGGACCTGCACGCCATCACCTTTGGCAACAGTGACGCTGTCAAGCCGGGCCAGTGGTGCGTCGCCGTGGGCAACCCCTTCGGCTTCAACTCGACCGTTACCGCCGGCATCATCAGCGCCAAGGCGCGTGGCATGAACACCAGCGACAACAGCGGCATCAAGGCCTTTATCCAGCATGACGCCGCCGTCAATCCCGGCAACTCGGGCGGTGCCCTGGTCAACACCTCGGGCGAACTCATCGGCATCAACACGATGATCTACTCCCAGACGGGCAACTACAGCGGTGTGTCGTTTGCCGTGCCCAGCAACACGGTCAAGAAAGTCATCACCGACATCAAGCAGTATGGCACCGTGCAGCGCGCCGTGCTGGGCATCCAGTACACCGAGCTGACCGCCGACAAGGCTAAGGAGGAAAAGATCACCGCCACCAACGAGGGCATCTACGTGGCCAAGGTCACCGACCGTGGTGCAGCCAAGGAGGCCGGCCTGCAAGAGGGTGATGTCATCATCAAGCTCAATGGCTCTCGCGTCAAGGACAGCGGCGAGATGCAGGAGGAAATGAACAAGCTGCGTCCTGGCGACAAGGCCGAGGTGGAATACTACCGTGACAACAAGCTGCGCCGCACCACCGTCACCTTCAAGAACGACCAGGGCAACACCAAGATGACCAAGCATAGCGATGTCATGTCGCTGGGATGCGCATTTACCGAGCTGAGCAGTAGCGAGAAAGAAGACCTCGCCATCTCCAAGGGTCTCAAGGTCGTGGGTGTCAAGGCCGGCAAGTTCAAGAGAGCCGGCGTGCGTGACGGCTTCATCATCACCGACATCAACAACATCCCTGTTGACTCGCGCGACGACGTGGAGAACATCTACAACCAGATCATGCGCAGCGGTGACAGCGACAAGGTGATGTTCATCACCGGTTTCTACCCCACCGGCAAGAAGGTTTACTATGCCGTTGACCTGAGCGACGACGAAGAGTAAGACACGACATTTTGTCAGTTTCCATAGGGAGAAACATGGGCTTTGTCTCATGTTTCTCCTTTTTAAAACACTACTGAAAACAGGAGTTTACAAAGCGTTTAGAATATTCACAGCAATAACTGACATGCATAAACCTCCGATATGCCCTTCATGTGACAATTGTGTGATTTTCAATATTTTTTTTGAAAAAACTTGACTGAAATTAGGTAATTTTAAAAAAAAGTATTATCTTTGCGGTTGAATATTAACCCCTAAAATTTGAAACTATATGAGAGGAGGACCTAGACCCGGAGCAGGAAGACCAAGAATTTATGGTAAGCGAGTGCAATTATCCATCTTGATATCAGAGGATACCAAGGACAAGCTCAAACAATTGGCCGAAGCTAAAGACAAGCCCCTAGCAGGCATAGTCGAGCAGCTGATTATCGACGAGCACAAGGACATGATGCTGTAGCCCCACCCAAGCGAGATTTATCACCTTTGACACGACAGCCAGGCTATATTACATACCCAGAGCCAAACGCACAAACACGATAGATCTGTATTGTATTAGGCAAGCATTTCTCCTGTATTAGAAAAGAGCACCGCTTTTCATTGTTCACTCTTCCGCCAATGTTGCCAGCAGGCAGCAGCAACCGCCATGTGCCATAACTTGACGACCATGTCGAGACAGCAGGTGCACTTGGCACAATAATTGCGTATGTACCATTCCACCCGCTCCACCCCCTGCCCAGGCCCCAAACACACCTGAGCGTCCAAGAATCAGACCGCAAATAAACACGGCGAAAATGCTGTCTCAAAATATTTACGTTGATTTTTGGAATCAAAATTTGGAGCGTTCAGATTATTGTTGTATCTTTGCACGCTTAAACTCAACTATAGATAGATGAGACAACTTAAAATTACAAAATCCATTACTAATCGCGAGAGTGCGTCCCTCGACAAGTATCTGCAGGAAATCGGTCGTAAAGAGCTCATTACGGTCGATGAGGAGGTCGAGCTCGCACAGCGCATTCGTCAAGGGGACCAAGCAGCACTTGATAAACTCGTGAATGCCAACTTGCGTTTTGTCGTATCGGTCGCAAAGCAGTATCAGAACCAAGGATTGAGTCTTCCCGACTTGATCGATGAGGGAAATCTGGGCCTCATTAAGGCAGCGCAGAAGTTTGACGAGACGCGTGGTTTCAAGTTTATCTCTTATGCTGTGTGGTGGATTCGCCAATCCATCCTTCAGGCCCTTGCCGAGCAATCCCGCATTGTCAGGCTGCCGCTCAACCAGGTGGGCTCGATCAACAAGATCAGCAAGGCCCAATCACGATTTGAGCAGGAGCACGAGCGTCGCCCGTCGGCTGAGGAACTGGCCGAGCGCCTTGACATCCCCGTTGACAAGATCAGCGACACGATGAAGGTCTCGGGTCGCCACGTCTCGGTGGATGCCCCCTTTGTCGAGGGAGAAGACAATAGTCTGCTGGATGTGCTTCCCAACAACGACTCGCCCATGGCCGACTCCACCCTTAACCAGGAGTCGCTGGCCAAGGAGGTGAACCGTGCCCTGGATCAACTCAATCCCCGCGAGCGCGACATCTTGAAGATGTTCTTTGGCATCGGTTGCCAGGAGATGACGCTTGAGGAGATAGGTGCCAAGTTTGACTTGACACGTGAGCGCGTGCGCCAGATCAAGGAGAAGGCCATCCGCCGCCTCAAGGGGCAGAAGAGCAAATTGCTCAAGGCCTACTTGGGTTAACACATTTATCTTATTGCAATCAAAAAATGTTTAGAGCTGCCTCTCAAGGGCAGCTTTTTTATACTCAAAAGTGGGCATATAGCACGCTTTTAAACGGAAAAATGCCGGTTTTGCTTTGTCGATTTGAAATTTATATCTACTTTTACGATTTGTTTTATTAGCGGCAACTACATTTATCAATAACCAACAAAAGAATTGTTAGAAGAAATGAAGAAGATTTTGACTTTAGTGTGTGCGCTCATCTTGGGTATGGGCATCGGTCAAGCACAGGTGCATCAGGGCCAGACCGCTGTTGGAGCCAATCTGGTGTACGGTAGCGAAATTGAGAATCTGGGCATTGGAGCACGTTTCCAATACGGCATCCTCGACCAGCTGCGCGCCGAGGTGGGCTTTAACTACTTCTTTGAGAGACACCACATGTCGTGGTGGGATGTAAACATCAACGCCCACTATCTGGTGAGATTGTTTCATGACCAACTGTTCATCTACCCCCTGGCAGGCTTGAACTACACAATGGTGGACTTCAAGGGAGAGAAAAACAGCCTGGGCGAGGAAAACCACATCGGCTTGAACCTGGGTGCCGGTATCGAATATGAAATCAACGAGCACTTTGGCGTAAACCTTGAATATCGTCACACCATCATCCGCAAGGTGGACCAGGGCGTCGTTGGCCTCGGTGTCAACTACAAGTTCTAAACAGACACTCCTCCCGACTTCCCCTAAAGAAAAAAGCCACAGGGCCATCCCCGATTACCGGGAGTGGCCCTGTGGCTTTTCTTATCATCAAACTGAACGGGTCATTGCATGGGTTGCAACTTGTCGATGGCCCCCGACATGAATGACGACACGCCACCGTCATCCTCGTCGTCCTCGTTGCCAAACGAGTCGCTCACCTTGATCGAGCATAGGGAGCGCAAGAATTCCAGCGTGGCATTGCCCTGGGCCTCGCTCGTGTAGAAATGCCCATTGCCGTAGAAGATATCCTCCAGCCCAAAGTCGAAGTAGCCATTGACGCTGTCGTTGCGCGTCTGGGCAAAGAGACCTATCAACGCCGTGTCAAAGAACTCACGCACGGGTTTCATCTCATAGGCATAACCCTCGGTCTGCTCATAGTCCAGCATCTTGAAGTACAAGATACCGTCAATCACACCGATGCGTATCATCTTGTTATCATACTGGTAGATGTACTCTCCCTCATACACTTCGGGCGCTTGCCCCATCGCGTTGGCAAATGTGCTGATCTGCTTCACCACACCATCGGGATTGTTAGAGCGCGTGGCTAGCACCACGTTCCACTCGCCTTCAAGATGCGGGTCTCGCGCCAGACCTATCGTGAATGGTCCGTCAACCGTTGCCAGGATGCTGGCCAGGTCAATGCGACCGATGTAGGGCAACTTGCCGAACATCCCCAACAGTTGCTGGATTTGCTTGAGTTTGACAAAGCTGTCGCCCTTAACACACATCGTGAAGATATAGTCCATCGAGTTGGGAATCGCCTTGAGCACCTCGTCGCTGGGCTTGGCCAGCACCGAGTTTAACAACTGCGCATACTCGCTGTTGTCGGCGGCATGTATCTGGGTGTCCATCATCACGCCGTCATCTTCCATGTCGATCGCACAGGTCACCGCATCGATGTCACTCTCAGTGAAAATGCCTATCAGGGGCATCTTCTGGGACAACTCACGGTAAACGTCGCTCTTGTTGAGTATCGTCTTCAAGCCCTTGCCTTGCATCCATGCGTTGATCTCGGTGTCATGGTTGTGCAACACCTCCTTGACGGCCTTGTTGTCGGTAATGCTGGTCGCAGTCATGCCCAGAATACCCTTGGCGGCACGTGCGGCACGTGACACCTCCATCGCCTTGTTGACCGTGCCCACAAGGAGCACCTTTCCGTCGATGACATACAGGTTGTCGCCCACATACATGCAATCCAAGCCTTCTACTTTCTCAAAGTCGCCACCCACCCTGATCGACAAGGTCTTGCGGGCCTTGTCGGGATCGGCCAGCTGAGCGAGTATCACACGCCCAAACGTCTTGGCGGTAAAAAAAGCGTAGGCCTTGTTATCCACATCAAGCCCCAACTGAGGCAAATCGCTGAGCAGGATGCACAGCGGCGAGGTGTCATTATTGTCTATCACTTCCTGCAAGGACGACGGGATGACAATGCGGTCGTCCTCAACCATGCCCGCATTCTTGAGTACACGGGACACATCAATACTGACGACTCCTGTAGCGTCGGCAGGAATCATTTTCTCAAGATTATCGCTCGCGCAGCCCGTCATCAGGCATAACAACAATGCGACCGATAAATATTTCATCCATCTAGTAATCATGGACCTCTATAGTTTTTTAATATTCAGTAGTCTTGGTGATAACAGCGGTCAATAGACCAGTACTATTACGTTATTGTGGTGCAAATTTACGACAAGTTTGTCACATATCGCCCAAGAAATTCCCAATTAGATTATTATTTTTAAAAAAACCTTGTTCATGGTGCCCCACATGACACGCCACCAGACTCGACAGGCGCAAGGGGAAAAGCCCCTTCAAGAGCATAGATTACCCAGCATCCAGTGGTTACTACTGATTTTATTAGCACTTTTCTATACCCCAAACGACTATAAACAGTAGTATTTATAATAATTAACAGTCCAATGACATCTGTTTCAAAAAAATAGTACTAAATTTGAACATCAAAATTCATAGATATATAAGTATAACCTATAACAGGAGCAGTGTTAAGCACCTGGAAAAACCAAGGAAGAAGAATATGAACGATATTTCTGAAATTCTGCGTGAACTCCTGGATCGTTATAGCAACACGTCTGAACTTGACCAGGAATTCGAGAGGATGCGGCGCGAAATCGAAGGCTTTGAGGAGGATTATGCTCTCTGGTGCGATGAGAACGGATACAATGTCAAGGATGGTTATAGAGACTTTATCGATGAGATTGTAGAGTTCCAGGACTCCTATTGGGACAATTATCAGGAGTACGGGAACAATATTTAAAGCGCCTTATCCGTTTTAATATCACATGGGGCATACTGTGTCCCGTGATAACATGACACATCGCTTTTTTTTAAAAGAAAAGATACACAACCACAATAATAGATGTTCACATCTAACAGAAACCGCAGCTTTGCTGCCGAATGGGACTGCCAGGACGGCATTCTCATGGCTTGGCCACATGCCGGCACCGACTGGGCTTACATGCTCGATGAGGTGACGGCTTGTTATGTAGAGATAGCCAAGGCTATCCTACAGGATGATGAAAGACTCGTCATCGTCGCGCCCGATGCCGACGAGGTGCGTAACGCCCTTGGTGGAACCGACGTGGATTGGCAACGCATCGACATCGTGGAGTTACCCACCAACGACACCTGGGTGCGCGACTACGGCCCCATCGCGGTCTTCCACAATGGACAGATGGCGCTTGCCGACTTCACCTTTAATGCCTGGGGGTTGAAATTTGCCGCCGACTGTGACAACCTGGTGACTTCCCGCTTGAACGAGAGAGGCCTGTTCCACCTACCCGTCATCAACCACCGCGACCTGGTGCTTGAGGGTGGTTCGATCGAGACCGATGGCAATGGTACGGTGATGACCACTACCTGTTGCCTCACGGCCCCCAACCGCAACGACCGCCTCTCGCGTGAGCAACTGGAGCAGGAATTGCTCCAGCGCTTGGGTTGCGTCAAGATGCTGTGGCTCGATCATGGCTCGCTCGTGGGTGACGACACCGATGGGCACATCGACACGCTGGCGAGATTTGCCCCTGGCGGCATCATCCTCTACACGGGTTGTGACGACCCCGAGGACGAACACTTCGAGACATTGATGAAGATGGAGCAAGACCTCAAGGCGATGACCGATGTCGATGGCAACCACTATCACTTGATCAAGTTGCCATTGCCCGATGCCACTTATGACGAAATCTCACGCCTCCCCGCTACCTATGCCAACTTCCTGGTGACCAACCATCAGGTGCTCGTGCCCGTCTATGGACAGAACGAGAAGGACATCAAGGCCTGTGAACTCATCGGTGAGGCTTTCCCGGGTCGCAAGATCGTGGGCATTGACTGCCGGGCACTCGTGTGCCAGCATGGCTCGCTGCACTGCGCCACCATGCAACTGCCTCACGGCTCGTTAATCCAGCTATCAACCCCTAACAGTTAACCTCAATGAAAATAGGAATCATACAACAACGCAATAGCAACGATGTCAAGGCCAATCGCGAGACACTCATCAGCAAGATCAGGAAATTGGCCGCCATGGGTGCACAACTTGTCGTGCTGCCCGAACTGCACGACTCACTCTACTTCTGCCAAGTGGAGAGCGTGGATAACTTTGACCTGGCAGTGGATATTCCAGGCAAGGAAACTCAGGAATATGCCGCAGTGGCACGTGAGTGCGGCATCGTGCTGGTGACCTCGCTGTTCGAGAAACGGGCGACCGGATTGTACCACAACACAGCGGTGGTATTTGACACCGACGGCAGCGTGGCCGGCCAGTACCGCAAGATGCACATTCCCGACGATCCCGCCTACTACGAGAAATTCTACTTCACGCCTGGCGATCTGGGATTCCATCCCATCGATACATCGCTGGGCAGGCTGGGAGTAATGGTGTGCTGGGACCAATGGTACCCCGAGGGCGCACGCCTGATGGCGATGCGCGGAGCCGAGTTGCTCATCTACCCCACCGCCATCGGCTATGAGAGCAGCGACACGCCCGACGAGCAGGAACGCCAGCGCGAGGCATGGACGACCGTCCAGCGCGGCCATGCCGTGGCCAACGGGCTGCATGTCATCACCGTCAACCGCGTGGGACACGAGCCCGACCCATCGGGCCAAACCCGTGGCATCCAGTTCTGGGGCAGCAGTTTTGTCGCTGGACCGCAGGGTGAACTCATTTATCGTGCTCCCAACGACAGCGAGGACCTGCAAGTTATCGACATCGACATGGAACGTAGTGAGCAGGTGAGACGCTGGTGGCCTTTCCTGCGTGATCGCCGCATTGAGTGTTATGGCGGTCTCGACAAGCGTTTCCTCGACTAAGCATCAAACCGAAATCCCACAAAACAAAGCGGATAAACGAATCAGGGCCGATGCCACTGTTCGTTTATCCGCCTTGTTTATTGTTTATCAGGCGACAAGCGGATTATGCCTGGCCTTCATCCTTGGGACCGCCAAAGGCATTTTTCAGGAAATCCTGGACCTTGTCCATCACACCCTCGGCAGCCTTTCCGGCATCATCCAGGGCACCTTTGGCCTTATCCAGCACGCTCTGTTCGCCTTCCTTGGGTTCAAAAGCGTCTTTGGCCTTCTGGCTCAGATCCTGAGCCATCTCGTTGGCGGCAGCAGTTCCCTGCTCCACAAATTCCTTGGCTTTATCCATCATCTCGCCAGCAGCGGCTGTACCCTCGCCAAACATTTCCTTGGCCTTATCCAGCAAACTCGGTTCACCATCTTTGGCTTCAAACATCTGTTTGGCTTTCTCCAGGAAGTCCTGGCTCATCTCACCAGCGGCTGTGGTGCCCTTGTCCATCATTTCCTTGAGCTGGTCAAGCATACCGGGTTCACCCTCCTTGCCTTCAAACATCTGCTTGGCTTTCTCAAAGATGCCCGGATCACCCTCCTTGCCTTCCAGCACGTCCTTGAGTTTATCAAACACATTGCCCTCGCCAGTGGTAGCCTCGTCAAGCATTCCTTTCAACTGGTCAAGAATGCCAGCGCCCTCATTCTTTACATCGTTAGCTGCCTACTCGGCATTTTTCATCTCCTCATCCATCATAATAGGTAGTTTCCTGTAATTAATGATATCTCATGCCTACTCCCTTTCGAGCGTTTCGGCTTTCTCTATGACCCCAAAGTTACACATTATTTATCAATCAGCAACAATTTAGGGGATATTTTTTACAAACAGTAATCACAACAACAAAAAAGAGCCTGCTCGCGACATTGTGAGCAGGCCTCTGATTCATTACTGGTGGGAGCGCCGTGAGAAATAGGACTTGAGGCGCTTCCAGCCCTCGACACCCAGAATAGTGAGACCGGCATACTGGAACGTCTTGGCCAGGCCAAAGAACACCACCCATAGGACGCCCTTGGCCTGGGTGCTGATGGGAAGCGCCATCTGCGCAAATGAGAAGATATAACAAGGCACGCACATGGCGAGTACAATGACACCAGTACGGAAAGAGAACTTGCCCAGAAACCTCTTTACGGCTTCCAGGGCTCGCCGGGCACGGCCATTGGCTTGGGAATCCTGATTGGTGGGGTGCATGAGATCCTATAAATAAAAAAGGACCGAAACCACATCGACATGATGTGTGTCTCTGATCCTTAATGGGCTTTTATTGAAAGAATCGGGGCAATTATGCCTCTTCCTTCTTAACGATACGGCGCTCCTTGATGCGAGCCTTCTTACCGGTGAGACCACGCAGGTAATACAACTTGGCGCGACGAACCTTACCATGCTTGTTGATGGTAATGCTGTCGATAAACGGAGACTCGAGCGGGAAAATACGCTCAACACCGATGTTGTCACTAATCTTGCGGACGGTGAAACGCTTCTTCTCACCTTCGCCGTTAATCTTAATCACCACACCACGGTACTGCTGGATACGCTCCTTGTTACCCTCCTTGATGCGGTATGCTACCGTGATTGTGTCACCCGGGAAAAACTGCGGGTGCTGCTTGCCTGTAGCAAATGCTTGTTCAGCAACTTTAATCAAGTCCATTGTTATATCATTTAATGTGTTAATAATCACTTCGTAATATACACAAGCTACTCTATTTCTTGTCAGAGATTACGAAAAGCGGTGCAAAGGTAGTACAATTTTGCGACCTGACAATACAAAAAATCAAGTTTTCTCAAAAAAAAATTCCGTCCAGTCGGCGCCCAATCGGCATCATGAGCGGTGATAACACACCCACCCCTGCTCTCAAGACACATTTCATGTGGTGGTAAGAATGATGTCGATGATTGTAGAAATATCTCCCACGCTCACCTCTCCATCCTGGTCCACATCGGCACGCTGTAACAGGTCATCATCCACAGTGGAGCTCAAGAGAACATCAACCAGGAGGGCAATGTCATTAACATTCACCTCGTTGTCATCGTTCACATCCCCCCTGATCGCCACGGCCTCTTTCTTGAACGTGTTTTCATCCAAATAGGTGATGCGGCGTCGTATCCAATCGCCCACATACTGGAACTCGCTATCAAAGTCGAGGTTGCGTCCACTGAGGTCGGTACTGCGGTCAAACATCAGCTCTTCACGTGAAAGAGCGCCGGTGTGACTCAAGAATTCATAATGGGTGAAGAAGCGCTGAATCAAGCTGTCGGGGTTCAATAAATCATTGTCACGCAGCTGCCAGTAGCGATCATTGACTTGCTTGCGGAAAACAGGCCATTCCATGAGGCGACCAAACAAACGGTTGCCCGCCAACTCCGAGACATC
The DNA here is from genome assembly GCA_947165485.1 of uncultured Prevotellaceae bacterium. GTDB lineage: Bacteria > Bacteroidota > Bacteroidia > Bacteroidales > Muribaculaceae > Sodaliphilus. The sequence continues at coordinate 24,507 of CAMVAP010000008.1, forward strand.
GGTCAATTCGTTCTCGGGCGCTACCGACGGGCTATGGTAATAGCCATCCACGTTGGTCCAGTTTTGGCCCATGACCGCATCAAGATCCCACACGGCGAGTGTGAGCTTCTTATCGACGGCCCCGTCATAGCATCCCCAGATGATATTCTTGGCCGTGTTGTCCGAAGCCAGCAACACGTTGATAAACACATAGTAATCCACCAGGACGGGCAGATCGAAATACTCGCCCACGTGTTGACGGAAGGTCGCGTCGTCACTGTTCTGCACAAACTCGATAGCATCGCTCAGGATGTGATAATCGGTTGGGGAAACATCCTCCAGATTGGGGTACTCCAACTCAAACTCGCCCCAATTTTCCTCCAGGTTACTATAGGTCGAGTCGGCGGCAAAGAGCGTCTGCCATGTGGCCTCCTTGGCCTTCCATAGCATACCGTGGAACTCTCCCACAGCGTCGTCATACTTCTTGAGTTTCAACTGCTTGCGGTCCATGTACTCTGAGAAGTCGCAGAATCCCCTATAGTTGTCGTTATCATAATACTCGACAAAGAAGCTGCGCACATAGGATCGGGCGTTAGGTTGCACGTCGGCGTAATAGGGTTTATTCTCCATGTCCACCCACAATTCATTGGACACCTTGTTGCGTATTCTTCCCATATCGATCACATTGCCATTCAATCGCCAGTGGTTGTCCTTGCGCAGGCCATTAAAGGAGACCTCCATCTTCCCCAGCGTGTCATCCAGGAACTTGATGTGGTAATTGTGCTTCTTGTACCAGGGTCGGTTGGTCGATGAGCCGGCCCACTTGATTTTGGCCTTCATCCTGCGGGTGATAGTGTCCTCAGGAACCTGCATCAAGACCTCGCCCACATGATAGTCTTCATCGATCTTTCCCACGAGTTTAACCACCGGCAGGTGGGTAAAACGGAGTTTAGCGGGCCAATAAGAACCGTTGCAGCGATAGAGGAAAGTATAGACGGTGTCACCACTGATCTTGGGAATCCACAAGCGATCGGTAATATGATATCCATCCATGCCCACCCAACCGATCGAATCATCGGCGGCAAACCGGAACGTGTGGGATTTTCCGAACATGTCCTCGGGCAGGCTCACCAGGAGGATATAGTCGTTTCTATTATAAAACGGCCTTTTCCCGTCCAACGTGAACTGCGCACTCATCCACTGCACGCAACACAATACAGATAATATACAAATCAATCGAAGTTTCATAATCGTCATTCTTTCTTATTTATATTATCCACACCTACCACTCGGTGAGGAGCAGGTCAACCAAACCGGTCAAGTCGGCAATATCCACATTACCATCGGTTACGAGATCGGCATTCCTACGATTGATAGGTCCATTTCCACTCAGCAAATAATCCACCATCGCCGTGATATCCATAATGCCCACAACTCCATCACCATTCACGTCGCCATACAGGCACGGGATGGCAAAGGTATTCTCGTCCAGATACTTGATGCGACGCTGAATCCAGTCACAGGCATAGGCAAACTCTCCAGGGAAGTCGAGCTCGCGGTAAGCAATGTCATTATCACCCGACCACCGCTCGGTCTCGCGGGCGAGTGCCCCGGTTGCTTCCAGATTGTTGTAGATTGCCGCATAGCGTTCAATGAGGCTGTCGGGATGAAGGACGGTATTCCTCAGTTCCCAATAGCGCTCTTTGGCCCGATCAAGGAATGAGGGCATCGACTTGAGTCGCATGAACAAGCGATTGCGCCACATGATACTGAAGCGCAGATTCTCCTGCTCAAAATCCACCTCGGGCTGAATCTCGGGAGCATGATAAAAGCCCTCGCCATCATACCAATGCTGCCCAACGGTGGCTTCAAGGTCCCACACCGACAAGGTTAATTTCTTGTCAACAGCACTGTCATAGCAACCCCATATAATGTTCTTGCTCACATTATCCAGCGCAAACAGCGTGTGGATAAACACATAGTAATCGACAAGTACCGGGAGGTCAAAGAAATCGCCCACTTGTGACTCAAAGGTTGCCGAGTCACTATTAGCGACAAACTTGACCGCATTGGCCAGCACACTGTAGTCGGTGGGTGACACTTCATCAAAATCGGGATACATCAAGTCAAAACCGCCCCAGTTGTCCTGCGTATTGTTGACCGTGGTGGGCTTGATAAACAAGGTCTGGTCGGTTGCATCTTTCCCCTTCCACATCAGACCATGGAATTGACCAGTCGCGTCATCATACTTCTTGAGCTTCATCTGCTTGCGGTCAAGGAATTCAGCCATGTCAAAGAAGCCCATGTACACCCCGTTCAAGAACATCTCGACATGCTGTCCACGGGAATAGGAACGGGCGTTGGGCTGCTTGTCGGCATAATAACACTGGGTGCCAAAATCGGCCCACAAGCCATGAGCCGCCTTGTTGCGGAAGCGCAGCATATCCACAATACCCGCGTCCAGTCGCCAGTGATTATCCTTGCGCAGGCCAAAGAAAGACACATCCATCTTCTCCCCGTTCTCGTCCACAAACTTGATGTGGAAGTTGTGCTTGTGGATCCGGTCATGGGTTGTGGTGCCTCCTGCCCACTTGATGCGGGCCTGGTAATCCTGAGATGCGTGTTCATCGGGCAACGTCACCTTGACCTGCCCCAGTGAATACTCGTTGTTGAATTGACCCGTGAGTTCAACGATGGGAAGATAGGTAAACCTCAAGCGAGACTCAACAATGGATCCACCATGGGAGACAAAGATCGGATAAGACACTTCGCCGTCAACCAGGGGCAGGTCCACAACGGTTTTCACTTGGCGGTTACCGATAAACACCATCTTCACCGAGTCATCGATCTCGACACTGGCATGATAGTCCTGTCCAAAGGCTGACTGTGGCACGGTGAGCAGGTAAGTATTGGTGAGCGGGTCATACACTGGCCGCCGCCCATCAATCGACAGCTGGGCATTGGCTGTGCCGACGCCCAACATCAACAACAAGAACAATAATGATGATTTAACCCTAAAATTCATGACAAATATTCTTTTATATATAGTTCACAATTGGCTACTAACGTGTCGTACCATTGTTGTCCGTAACGCTCAATCAATGGTTCCTTCAAGAACTGATACAGGCGGATGCCTTCACGGCGCCCCAACACCTCGGCACATTTACAGATTTTCCAGCGGTCAAAGTTTACAGCATCATAACCCGGATAGCGCTTGATGCGCACGGGATAAAGATAACATGAGAGCGGTTTGCGCCACTTGATGCGTCCCTCACGGAAAGCCTTCTCGATGGCACACAAGCACATGCCACCGCGCTCATAGGTGGTAAAGACACAGTTGGCTCCACCCACGAGTTGTGTTACCAGTTCACCCTCGATGTCAACATAGGCGACACCGTGTTCCTTGATTTGCTCCTGAGCCTGTGGCAAGAGGTCATCCCACACCTCGGGCAAGATTTCCTTCAACTGCTGGTATTCCTCCTCGGTCAATGGTGCACCCGAGTCCCCCTCGATGCAACATGCGCCCAGGCAGGACTCCAGGTCACAGCAAAAGAATCGCTCCACTAAATCCAGGCTCACTAATGTTCCGTCAATATCAAACATGAGTTCTATTCATTCTCAACGAGTGCCGATAGAGCGTGCTCCAGATCGGTGCTCGACAGATTCAAGTGCAATTCGCCCTTGTGGGCATAAGAGATACGGCCAGTTTCCTCACTCACCACGATGGCGATAGCGTCACTTGCCTGGGCAATGCCCTTGGCCGATCGATGACGCAGACCCAGATAACGCGGAATGTTGGTATCGTGAGACACTGGCAAAATGCAACCGGCACTCATGATCTTGCTGCCAGCAATGATCAGGGCGCCATCATGCAATGGACTGTTCTTGAAAAAGATATTCTCGATCAATCGTGAATTAATGTCGGCATTGATCATGTCACCCGTGCGCTCATAGTCGGTCAACGGGATGGTCTGCTGGATGACGATGAGGGCACCGGTCTTGGTCTTGGCCATGTTCATGCAGGCATACACCACTGGCAAGATCCACTTCTTGGCTTCATCGACTTCGGCCTTGGACTTGAAAATCTTCTCAAAGATCTTGAGCCCTCGTCTGGAACCCAATTCGGTCAAGAAGCGCTTGATCTCGTCCTGGAACAAGATGACCAGAATGAACAGGCCAATGTCGATAAACTTATCCATGATAGTCCCGATGAGGCGCATGTCCATGATCTTGTACATCACCACCCATGCCACGACAAACGCCAGCACGCCCACAAAGATGTCGAGCGAGCCCGAGTCCTTCATCGTGCGGTAGAGATAGAACAGCAAGGTTGCCACCAGCAGGATGTCAATAAGGTCCTTGATGCTGAAAAGTGCGAATAATGAACTTCCCATGTTATCTTAAAGTGATTACTTTGCTATAGGTTTATACCCGATTATTGATTGATTCATATCGATGGCACCATGCTCATGAACCATCATCGTTAGTTTCACAGCCTGAACCGCAGCCTTCACGTCATGCACGCGCAGGATGTGAGCGCCTTGCAGCAGGGCAATGGTGTTGACAACCGTCGTGCCGTTGAGTGCTTCGTCGGCAGTGCAGTCGAGGGGAGTGTAAATCATGCGCTTGCGTGACACACCCACCAGCAGCGGGGCATTAAGCGCTTGGAAGGCGTTGAGACGTGCCAGCAGCTCATAATTCTGCTCCACGGTCTTGGCAAACCCGAATCCCGGATCGGCAATCACATCGGCAACACCCATCTGGTGAAGTTTATCGATGCGGCGAGCCATCCACTGCAACACATCGGTTGTGACATCCTGGTAATCGGTCATTGACGACATGGTCTGGGGGGTGCCACGCATGTGCATGAGCACATAGGGGACATGCAACCCGGCTATCGTGTCAAACATATCCTCGTCGAGGGTGCCACCCGAGATGTCATTGATGATGTTGGCGCCCCACTCTACCACACAACGGCGTGCCACGGCGGCACGATAAGTATCCACCGAGAGCACCACTTCGGGAGCCACGCGGCGGATGATGCCCAGCGCCCACTGCAAGCGTTCCATCTCTTGCTGTGCGTCCACCTGCTCGCTGCCAGGACGTGTTGAGCAGGCTCCCACATCGATGACATCGGCACCATCGGCAATCATTGCCCTCGTGCGATAGACAAGAGCCTGTTCATCAGCGATGCGGCTACCACGATAGAAGGAGTCGGGAGTAACATTGATGATGCCCATCACCCATGGTCGGTCGATGGTCACAAGTCGCCCTTTCAGGTTCAGGGTGTATGTCTTGAACGGCTGCATGATGGCTCAACGCTCTTTTTAACCTGCAAAGTTACAAAAGATTTCCGAAAAATGCCTTACCTTTGCACTATATTAACGATTAGACATGATATCAACGATACATAACATGGATATTGATAAAGCCCCCATCGGGGTTTTTGACTCGGGATTTGGAGGGCTAACGATCCTGCGTGACATCAGGAAACGGCTGTCACAATATGACTACCTGTTTGTGGGCGACAATGCGCGGGCACCCTATGGCACGCGGTCACGCGAACTGGTCTATGAATTCACACTCCAAGCGGTAAAACACCTGTTTGCCCAGGGCTGCCATCTCATTATCCTGGCATGTAACACGGCATCGGCTGAGGCGTTGCGCACCATCCAGCAGCAAGACCTCCCCACCCTAGCCCCCGACCGCCGCGTGCTGGGTGTCGTGCGGCCCACCGTCGAGAAAGTGGGCGAGCTCACGCACACGGGGCATATCGGGGTATTCGGCACGCCGGGCACCATCGCCAGTCGCAGCTACAACATCGAGATTGAGGAAATGTATCCCGGCTACAAGGTTCACGGCCACGCCTGCCCCATGTGGGTGCCGCTGGTCGAGAACCGCGAGAGCGGGGGCGACGGAGCCGACTACTTTGTCAAGAAGGACATTGACCTGCTCATGAGCGAATGTCCCGACATCGACACGGTCATCCTGGGTTGTACACACTATCCGCTGCTCATCGACAAGATCAACCGGTACACGCCACAGGGCGTGAACATCATCCAGCAGGGTCCTATCGTGGCCGACAGTCTGGCTGATTACCTGCAACGTCATCCCGAGATCGAGCGTCACTGCAGCAAGGGCGGCTCCTGCCGGTACTTCACGACCGAGGACCCTGACCATTTTTCACCACTGGCCAGCGTGTTTGTCAATGAGCCCGTCAAAGCCCAGCGCATCATTCTGTAGCGCGGTCTCTAGCCTCATCTGACGGAACTACCCCACTGTTAGTCAAGCTGTGTATAGTAATTGACAGCCAGATCATTTGATTGAGTTTCGTTCAAGTAATTAGTGTCTATTTATCAAATAGTTACACACCCACTTGAGATTGTACCCGATGAGCGGCTATCGGTGGTTGGTGCGCAGCTGGAAGGAGCGCATGGTGTAGAGTTTGTCGCCGTCCGAGAAGCCGATTGAGAAGTCGGCAGTGCCGTTCTTCAATTTCCTGGTGGCGATGACCTCGCTCTGATAGCGCACAGCCTTGCCAGGAGCCAACTCCTTGATGATGGCTGTGGGTGAGAGGTAGATTTCCTTGGTACCGCTGACGGTGATCACCGGGGCGATGTCATAGACATAGTCACGGCCCGTGTTGCGGATGATGAACACCAGGCGGGCATGTTCCTCGGCATCCAGAGCACGGTTATTGTTGTCATCAACAAAGCGCAGTTCCTCAATGTCGAGGCTGGCATAGGGGCTGTAGGCATTGTTCTGGCGGTAATCATCGGTGCCATACTCATAGTAGTAGTCCGACGAGCGGTAGTTGCCGTCATCGGTCTTGGGGGCAGTTGCCGCAGCGCCAATCATGCCGCCCACGGCCATACCGACAACAGTACCCAGGTTATGCCCACGCGGGCCGTCGGCGATGCCGCCGATGGCCGAACCAAACATTCCACCCAGCGAGGCTCCCGTTGTGGCACCATAGAATTGACTCATCGACTGGCAACTCGACAAGAGAAGGGCGGTTGCCGTGAGCCCCAGAATAACACTCTTCTTCATCTTTCAGTAACTAATTTTTAGAGTTTTAATGTCGCTAAATTAGACATTTGCAAGAATTGTGCCAAATTTTTTCGACTAAAACAGCAATAACCTATAGCAACAGAACTGTGTCATAATTCACGCCTAGAACTTTGATGGGCTTAAATGCCGAGAACCTTAAACCCGACAAGGCTAAAGGTTCTCGAGCGATGCTCGATCAAATGTTCCAAGGGTCAATTATGACACAGCCACGTTTTTATCTACCGCGGCACATCAACCGTAGGTCTCGATAAGATACTTGATAAAGTTAGGATCATTGAAGTTGACCGTTCCTTCATCGGTCTGGTTCATCATGGCAATACGCTGGATGTCAACTGGCGTGAGCGAGAAGTCAAAGATGTCCAGATTCTGGATCATGCGCTCGCGGTGGGTGCTCTTGGGAATGGCAACAATGCCGCGCTGAGTGAGCCAGCGCAGGGCCACCTGAGCGGGTGTCTTGCCATATCGGGCACCTATCTCGGTCAGCACGGGGTCGGCAAACAGGTTGTTACGGCCTTGTCCCAGCGGAGCCCAGGCCATCTGCATGGTACCAAACTCGGCCAACCACGGCATAATATCATTCTGCTGCGAGAACACATTGGTTTCCAACTGATTGACCATGGGCTTCACAGCGGCCTTGAGGGCTAAATCAACAAAGCGGCCAGCCTGGAAGTTAGAGACGCCAATGGCACGCACCTTACCCAGCTCAAGGGCCTTCTCCATTGCGCGATAGGTGCCATAATAATCACCATAAGGCTGATGAATGAGTAGCAGGTCGATGTAGTCGGTATGCAACTTGCGCAACGACTCGTCAATAGAACGGGAAGCGCGCTCCTCACCCGCATTGGAGATCCACACCTTGGTGGTAATGAACAGTTCGTTACGGGGCACGCCACTCTTGACGATGGCATTGCCCACACCCTCCTCGTTGAAATAGGCTTGTGCGGTATCGATGAGGCGATAACCCACCTCGATGGCATCGCTCACACAACGCTCACACTCCTCGGGAGACACTTGAAACACGCCGTAACCCAGCACGGGCATTTCAACGCCATTAGATAACTTGATTGTTTCCATATTTTTCAGTTGTCAGTTCTTAAAACCCTAGTCCCTTGAGCCACTTCTCGACCTTGCTGCGGCCCGTGCGCACCTCGTGGCCATAGATGGCAAAGCCAGGCTTCACATTGGCACTGGGATAAGCCTCACGCACATCTTCAACGCAACTGGCCAGCCCGCTACCCTCGTGGGTGGTGAAGGGGATAATGGTCTTGCCATTGAGGTCATAGTCGCGGAAGAAGGTGAACATTACCTGGGGATAGGTGCCCCACCACACGGGACCGCCGATGAACACGGTGTCATACTGGTCCACATTCTCCAGCTTGCCCACCATCGGTGGCAGCTCATTGTTGTTGGCCTCCTGCTTGGCGACCTCGATAAGCTGCATGTAGGGCATGTCATAGTCCTTGTCGGCCACGATTTCAAACTGGTCGGCACCCGTCATTTCACTGATGTAATCGGCAACCACCTTGGTATTGCCCACTTCAATGTTACCCACACTGTAGTTCTCACCTGCGTGTGAGAAGAACACCACTAAAGTCTTTCCATTCTTGTCCATACTGGTTTCGTCTTGATTATTCATTGTTGATTGATTGGCACTGGCGGTGCAGCTCATGGTCAACAGGGCCACGATAGCTGCGAGACATGATTTTATTCGTTTCATTGTTATTAAGAATATCGAGTTGTTATTTCGATGGCAAAATTACAATCAAAGCCGTAGCGAGATATTACACTTTTGGCGGTAGTAATTTCATTTTTTGGCAAAAAAGCCGTAACTTTGCAATGCCGTATGGACTTCAACCGTAATCATATCATTATCGAGAACGACCTGCACGACCTGGCATCAGACAGGCTTCGCAACTACGTCGCCCATGTGCTGTGCTATGAGGGTCAATGTGAATTCACGTTCAACCTGGGACGTTTCCACTTGCAAGGCCACGACTCGATGATCGTGCGCCAGGGGCGCATGGTCGAGGACATCATCACAAGCGAGGATTTCAAGGCCAAGGTCATCTATGTGGACGACCGCTTCATCGAGATGGCGACCCCACAGAGCAACTATGGCATGCAGGGTGCCCTGTCGCTGTTTCTCAATCCCGTAATGCCACTCACCGACAGCCGCTTTGCCATCCTCAGGCAGGACTTTGACAACATCGAGACGCGCCTCAACTGGCAACAGAGCATGTTCCACCAGGATGTGATGATCAATGCGGTGCAGACGATGATTATCGATTACTTTGAGATCCATGCCCACATCTATGAGGAGACGGAGCAGAGCACCCAAACGACCAAGGTAATGAGCGATTTCCTGGCGTTGCTCGAACGAGGTGACTACCGCGAGCACCGCGACATCGCCTACTATGCCGACCTGCTGTGTGTCACGTCCAAATACTTGTCAGAGGTGAGCAAGAAGTCGAGCGGCATGGCGGCCAACTTCTGGATCAACCGCTTCACCATCCTGGAGATTTCACGCCTGTTGCGTGACAAGACGATTTCGTTTACCGAAATCACCGACATGTTCCATTTTTCAAGCACATCCTACTTTAGCCGCTACGTGCAGAACAACCTGGGAGTTTCCCCGTCGGCCTACCGTGGATAACGTTGCACTATTCCCTTGGTTTTGTCTTGTTAAAATCGGATGGGAGCAAGGTAATCAGTGCGGTATTTTTGGAGCCCTCGGGGTGAAGGTTGATGATGATGCGGCGATTGGCTTCCACCATCTTGTCCACAAATTGGTTCCATTCTTCACCATACTCCTTGAGTTCCTTGATCCACAACCGTTTCACGTTATCGGTATCATCGGAGAATGAGGAAAGAATCATCGACAGGCTGGCTGGCACCTTGACATCGACAAGGGCATAGCGGTCACCCACCATCGTGAAAGAATTGATGCCCCAAACATCCTTGTGGCCGATGGGACATTGCGCGTTGAGCTGCTCGACAAGGGTGTCAATGTCAATGCAAGCCGCATCCTGGGCGTTGCCTGCCACTGGAAACGACAAAGTGAGAATCAATATAAAGAATAGAGCAACCTTTCTCACTGCTCTTGTGCCGCTTGGTCGTCAAGCTGGTCGATAACGCCGGCTATCATGCCGTCGATGATCGAGCCACGGTATCCCAGCGCCATGGCATAGAGCTTGCAGATGGCCATTTCCTGCTCATCGAGTTCTCCATCGATCATCATCATGGCCACCATGTCACGCATGTAGGCGAGCTTGGTGTCCTCGTCCTCGGGGAGGGCGATGTGCACGCTATCGGGGTCATCTATGACCTTGTTAAACTCGTCGGGGGTAAGATTCTCGCGCGATGCCACGGCGAGCAGTACAGCCATCTCAGAGTCGGTGAGGTGGCCGTCGGCGGCAGCGAGCATCACGAGGTTCTTGATTTGACCTAGACGTTGCTGATCCCTGGTGTTATCAATTTTCTGGTTCATATCTTCAATTAACAAATTTATTTTGGGCAAAGGTAATGTTTTTTTCGTGAAGTTAATGTAATTTTGCCACTATAAAAAGCTAGACAAGATGAAAACCATACAAGAAATCAAGGATATGCTCTCCCGTAGCGAGGGAGAACAGGCGCTGCAAGCCGCCAATGAAATCGTTGAGAACAAAACCGTTAGCCGTGAAACGCTGGCCAATGCCTACTACCTGCGTGGCAATGCCTATCGCCAGCAAGGTAACGTGCGCATGGCGCTGAACAGTTACCTTGAATCGATGGACCTTGACCCCGACGGCCCCGCCGCCGAGGCTTACCGCCACGTGCAGGAACTGCTCGACTTTTACAACAAGGACTACTATAACCCTTGAAGCAGTCCGGAGCGGGCCTTTACGCTCAAGTGCTTTATTTTCCTGAGTAAACAGGCGACATCAACTGCTTACTTGCGGCTGTTCTTCTGGTGTGTCTTGAGTAGTTTCACCGCCTGGCCATAGGGGCTGGTGGTGACGCTGACAAAGTAGGCGGCCATCGTGGTCGTGTAAGTATTCTTGTAGAAGCCCTTGGTAAACAGTTCTTCCTCAGTAAAACTGTCGGCAAGACTTAACATTTCCTCTTGAGTTTCGTGCAGCAGGCGATCTGCATCCTCCAGTGGGGTACCTTGATGCTTCTCGACCAGCATCTTGTCCATCTCGTGGTAGTTGCGTCGGTACTCATCGGGCAGATAATCCCGCGGATGGCCCTCGCGGATGTTATTTACAAACTCGCGCATGAGCACCTGCCACTCGTGCAGGTGGATCAGCAGGTCACGCAGGCAACGGTCATACTGCCAGCGCACGCCGCACTTCTTGGGGTCGGCAGCGAAGTCAAAGGGCGCCAACTTTTCCTCATCACTCATTTTTGCGATCTGATCGCACAACTTGGCATATCCATCAGCGATAGACGCCATCAATTCTTCTTTATTTTTCGGGTTAGCCATAATAGGAAAATATTAAAAATCACAAAGTCATTAAACGCTATAAAAAAGAAGGCACAATTTTGAATATCAGCACAATTACCGAGAAAAAATACACGAGAAACAACAAGAATAGTGGTACAATGAACCAACCAACCGATATGCGGTTCAACCCCTTATAACGCTTAGGAGGCTTATAGGATTCCATCCTCTTCTCAAATCGGCCAGACAGATACTCGCTCCAGATGATAAAAGGGATAAAAGCGAGTAGATATACCAGCGGATTGCTACATATCAAGGTTAATAATGCTATAAAGATCAATGCTAATGGCCAAATCATCATGAAATGCATGACACCAGCAAAGTTAGAAGCAGCCCATGTACTTTTATTGAACCGTTTCCCTTTCTCATGATGCTTGCACAACCGATAATAGATATACTTAAACATTATTGTACCAATCTCGTTGATAACATCATTACAGCCTAAAAACCATTAGCCCAATCACCATTATTCCTCGGCGGCGAGGTCGTCGTAGGTCTGGTAGAGGAAGTCGTTGTAGGGGAAGCGGGCGGTGTGGACGGCCTTGGCCTTGTTGTACAGCAGGCGCTTGAGGCCGTCGATGTTCTGTTGCTTCTTGGCACTGATGAAGACGCAGTTCTCTCCCATGCGTGCCATCCAGGTCTCTTGCAGTTCCTCAAGGGGGATGTTTTCGCGCAAGCGGGGCGTGAGGTCGTCCTCATCCTTGGGGACATAGGAAAACTGGTCAATCTTGTTAAAGACCATGATCATTTCCTTGTCGCCGGCGTCACACACCTCTTGCAGGGTGCGGTTCACGACCTCGATCTGTTCCTCGAACTGGGGATGGGAGATATCGACCACATGGACGAGGATGTCGCTGTCGCGCACCTCGTCGAGGGTGCTCTTGAAGGACTCCACGAGGTGGGTGGGCAGCTTGCGGATGAAGCCTACGGTGTCGGTCAACAGGAAGGGCAGGTTGGCAATCACGACCTTGCGCACGGTAGTGTCGAGCGTGGCAAAGAGTTTGTTCTCGGCAAACACCTCGCTCTTGCTCAGGACATTCATCAGCGTGGATTTGCCCACGTTGGTATAGCCCACGAGGGCGATGCGGGTGAGCTTGCCGCGGTTCTTGCGCTGGGTGATCTTCTGCTTGTCGAGTTGAGCGAGTTTCTCCTTGAGCAAGGAGATTTTGGTCTTGACAATGCGGCGGTCGGTCTCGATCTGGGTCTCACCGGGGCCGCGCATACCGATACCGCCTCGCTGGCGCTCCAAGTGGGTCCACATGCCCGTCAATCGCGGCAACAGGTACTGGTACTGGGCCAGTTCGACCTGCATCTTGGCGCTGGCGGTCTGGGCCCGCTTGGCAAAGATGTCCAGGATGAGGCTCGTGCGGTCGAGCGTTTTGACCTTGACAGCCTTCTCGATAAATGCTACCTGCTTGGGGGTGAGATCGTCGTCAAAGATGACCAGGCTGATGTCATTGTCCTCGACATAAGCCACGATTTCCTCCAGTTTTCCCTTACCCACATAGCTGGTGCTGTTAGGCCCATCGCAGCGTTGCAGGAAGGTGTGTACTGTTGTAGCCCCGGCAGTCTCGGCGAGAAATTCAAGTTCGTCGAGGTATTCATGGGCCTTGGCCTCGCCCTGTTGAGGGGTAATCAGTCCCACGAGGATGGCGCGCTCCTCGGTCAGTTCTATCTCGTTGATACGTTTTTTATCGTCAATCAGTCCCATTGTTCAGTTTTCAGTTTTGTGTTGATTGTGGACCGTGGCAGTGCCACGGTTTACTTAACATGCTATACGGTTGGCAGCGAGATGCCGTCGAGCTGGCGGTAGAGGTTGAGGGCATACACGTCGGTCATCGCGCTGATGTGGTCAAGAACGGCCTGCACCTGCTCAAAGAGCGTGGGAGCATGAACGTCGTATTGTTGCGGGAACTTGTTCATCAACAGCTGGGAGTAATTGCGGTCGGGGTGCATGACCGCCTCGATGAGTTTCTCCAGCAGCAGGTTGATAATGCGGCTACCTGCCAGGTCCACATCGACGACATAGCTTGCCCGATACAGTTTATCGTGGGCTAGCGTGCTGCAAGCCTGATAGGCTCTCGCTGACAGGGGGTCGATGCAATCGATGAGGCTTCCCTGGAAGCGCCCTTCCATGATCTCTTGCTCGTGATCGGCAAAGACGGCTGCGCATTGCTCGACCAGCAGTCCCACGATGCAGGACCGCAGGTAGGCAATCTTCTCATTGGGATCGGCCACCCTGGCCATGTGCTCACGCAAGTGAGCCTGACGCTCGGGAGCGAAAAAGCCCAATAACAATTCAATCGTCTCATCGGTGCCGATCACCTTGAGTTTGTGTCCATCCTCGATGTCCATGATTTGGTAGCAGATATCGTCGGCAGCCTCGACGATATAGACGAGCGGATGACGGCAATAGCGGTCTTCCTCAAGGCGGATAAGGCCCAACTCGTCGGCAATGCGCTGAAAAATTTCTTTCTCGGTGGTGAAGAAGCCAAATTTGCCTTTCTCGCCAGCGTGCATCGATGAATAAGGATATTTCACGATTGATGCCAGTGTTGAGTAGGTCATGGCAAAACCACCGGGACGGCGACCCTTGAACTGGTGGACCAGCGTGCGCAACGAGTTGGCATTGCCCTCAAAGTGGATGAGGTCATTCCACTGCTCGACGGTGAATTTGTCCTTAAATTCCAATCCACGCCCCTCGCTGAAGTAGGCTCCGATGGTCTTTTCACCCGAGTGGCCAAAGGGAGGGTTGCCCAGGTCATGTGCCAAGCACGCAGCAGCGACGATCTCGCCGATGTCACGCAATTTGTCGATCCACGGCTCGTCCTTGTATCGCGGCATGAGGCGGATGACCACCTCGCGCGCCATCGACTTACCCACACTGGATACCTCCAGGCTATGTGTCAAGCGGTTGTGTACCAGGATGCTATCGGGCAAGGGGAATACCTGTGTCTTGTTCTGCAAGCGGCGGAAGGGTGACGAGAACACCAAGCGGTCATAGTCACGCTCAAAGTCGCTGCGCACCCCACCCTTGTCATCGTGGTAATGCTCCAGACCCAGCCGTTTATCCGAAATCAATCGGTCCCAATTCATTCGTTGAGTTGCCATACTGTTCCAATTTTTGCACAAAATTAACAACAATCCCATAAACTATCAAAAAGTGATTATCAAAAATTGATAATCACTTTATAATAACGTCCAAGAAATGCATTTGAGGCTATTTCTCCAATTGCTCGGCAACCCAGATGACCCACTCGTCGATGTTGTCGGTCAAGCGGGTAGGCAGTGGCAGCGGGATACGCACGTCCGGGGCAATGCCTGTGGCGTCGATTCCTGTCTCGGGCAGACCGATGGTGCGGGTCATGGGACACGTGAAACGGAGGTGGCTGTTGGGCATCTCCACTTCATAGCAATTTGAGAAGTCGAGGCAACCAGAGGTGTTGTCACGGCCATAGACCGTAGTGCGGCTACTTGTGGCCTTGATGGTCTTGACCATCATCTCACCAGAGCTGGCGATGCCGTTATCGATGATGAGCGCGGCCTTGCGCACGGCATCACTCACATGGTCCAAGTGCAGGGTGAATTTTGAGAATTCATCCCCCGACTGGGCCAGTTTACTTAAAACACCCATCAGGTCCTGCATCGACAAGTTCTGTGCATCATTCAAGTGGGATACGACATACCTGATTAGCCCTTGTGGAATATAATCGATGCCTGCAATCATGGGGAACATGGCCTGAATGCCACTGGTGAAAACCTGTGGCATTCCACTATCCTGTAAATCTTTCAACAACATGCTCCTGTGCTCGGTCGAATTGCGATACTCAACGCCAGGCACGCATCCCTCATGGTCATAGAGCAGTTCCCAATAGGGGTTAAAATAAGTATCACTGCCACCACCATTGCCACGAATATCCAACACCAGATTCTCGCAACCAGAATCTATAAAAGTCTTGATAGAGCCCTCAACCCACTCCAAACTTATATCGCCATAACACGACGGGAACCTGATCAAGAAAGTTTTGTCGGTCACCTTGCAGGCCACCGCTTTGGGATGGTACTCTTGCATGTAATCACTGTAATAGATACGCTCACGGGTCCAATACTTGGAATTATATGGCTTGGTATTACCCTTACCATCTTCTACATTATAACACAAACGGGTGTGCAGATCCTCGAACCACGCAGTATATTGAGCCACGGCATCCCAGCCGGTGCGCTTGCCCTGCTGGACTTGAACGCGCAAGCGTGACTTCATGGACTCATAATCGGCTCGTGTGCTGTCCACTACTTTGTTGTGGTAACCGGCATAATTGTCTTCGAGATACTTCACGGCATAGTCATAGTCCTCAAGATGCTGTTCAACGGACAATTCAGGAATTTGGGCCACAGCTATCAAACTCATTAGTAAAAACAAGGAGACTAATCTAATTCTTTCCATTTTCATTACAAGTTTATAAGGTTTTTATCGGCAGCAAAAATACGTCATATCCTCTACCCTTCAAAATATTTTCTAGAATAATCGACATTATTCTGCAAAAAAATGAATAATACGTCAAAGAACTAGACAGTTTTCATGTTCTCCCACTAATCTCACCTGGGCATTAAAGCATTTATGAACCGTGCAGGAGGATTTCATGGATAATCATGTGAAAGAAATAACACACAACATAGTTCTGATAATCAATTTTGTTATAATTTTGTGGGGCAAAACATCACGTTTATGGAGAAGATTGAGGTGAAAATAGTGAACCGCGGGCCACACGAGGTGCCGCGATATGGGACAGCCTTGAGCGCGGGGATGGACCTGCGGGCGTGGCTGGAGGAGCCGTTGACGTTGCAGCCATTGCAGCGTGCGCTGGTGCACACGGGTATCTATATTGCCCTGCCTGAGGGCTATGAGTGCCAAATCAGACCCCGAAGCGGACTGGCCCTGAAGCGCGGCTTGACGGTGCTGAATACGCCAGGCACGATAGATGCCGACTACCGCGGCGAGATTGGGGTCATCCTGGTCAACCTGAGCAACGAGCCGCAGACCATCGAGAACGGTGAGCGCATCTGCCAGATGGTGATTGCCCGCCACAGTACTGTGGAATGGACGCTGGTTGAGGATCTCGATGACACGGAGCGGGGTGCTGGCGGATTTGGGCACACGGGAACGAAATAGATAAAAAAGATAAAAGATAATATTTGATGAGACGATATATAGCGACATTAACGATTATGCTGGTGGCAATTACCGTTATGGCGGGAAAGAAGGAGTCGTCACCCAAGGCCATCAGCCTAGCCGACCAGCGCAAGGCTGAATATATCTTCATGGAGGCACAAAAGCACAAGATGGATGACAATTATGATGCCTTCTATGAACTGCTGGCACATGCCCATGAGATTGACCCTGGCAACACGGCGGTATCGTTCTACCTGGGGATGTGCATGCTCAGGATGAACAACACCACCCAGGAGAGGTGCGAACAGGGATTGGCACTGATGAAGGAGCACTTTGAGGCACAACCCGAGGACCTGTACGAGACGACCTTCTACAGCGATGCCAACATGCAGCTGGGACACCCCGACGAGGCCTTGAGAGCCTTGAAACTGCTCAACGAGCGCAACCCAAACCGGCTGGAGCTGCAGGTGCGCCTCGCCGAGGCCTACTCCCACACCGGCGATTATGCCCAGAGTAATGCGACATACGACAGCATCGCGGCCATCTTTGGTGACGCTATCCAGATCACTGCCGGCAAGCTCGGTAACTACCAAGCCATGAACGACAGCACGGGAGCGCTCAACGAGATGCGCCATCTCTACTACAAGGCACCCCAGAACGCCGACTACAACATAGCGATGAGCAACCTGTTCCAGCACTACGGCATGACCGACAGTGCCTTCTATTATCTGGATCGCGCCCAGGAGTATGAACCCGACAATGGTACCGTCTATCTGGTGCGAGCCCGCTATTACCAGGAGGCTGGCGATAGCGCCGAGTATGAGCAACAGATCTTTAACGCGCTCACATCCGAGCACCTTGACGTGGACTCCAAGTTGGGTGTGCTGTTGACCTTCATACGTGAACAGCTGGCCAAGGAGGACACCACCCAGCGCATCAACAACCTGTTCACCGTTCTCATCCAGCAGCACCCTCATGAAGCCAAAATCCATCAGCTCTATAGCGAATACCTTTTTACCCTCAAGGACTACAAAGGTGCTATCGAGCAGCTCGGCTACAGTCTCGACGTGAATCCCACTGATGCCGACGGATGGCGCAACATGGTAATCCTGAACATGATAGACAACAATTACGCCGAGGCCATCAAGGTCTCGGAGAAGGCTCTGGAGTACAATCCTGACAACCTGGACCTGTACCGATATGTAGCGGGATCGTACCAGCAGATGAAAGAATATGACAAAGCCATCAAGATGTATGAGAACATCCTCTCGTTGACCGATTCGACCGACCTGGAAAGCCGAGCCGATGTCATCACGGGCATGGGTGACGCTTATAGCGAGATGCAAGACACCACACGCGCCATCGAGTGTTACCAGCAGGCGCTGGAGCTTGACCCGGTCAATGTGGGCGCTCTCAACAACTACGCTTACTTCCTTGCCCAGCGTGGGCAGGAGCTTGACAAGGCCGAGCGCATGGCCGCCCTAGCTATCAAGGCCGAGCCCAATAATGCCAACTTTATCGACACCTACGCCTGGGTATATTTTGCCAAGAAGGACTATACCAAGGCGCTGCTCTACATCAAGAGCGCTGTCGAGAAAGACGAGGAGAACCACCTGCTGGAGCACTATGGCGACATCCTGTGGTTCAACGATGAGAAAGACCAGGCCGTGGAGCAGTGGACCAAGGCACTGGAAACCGATCCCGACAACCAATTATTGCAACGCAAAGTAAAAGACAAGACCTATTATGAAGAATAACATCCTTATCCTCTCCCTCATCACGATAACGGTCATGTTGATGACCGCCTGTGGCACCGTCAAGAAGGCTAACACCAACATGCCGACCGGACAAACCACCACATCACCCACGACCACCCAGCCGACCGATCCTGCCGATGACATCCTTGCCACACTGGGTGACTGGCATACGATGCAGACCAGCGGCAACATCAAGCTGAGCGCTGGCAGCAGTTTCTCGTCATCCATCCAGGTGCGGATGGTGCGTGACCAGGCCATCTATATCTCGCTGCGCCCCGTGCTGGGCATCGAGGTGGGCAAGCTGATCATTACTGCCGACAGCCTCTACGCTGTGGACAAGGTGCACAAGCGTTATATCGCCGAGAAGGTCTCCATTCTCACCTCGGGCATACCCGTCACCGTGAGCGACGTGCAGGACATCTTCCTGGGCCGTCCTTTCATCATCGGGCAAGGCACACTCAACGAGCAGCTCAAGCCAGCTCTCAATGTCTCGCGCAAGGGCAATACCATTGTTCTGGCTCCCCAAGAGAAATACAAGGGCTATGGCTACGCATTCACCTTTGACAAGAACAACCGCATCACCTCGCTCGACATCGTGCCGACAAGCGGCACTGCCGCCGGTTACCAGGTCAAGTACAGCGACGTTCACAGCACCCGAGCAGGCAACATTGCCCATGCCATCGACGTGAACGCCACAGTCGAGAAAAAGCAGGTTTCCTTCTCGCTCAACTACAAGAACATCGACTGGAACGGCAAGGTAAACATCGACACGACCGTTTCCAAGAACTACAAGCGCATGAGTGCGCGAGACCTGTTCTCGATTTTTTCCAACTGACCTATCCTGCCTGCCACAATAATAAATCAGCCACTATGACGTTATGTTATTATAAAGCATAAAAACCGTCAATGAAATTTCAACACCGCATATTCTCATTACTGGCGTGCTGCCTGTGCGCCAGCATCGCGTTCTCACAAGTGAAAATCAACGGTAAGGTCGTTGATTCGGCTGGTGAGCCCATAGAGTTTGCCACCGTACGCCTGCTGGGTACCGCCATTGGCACCAACACCGACACCAAGGGCCAGTATGAGATGACCGTTCCCAGTGCCGACACCCTGATGGTGGAATTCTCCTGCCTGGGTTACTCGACCGTCACCCGCCAGCTCATCAAGCCCGAGGGTACCGTGACCATCAACCCCAAGCTGTATGAGAAAACCCTTGAGCTGGGAGAGGTGGAGATCACCGAATACAAGAAGCAGACCAACACGAAGCAGGGCATCGACGTGGATATGCTCAAGCGCACGCCCGATGCCTCGGGCGGCAGTGTCGAGGCGGTGCTCACGACGATGGCTGGCGTAAGTTCCAAGAACGAGATGAGTTCACAATACATGGTACGCGGTGGCTCCTATGACGAGAACAGCGTCTATATCAACGGCATTGAGGTGTATCGCCCGCAGTTGATCAGTTCAGGACAACAGGAGGGCATGAGTATCATCAACCCCGACATGGTGCGCAAGGTGGATTTCTCGACGGGCGGCTTCAGCGCGGCCTATGGCGACCGCATGTCGTCGGTTCTCGATATCACCTACCGTGAGCCCGAAGCCTTTGAAGGCGCACTGGCGGCCAGCCTGCAAGGCGGTAGCCTGATGCTGGGTCACAGCACGCGCCATTACAGCCAGATGCACGGTGTGCGCTACAAACGCAACTCCTCGCTCATGGGATCGTTGGAGAGCAAGGGCGAGTATGACCCGCAATACTTCGACTACCAGACGAGCCTTGTTTTCAAGCCCACCGATAAGCTGCGCATCGCCCTGCTGGGCAACGTGAGCATCAACGATTACCGCTTCACTCCCGTCAACCGTGAGACCAGCTTTGGCACCAGCGAGGAGGTGAAGCAGTTCACCGTCTATTTTGATGGCTATGAGAAAGACAAGTTCCAGACCTACTTTGGTGCTGGAGCCGTTACCTACTCCTTTAACGACAAGGGAACCGACCTCACCCTGCAAGCCTCGGGCTACCGCACCGACGAGCTGGTGGCCTATGACATCCACGGTGAATACTGGCTTGACCAGGCCGGGCAAGAGCTGGGCGTGGGCAAGTATCATGAGCACGAGCGCACGCGCTTGAAGATGAACGTGCTCGATCTCACTCTGCGGGGCAACGTCGGCATCAACAACAACAGCATCTCCTACGGCTTCTCGATGCGCAAGGAGGACATCTACGACCGCTCCCGCCAGTGGCAGTGGCGCGACAGTGCAGGCTATTCCCTGCCCCACATTCCCGACCAGGTCAACGTCATCTTTACCGAGTCATCGAGCAACGATCTGAACACCACCCGCATCGCTGGATGGCTGATGGACACATGGCGCTTCAACTCGGCAGCGGGTTACTGGTCACTCAATGCAGGCGTTCGCCTGTCACACTGGAACTTCAACGGCGAGACCCTGGTATCGCCCCGTGCAAGCATCGGCTTTGTGCCCGAGCGCAACGGCAACCTGTCGCTGCGCCTGGCCACGGGAATCTATTACCAGGCACCATTCTATAAGGAATACCGCCAGCAGGTGATGGACACGCTGGGCAACCGCAACATCCTGTTGAACAAGGACATCAAGTCGCAGCGCAGCATTCAGGTCATCCTGGGCGGTGATTACACCTTCAGGGCACTGGACCGTCCCTTCAAGTTCACCGCCGAGGCCTATTACAAGAACCTGTCCAACCTCATCCCCTACGAGATCGATAACCTTAAGCTGGTTTATAGCGGTGTCAACTCGTCCAAGGGTTACATTGCCGGTATCGACATGAAGCTATTCGGCCAGTTTGTCGAGGGTACCGACTCCTGGCTCAGCTTCTCGCTGATGAAGACCCAGGAGGAACTCAACGGCATCAAGGTTCCGCGCCCCACCGACCAGCGCTACAGCATAGCCTTGTTCTTTACCGACTATTTCCCCAACATCCCGCGCTTGAAGTTCAGCCTCAAGGGCATCATCAGCGATGGTCTGCCCACCACAGCTCCCCACCTGACGCGTGCCGACTCATACGTGCGCCAGCCGGCCTACAAGCGTGTTGATGTGGGACTGAGCTACGAGCTCATCGGCAAGGAGCACCGTCCCCACAGCGGCCTGTTCAGCCACTTCAAGGAAATCTGGCTCGGCCTGGACTGCTTCAACCTCATGGACATCAGCAACGTGAGCAGCTACTACTGGGTGACCGACGTCAACAACATCCAGTATGCCGTCCCCAACTACCTCACCCGCCGCCAGCTCAACGTCCGCCTCTCCGCCTCGTTCTAGAGCTTCTAGAAATTCAAGAGCCACTGTACCCCTAGTCCGCTACTATAGGGTCCCGACCTCCACATGTGAAGGGATGGCGTGAAAAAAAAGAAACTGGCCGGCGGGGAATAAAAAGTTTTTCGTAACTTTGCCCTTTGAGAAAAAATCGTTTTATTATCAACTTATAAAAAAGGACCAAAATCATGGCAAAACCTTATGTAATCGGAATCGATATGGGCGGCACTAACACCGTCTTTGGTATCGTGGATGCTCGCGGCAATGTGATTGCCAGCAGCTCTATCAAAACCGCCAAGCACAGTGACTTCAATGACTACATCGACGAGTTGCACACCGAGCTGACCCGCTTGATGGAGGATAATGACGTGGTGGGCAAGATCAATGGCATCGGCATCGGTGCGCCCAACGGCAACTACTATACGGGCTTGATTGACCAGGCTCCCAACCTGCCGTGGCCCACTCCCATCCCCCTGGCCGAGATGGTGACCAAGAAATTTGGCATCCCCTGCCTAATCACCAATGACGCTAACGCTGCCGCTATCGGTGAGATGACCTATGGCGTGGCCCGCGGCATGAAGGACTTTATCATGATCACGCTGGGCACTGGTGTGGGCAGTGGTATCGTGGTGAATGGTCAGATGGTTTACGGTCACGACGGTTTTGCCGGTGAGCTGGGCCATGTGATTGTGAAGCGCACTAACGGTCGCGTGTGCGGTTGTGGCCGCACGGGTTGCCTGGAGGCTTATTGCTCGGCAACGGGTGTTGCCCGCACGGCACGCGAGTTCCTGGAGCTGCGTGAGGAGCCGTCCAAGCTGCGCGACTATGACATCGAGACGATCACGAGCAAGGATGTGTATGACTGCGCGATGGCTGGTGACAAGCTGGCTAAGGAGATTTTCAATTACACGGGTACTATCCTGGGCGAGGCTCTAGCCGATTTCACCAATTTCTCTAGCCCTGAGGCATTTGTGCTGTTCGGCGGCTTGACCAAGAGCGGTGACCTGATCATGAATCCGGTGAAGGAGGCGTTTGAGCGCAACGTGCTGGGCATCTATAAGGGCAAAGTGAAGATCCTGATCAGCGAGCTCAAGGAGAGTGACGCCGCTGTGCTGGGTGCCAGCGCCCTGGGCTGGGAGATCAAGGAGTGATTACCACTGGAGGCAGATATACTGAGATGAGAAGATTATTTCCACTGCTGGCTGTCGTAATCGCCATGTCATGGCTGACATCTTGTAATGAGAAGCCAAGGCATTACCAGATGGTAGAGAACATGGCCAATGGCCAGCAGGTGATTGAAAAATTTGACGCTGCCAATGATACAGTCGCCCTGAACCTATATCTTGACCGCATGACCAAGGTGATCATGGCAAACATGACCGACAGCACAAGTCAATCGCCTGCGGTCGAGTCGATGTATGTCATCTCGCCCGATGGTGACACGCTTAATACCAACGATGAGTTGATGCGTGTCATCGAGAAGCAACTAGGCAAGTGACGGATGCCATCACATCCAGCCCAGACAGGATTAAACCCTGATCATCAATAACCAAGAAACCCCGTGACACTTACCGGTGCACGGGGTTTCTTGTGAATATGGGGGTCTCATCTCTATTGAGAGTGCGGCCTTATCGCGACAAGACCGCGTTCTCTCGATGATTGAGAGACATCATCCAGTTGGGAGTAGTTTACTCTTCGGCCTTGGGAGCCTCCTCGGCGGGAGCTGCAGCGGCTGCGGGAGCAGCTTTCTTGCGGCTACGACGAGTGGTCTTCTTGGCAGCGGTCTTCTCCTGGTTCTTGGCCTCAAGCATGGCCTCATTGAAGTCAACGAGCTCAATGAAGCAGGTCTTGGCATTGTCACCCAGACGGTTACCGAGCTTGAGAATGCGGGTGTAGCCACCGGGACGGTCAGCGACCTTGGCAGCAACGGTCGAGAAGAGTTCCTTGACGGCCTCCTTGTTCTGGAGGTGCTTGAAGACGAGGCGGCGCGAAGCGGTGGTGTCGTCCTTGGTCCTGTTAATCAGGGGCTCGGCATACACGCGCAGGGCTTTAGCCTTGGCGAGGGTCGTGATGATGCGCTTGTGCATGATGAGGGAGATGGTCATGTTGGCCAACATGGCATCACGGTGGGCGCTCTTACGGCTCAGGTGGTTGAATTTCTTATTGTGTCTCATCGTTTTTTACTCTTTTTCTAATTTGTATTTAGTGATATCCATGCCAAAGTGCAGATTGAGTGTGGCCAACAGCTCCTCAAGCTCGCTGAGTGACTTCTTACCGAAGTTGCGGAACTTGAGCAGGTCGGTCTTGTTGAAGACCACGAGTTCTCCAAGCGTCTCGACTTCTGCCGACTTCAGGCAGTTGAGAGCGCGAACAGAGAGGTCCATGTCAACAAGTTTGGTCTTAAGGAGCTGACGCATCTTGAGTACTTCCTCGTCAAACTCCTCGTTGCCGTTGCTCTCGGTGTTATCGAGAACGATTTCACGATCGGTGAAGAGCTGGAAGTGCTGAATCAAGATTTCGGCAGCGCCCTTGAGAGCGTCCTTAGGATGAATGGAGCCATCGGTAGTGATCTCGATAATGAGCTTCTCGTAGTCGGTCTTCTGCTCGACACGGAAGTTCTCGACGGCGGTCTTCACGTTCAGGATGGGCGTGTAGATCGAGTCGATTGCGATCACGTCGATGGGGTCATTGGCGTTGCGATTCTCCTCGGCGGGCAGGTATCCCCTACCCTTGTTGATCGACAGTTCGATCTGGAAGCCGCAAGAGGGGTCGATGTGGCAGATCTCGAGCTCGGGGTTGAGCACCTCGAATGCGCTGAGGACCTTACCAATATCACCGGCCTTGAAGACGCTCTGACCTGAAACCTTGACAACGGCCTTCTCTGTGTCGGTGTCCTCGACAATGCGTTTGAGACGAACCTTCTTGAGGTTAAGGATGATGTTGGTGACATCTTCCTTAACGCCAGGGATGGTTGCGAACTCGTGCTGCACGCCATCGATGCGGATGCTGCAGATTGCAAAGCCTTCAAGTCCCGAGAGGAGGATGCGGCGCAGTGCGTTACCGATGGTGACGCCATAACCGGGCTCCAGAGGGCGGAACTCAAATTTGCCGAACGAGTTGTCGGCTTCCAACATTAAGACTTTGTCGGGTTTCTGGAATGCTAAAATAGCCATGGATAAAAATTTTACTGTTTAGAATACAACTCGACGATCAACTGCTCCTTGATGTTCTCAGGGATATCCTCACGAACGGGCATGTGCAAGAGCTTGCCACCCTTTACACTTTCATCCCATTCGATCCAGGGATACTTGCTGTGGTTGAAGCCTGCAAGAGCGTCCTGGATAACCTCCAGAGACTTGGACTTCTCACGAACAGCAACAATCTGACCCTCGCTCACCGAGTAGGAAGGAATATTGACAACCTTACCGTCAACGGTGATGTGGCGGTGCAGGACGATCTGACGTGCAGCAGCACGGGTGGGAGCGATGCCCAGACGATAAACGACGTTGTCGAGCCTTGCTTCGAGCAATTGCAGGAGCACCTCACCAGTAACACCCTTCATGCGAGAAGCCTTGTTGAAGAGGTTGCGGAACTGACGTTCAAGAACGCCATAGGTGTATTTTGCTTTCTGTTTTTCGCGAAGCTGAGTGCCATACTCGCTCATCTTCCTGCGACGGTTGGCACCATGCTGGCCCGGGGGATAATTCTTCTTGGCAAAGTACTTGTCTTCACCGAAGATGGGTTCACCCAGTTTGCGGGCAATTTTAGATTTTGGACCGGTGTATCTAGCCATAGTCTTCTTTTAAAAATAAATTTACTGTTGTGAATTGGAATCGCTTCAGTGCAGCCGCGATTGCAGAGAGGTCGTTAAAAAATGCAATCCATTCACTGATAGAGATTCGCGAAAAAGTTTGTTAATAAAAACTGTTAAAACAGATGTTGCGACGAGCGAAGCGCCTAAATCTCTTAGACCCTTCTTCTCTTGGGAGGACGGCAGCCGTTGTGGGGCAGCGGCGTGACGTCGATGATCTCGGTAACTGCAATGCCTGCGCCATGGATAGTGCGGATAGCTGACTCACGTCCATTACCCGGACCCTTGACATAGGCCTTCACCTTGCGCAAACCGAGGTCGTAAGCGACCTTTGCGCAATCTTCGGCAGCCATTTGGGCAGCGTAGGGCGTGTTCTTCTTAGAACCGCGGAAGCCCATCTTGCCAGCCGAGGACCACGAAATTACCTGTCCCTCACCGTTAGCGAGGCACACAATGATGTTGTTGAATGAAGAATGCACGTGCAGTTGACCAACACCGTCAACACGAACGACTCTCTTCTTAGCTGCGACTGTCTTTTTAGCCATAGTAATTCAATAATGTTATTTAGTAGCTTTCTTCTTGTTAGCAACAGTTTTCTTGCGTCCCTTGCGGGTACGAGCATTGTTCTTGGTGCTCTGACCACGAACGGGGAGACCGTTGCGGTGACGGATGCCACGATAGCAACCGATATCCATCAGTCGCTTGATGTTCATCTGGACCTCGCTGCGCAGGTCACCTTCTACCTTGTATTCGTTACCGATCACCTCACGCACTGCGGCTGCCTCGGCATCGGTCCAATCCTTCACGCGGGTGTTCTCATCGACACCAGCCTTCTTGAGGATTGTAGCGGCTGAGCTGCGCCCGATACCAAAGATGTAGGTCAAGGCGATGACGCCGCGCTTGTTTTGGGGAATATCAACCCCGACAATTCTTACTGCCATATATCTAATTCAAAATTTTTTGCAAAGTTAATACTTTTTTTTATCCCTGACGCTGTTTGAACTTGGGATTTTTTTTGTTAATCACATAAAGGCGCCCTTTGCGACGTACGATCTTGCAGTCCTCGTTGCGCTTTTTGATAGATGCTCTAACTTTCATAGTCGTATTGTGATTTTGTTATTTATATCGGAATGAGATTCTACCTTTGGTCAAATCGTAGGGGGACATCTCGACGCGCACCTTGTCACCGGGCAGGATCTTGATGTAGTGCATGCGCATCTTGCCACTGATGTGTGCGGTGATCTGGTGTCCGTTCTCGAGTTCCACGCGGAACATCGCATTGGACAAAGCCTCAACGATTGTACCGTCTAATTCTATTGCTGTCTGTTTTGCCATATAAAATCTTGTAAAAATTGCGATTACTGAATTATTGATATAAAATTGTTTTCAATCAGATGAACCTTTCACCCAGGACCTCCTTGATCTGTTCAAAGGAGGAGAGGATGTCGGGCTTGCCATGATGGATGGCAATAGAGTGCTCAAAGTGGGCGCTGGGCTTGCGGTCTCGCGTGCGGGTTGTCCAGCCGTCGCGCTCGGTAATGATGTTCTTGCCTCCCATGTTGATCATGGGCTCGATGGCAATGGTCATGCCGTTGCGCAACAGCGGGCCGGTGCCGCGTCGGCCATAGTTAGGCACTTCGGGGTCCTCGTGCAGCTTGCGCCCTACCCCATGCCCGCACATCTCGCGCACGACGCTGTAGTTGCGTCGCTCGCAGTATTGCTGGATGGCGTTGCCGATGTCACCGATGCGGTTACCTGGCACGGCGTGCTCGATACCGACGTAGAGTGACTCCTTGGTTGTGCGCAGGAGCTGGAGGGTCTCTTCGGCAACATTTCCCACACAGAAGGTGTAGGTGCTGTCGCCGTTGAACCCCTCGGGGGTGACGGCACCGCAGTCACATGACACGATGTCGCCATCCTCGAGAACATAGTTCGACGGGATGCCGTGCACTACAACCTCGTTGACCGAGGTGCAGAGCGTGGCGGGAAAGCCATACAAGCCCTTAAAACCGGGCGTGCAGCCTTGGGACCGGATATACTCCTCGGCGATTTGATCGAGACGACGGGTAGTAATACCCGGTTCAATCCACTTGGCCAGTTCGGCCAGGGTGCCAGCGACAACCAGATTGGCCTTGCGCAGCAACTCGATTTCCTCGTCGGTCTTGAGATATATCATAATGCGATTGAAAAACTGCTTTTCAAGAAGTCCAGTTATACGTCATTTAACGGGAACGACCCTTGATTTTACCAGACTTCATCAGACCATCGTAGTGGTGCATCATCAGATGGGTCTCAATCTGCTGGAGCGTGTCAAGAACAACACCCACGATAATGAGCAGTGAGGTTCCACCGAAGAACTGAGCAAACTGCTGGTTGACACCAAAGTAGCGGGCAAATGCCGGCAGAATGGCGACGATACCGAGGAACAGTGAACCCGGCAGGGTGATGCGCGACATGATCGAGTCGAGATACTCAGCAGTCTTCTTACCAGGCTTGATGCCAGGGATGAAACCGCTGTTCTTCTTCATCTCTTCAGCCATCTGCGTGGGACGCACGGTGATGGCAGTATAGAAATAGGTGAAGGCTACGATCATGAGGAAATAAACCACATTGTACCAGAAACCGTTCATGTCACCGAAGGTGCGCGAGAGTGAGCCGAGGAAACCAGCTTCATTCTGGCGTGCACCAAAACCGGCGAGGGTGATGGGGATGAACATGAGGGCCTGTGCAAAGATGATGGGCATCACGTTAGCAGCATTGACCTTCAATGGGATATACTGGCGAGCGCCACCATACTGCTTGTTGCCGACAATGCGCTTGGCATACTGCACGGGCACCTTACGTGTGCCTTGAGTAAGCATGACTGCACCTGCGGTAACAGCGAACAAGATAACGATCTCAACCAGGAACATTACGAGACCACCCTGAGCAGTGTTCAGACGGCCAGTAAACTCTTGAACGATGGCTCCAGGGAAGCGAGCGAGGATACCCACCAAGATGATGATGGAAATACCGTTGCCGATACCCTTGTCGGTGATCTTTTCACCAAGCCACATAATCAACATCGCACCTGCGGTGAGGACGATAGACAGATAAATCATCATCAAGCCCGAAATGTTGGCATGACCACCGGCTGCATTAACCTGATACTGGAGGTTCATCAGATAGGCAGGAGCCTGGATGAGAAGGATGAACACAGTGAGGTAACGGGTGTACTGATTGAGCTTCATGCGGCCACTCTCGCCCTCGCGCTGCATCTTCTGGAAGCTGGGCACGACCATACCCATCAATTGGATAACGATCGAGGCGGTGATGTAGGGCATGATACCCAATGCGAAGATCGAAGCCTGACCGAACGCACCACCCGAGAACATGTCGAGCAGCTGCATCAGACCACTGTTAGTAAAGTTGCGCATGGCTTCCAAGTCGCTGGGATTGATACCCGGCAGTACCACATGGCATCCAAAGCGATAAATCACAATGAACAGGAATGTGGTGATGAGGCGCTTGCGCAAGTCCTCGATCTTCCAGATGTTTTTTAGTGTTTCAATGAGTTTCATCGTCGGGTTAGAGTTTTACGATTGAGCCACCGGCAGCGGTGATGATCTCCTCGGCCTTCTTGGAGAAGGCATGGGCTTCAACTTCAATCTTGTGATTAAGCTGACCCTGGCCCAAAATTTTAATAAGTTGGTTCTTACGTGCCATACCAGCCTGGATGAGGTCGGCAACAGTAATCTTGTCGAGACTATTCTTCTCGGCGAGTGCCTCAAGGACAGCAACGTTGATGGCCTTGTACTCCACGCGGTTGATGTTCTTGAAACCACCCTTGGGGACACGGCGCTGGAGGGGCATCTGGCCGCCTTCAAAGCCGACCTTCTGCTTGTAACCTGAGCGCGACTTGGCACCCTTGTGACCACGAGTGGAGGTTCCACCCTTGCCCGAACCGGGACCGCGGCCAATGCGAGTTTTCTTCTTATTTGAACCTACAGCAGGTTTTAAATCATGTAATTCCATAATGTTGTTTCTTGTTTTAAGAATTTAAGAATTAATCAACATTGGTGACTTCCACCAGATGACGAACTGCGTTAACCATACCCAGCACTTGAGGGGTTGCCTCAAGGGTAACGGTGTGGTTGAGTTTCCTCAGACCGAGGGCATCGAGGGTTCTCTTTTGGCGAGCCGGACGATTGATGCGGCTTTTCACTTGTTTAATCTGAATCTTTGCCATAACTTTTCAACAAAAATTTAACCGTTAAACACCTTGTCCACACTGATGCCGCGGTAGTGAGCCACGGTAGCCGGGCTGCGCATCTCGTCGAGAGCCTTGAGCGTGGCCTTCACGAGGTTGTGAGGGTTGCTGGAGCCCTTGGACTTACAAATAACATCGGTAACACCTACCGTCTCGAAGACGGCACGCATAGCACCACCGGCCTTAACACCGGTACCAGCGCTTGCAGGCTTCATGATAATGCGGCTGCCGCCAAACTTGGCAACGACCTCATGAGGAATAGTACCCTTGTGAATGGGGACCTTAATCAGGTTCTTCTTAGCCACCTCGGTACCCTTTGAAATAGCTGTGGTAACCTCATTGGCCTTACCCAGTCCGTAGCCGATAACGCCATTGCCGTCACCGACAACAACGATAGCAGCGAAGGTGAAAGTGCGACCACCCTTGGTAACCTTGGTGGTGCGGTTGATAGCCACCAGACGCTCCTTGAGTTCGGCGTCGGCTGCAACCTTTACTCGATTATTTTTCTTCAGCATGATGTTTCTTAGAATTTAAGACCGCCCTTGCGTGCGCCGTCGGCCAACGATTTAACTCTACCATGGAACAGGAAGCCATTGCGGTCAAACACTACAGTGTTGATGCCAGCCTCAAGGGCTTTCTTGGCAACAGCCTCGCCCACCTTAGCGGCGATTTCGCTCTTGGAACCCTCGGTGATGCCCTTAGAAGAGGCAGAGCAGAGAGTATTGCCAGCTACATCGTCGATGACCTGGGCATAAATTTGCTTATTGCTGCGGAAGACGCACAGCCTGGGACGCTCCGGGGTACCGCTGATGCGACCGCGGATGCGGGCCTTGATCTTGTTTCTTCTATCTGATTTGGATATCATATCGTTTCCTTTCTACTTAATTATTTGGCAGCTGCCGTTTTACCAGACTTACGACGAATAACTTCGCCAACAAACTTAACACCTTTACCCTTGTAAGGCTCGGGCTTGCGGAAGGAGCGGATCTTGGCACAAATTTGACCAAGGAGCTGCTTGTCGCACGATTCGAGGGTAATGAGCGGGTTCTTGTTACGCTCACTCTTGGCTTCAACCTTAACCTCGGGCGGCATCTTCAAGTAGATAGCGTGTGAATAACCGAGCGCGAGCTCCAGTACTTGACCGTTGCTGGTTGCGCGGTAACCGACGCCGACAATTTCCAATTCTTTCTTGAAACCCTGGCTCACACCAACCACCATGTTGTTGATGAGTGCGCGGTACAGACCGTGCTGAGCACGTGACTCACGCTCGTCATTGGGGCGGGTCACCTTGATTTCATTGTTCTCGATCTCTACCGTGATGTCGGGGTTGAGGGTCTGCTTGAGCTCGCCCTTGGGGCCCTTTACGGTAAGAACATTATCCTTCTGTTCAACTGTTACGCCAGCGGGGATGGCGATGTGCAATTTACCAATTCTTGACATAGCGCTCCTCCTTTATTAATAAACGTAACACAATACTTCGCCACCGATCTTCAGGTTCTTGGCCTCCTTGTTGGTCATAACGCCCTTGGAGGTTGAGATGATGGCAATACCTAAACCATTGAGCACGCGGGGCATGTCCTTGTAGCCAGTGTACTGGCGCAGGCCGGGCCTTGAGACGCGTGTAAGGCACTTGATAGCGCTAACGTGGTCAACGTTGTCATACTTGAGCGCGATCTTGATGGTGCCACGGGGAGAGTTCTCTTCCTCAACGAACTTGTAGTTCAGGATGTAACCCTGGTCGAAGAGGATCTTGGTGATCTCCTTTTTGAGCTTGGAAGAAGGGATTTCAACGACACGGTGCTGTGCCTTGATCGCATTCCTCAGTCTAGTCAGATAATCTGCAATAGGATCTGTCATTATTGTAAACTTGTTTAAATTGATTCGACCTTGTCGAACAATATTTAATACTTAATGTTTAAAATTGAATTGAAAAGTGGTGGTTGAAATCACCAGCTGGCCTTGTGCACACCGGGGATGAGACCGTTAGAAGCCATCTCGCGGAAGTTGATGCGGGAAATGCCGAACTGGCGCATGTAACCCTTGGGACGGCCTGACATCTTGCAGATGTTGTGCAGGCGCACGGGAGAAGCGTTGCGGGGCAGCTTCTGGAGTGCCTCATAGTCACCGTCCTTCTTGAGCTGGGCACGCTTGGCGGCATACTTGGCGACGAGGCGCTCACGCTTGGCCTGGCGGGCTTTCATTGATTCTTTTGCCATAATTTAACTTTCAATTATTTGTTGTTAAACGGGATTCCGAATTCCTTGAGCAGTGCATAGCCTTCCTCGTCGGTCTTGGCAGTGGTGACAAAGGTGATGTTCATACCGGTCATCTTGGTCACGTTGTCGATGTTGATCTCGGGGAAAATGATCTGCTCGGTAACGCCAACGGTGTAGTTGCCACGTCCATCGAGCTTGCCGTTAACACCCTTGAAGTCGCGGATACGCGGCAGGGCGATGCGGATGAAGCGCTCCATGAACTCGTACATGCGGTCACGACGCAGGGTCACGCGCACGCCGATGGGCATCTTCTTACGAACCTTGAAGTTGGAGATATCCTTCTTCGACAGGGTCTGTACGGCCTTCTGGCCGGTGATTGCTGTGAGCTCGTTGATAGCAGTCTCGATGATCTTCTTGTCCTGGGTAGCGTCACCCAGACCCTCGTTGAGGACGATCTTGACCAGACGGGGGATCTGCATCGGGGTGCTGTAGTTGAATTGCTTCATCAACGCGGGAGCAATCTTCTCGTCATATTGTTTCTTCAGCGTGGTACTCATTACTTAATCTCCTCTCCAGATTTTTTAGAATAACGAACTTTCTTGCCGTCCTCATTGAACCTGAAACCAACGCGGGTGGGCTTGCCAGTCTTGGGATCAACGACTGCCAGGTTGCTCAAGTCGATGGGGGCTTCCTTCTTGATAATGCCGCCCTGGGGGGCCTTGGCATTGGGCTTCGTGCTCTTGGACACGACGTTGACACCCTCGACAATAGCCTTACCCTGCTCGGGCAGGATTTCCAGCACGCGGTGGGGCTTATTATCCTTGCTGTTACCAGCGAGAACAAAGACGGTGTCGCCCTTCTTGATTTTTAATGTAGCCATATATAGTTTATTGCTATTTTAAAGATTGATTAAAGAACCTCGGGAGCCAGGGAAACGATCTTCATGTTGGTGGCGCGCAGCTCGCGGGCTACGGGGCCGAAGATGCGCGTTCCGCGCAACTCACCGGTATTAGTGAGCAATACACAGGCATTGTCGTCGAAGCGGATGTAGGAACCGTCCTGACGACGGATTTCCTTGCTGGTGCGAACAACGACAGCCTTGGAAACGGTACCCTTCTTCACCTCGGAAGCGGGGATAGCCTTCTTGACGGTGACAACGATGATGTCACCCACCGAAGCGTAACGACGACCGGAACCGCCCAGCACCTTGATGCAGAGGACTTCCTTTGCGCCGCTGTTGTCGGCAACTGTCAATCTACTTTCAGTCTGTATCATAATAAATAATTACTTCGCTTTTTCGATGATTTCAACTAATCTCCACCTCTTGGTCTTGCTCAACGGGCGGGTCTCCATCAGGCGAACGGTATCGCCAACGTTGCACTCGTTGTTCTCGTCATGAGCGTGGTACTTCTTTGTCTTGTTGACAAACTTGCCATAGATTGGGTGTTTCTCCTTCCACTTGATGGTCACAGTGATGGTCTTGTCACCCTTGTTGCTGGAAACAACCCCAATTCTTTCTTTTCTTAAATTACGTTTTTCTTCCATTGTAGTGGTTGTTGGGATTATTTGTTCTTGAGTTCACGTTCGCGGATTTCAGTCTTGATGCGCGCGATCAACTTCCTGTCAAGCGTTATCTTGGCCGGATTATCGAGCGGAGAAATCGTGTGCTGGATCTTTTCCTGAACATACTCCTTCTGGACTTGGTCGAGACGATCCTGCAATTCCTTATCGGTCAGTTCCTTGATATTTTCCTTTTTCATAATCTGGTCAAATTATTAAACGAGTTGAGTGGGATCATAGTCGCGACGAACGACAAACTTAGTAGCCACGGGAAGCTTCTGAGCAGCAAGGCGGAGTGCCTCCTTGGCGATATCAAAGCTCACACCATCGACCTCGATGAGGATGCGACCGGGATGAACGGGAGCGACATAACCTGCAACATCACCTTTACCTTTACCCATGCGGACATCGGCAGGCTTGCGAGTGTAGGGCTTATCGGGGAAAATGCGGAGCCAGATTTGACCCTGACGCTGCATGTAACGGGTCACAGCGACACGAGCTGCCTCGATCTGGCGAGCAGTGATCCACTTGCTCTCCAGGGTCTTGATTCCGAAGGAACCAAAGGCGAGCTGGTTACCACGCTTGCTGTACTGGCGAGGATGCCCATCACTTGGACGACGATATCTTAATCTCTTAGGTTGTAACATTTTAAATTTCGTTTTTTAAAGTCACACTTCAAGTTACTGGTTGTGACTGGGTTTAACGATTGTTGTTTCTCTTGCCACCGCGGAAACCACGACGCTCGCCGCGCTCTCCACCACGACCGCCACCACCGCGACGCTCATTGGCATTGTTGGCAAAGTTAGGAGCTAAGTCGCGCTTGCCATAGACCTCACCACGGCAGATCCAAACCTTGACACCGATGACACCGACCTTGGTGTGGGCGGGCACGAGTGCATAGTCGATATCGGCACGGAGGGTGTGCAGGGGAGTGCGGCCTTCCTTAAACATCTCGCTGCGGCGCATCTCAGCACCATTCAAGCGACCCTTGACCTGGATCTTGATGCCCTCGGCACCCATGCGCATAGTGCTGGCGATAGCCATCTTGACTGCACGGCGATAGGCAATCTTACCCTCGATCTGGTGAGCGACGTTAGCGGCGACGAGCTGGGCATCCAGTTCGGGGCGCTTAACCTCGTGGATATTGATTTGAACGTCCTTGTTAGTGAGCTTGATGAGCTCCTGCTTGAGAACCTCAACCTCTGATCCCTGCTTACCGATAATGATACCGGGGCGAGCGGTGCAGATGGTGATGGTGACGAGCTTGAGCGTGCGCTCGATAACGATGCGCGCTACACTGGCCTTGGCAAGACGCTCGTTGAGATACTTGCGGATCTTGTCATCCTCTACCAGGGTATCTCCATATTTACGGCCACCGTACCAGTTGGAATCCCAACCGCGGATGATGCCTAAACGATTACTGATTGGATTAACTTTCTGTCCCATTTCGTTTTATGCGTCTTTTTCAGTGTTAATAGTGTCCACGTAGATGGTCACGTGGTTGGAACGTTTGCGGATGCGGTAGCCACGACCCTGAGGAGCCGGACGGAGGCGCTTGAGCATCGGAGCTGCATCAACCGTGATGGTCTTGATATAGAGCTCACCGCTCTCGGCCTTCTTGCCATTCTTCTGTTCCCAGTTGCTGATAGCGGACTTGAGGAGCTTCTCAACATCAGCGGCAGCCTGCTTGTT
The DNA here is from genome assembly GCA_947165485.1 of uncultured Prevotellaceae bacterium. Taxonomy (GTDB): domain Bacteria; phylum Bacteroidota; class Bacteroidia; order Bacteroidales; family Muribaculaceae; genus Sodaliphilus. The sequence continues at coordinate 59,777 of CAMVAP010000008.1, forward strand.
GGAGAAGTGCAGGAGTCCAAGAGCCTTGAAGACTTCGACGCCGCGAACCATGTCAGCGACGAGGCGCATCTTGCGAGGCGAGCTGGGAATGTTGCGCAACTTTGCGAAGGACTCGTTGCGACGAGCTTCCTTCTTCAAGTTAGCTGATTCTCTTTTTCTTTTACCCATTGTATTTAATTCTTTTTTGTTCTAAAAAACGTTGAAATAATCCCGGGCCCATTATTTCTTGTTGTTGCCGCTGTGACCACGGAAGGTGCGTGTGGGAGCGAACTCGCCGAGCTTGTGACCTACCATGTTCTCGGTAACATAGACGGGAATAAACTTGTTGCCATTGTGAACGGCAAAGGTGTGTCCCACAAATTCGGGAGCGATCATGGATGCGCGCGACCAAGTCTTGATCACACTCTTCTTGCCACTCTCGTTCATGGCGTCAACCTTCTTTTCCAGTTTCACACTGATGTAAGGGCCTTTTTTAAGTGAACGACTCATAATTAATCGAATTTAATCAAATTACTTCTTTCTTCTTTCAATGATGTACTTCGAAGACTGCTTCTTCGGCGCACGGGTCTTCAAGCCCTTAGCATACAAACCGTTGCGGTTGCGGGGATGTCCACCACTCTGGCGGCCTTCACCACCACCCATGGGATGGTCAACGGGGTTCATAACCACACCACGGTTGTGGGGGCGGCGACCCAGCCAGCGAGAGCGACCGGCCTTACCGGACTGCTCCAGAGCGTGGTCACTGTTGCCAACCACACCAACGGTAGCCTTGCAAGCTGCAAGGACCTTGCGTGTCTCACCCGAAGGTAATTTGATGATTGCGTAGTTACCCTCGCGGCTGGTGAGCTGGGCGAAGGTACCGGCGGCGCGTGCCATAGCGGCACCCTGACCGGGACGCAACTCGATGTTGTGAATTAAAGTACCAACAGGAATCTTGCTCAGTGGAAGCGCGTTTCCCACTTCGGGGGCCACGTTCTCACCGCTCTCGATCGTTGCACCCACCTCGAGTCCGTTGGGAGCAATGATGTAAGCTTTGTAGCCGTCTGCGTAGTAGAGCAGAGCAATACGAGCCGAACGGTTGGGATCGTACTCGATGGCTTTCACTACTGCCGGCACACCGTCTTTGTTCCTCTTGAAGTCGATCAGGCGGAGTTTGCGCCTGTGACCACCTCCACGATAGCGGGCGGTGAGGTGACCCTCGTTGTTGCGACCGCCGGTGGAACGCTTACCGACCGTAAGAGACTTCTCTGGTGTACGCTTGGTAATGTCGTCAAATACACCAATAATCTTGTGTCTTTGCCCCGGTGTTGTGGGCTTCAATTTTCTTACTGCCATTTTTTATTATAAATTACTATAGAAATCAATAGTTTGTCCTTTTGCAATGGTCACGATGGCCTTCTTGAAAGCCACGGTGTGACCCTTGACGATACCGCTCTTGGTGTAGCGCTGCTTGTTCTTGCCGCTGTAGTTCATCGTGCTCACGTTAACGACCTTGACGTCATACATCTTCTCGATGGCGTCCTTGATCTGGTACTTGTTGGCATCGGAAGACACCTTGAACGTGTAACGGCTACCGATCTTCTTGCGCTGTATGGTTCGCTTACCATTCTCGGCACTAGCGGTCTCGGCATTGGCGGTGGACTTCTCGGTAATTGCGTTGGCCTTCTCGGTCACAACGGGAATGATCTGAATGTTCTCCATTGTCTGTCCTCCTTATTTTAAGTTATTGAGCGCATCCACCGAGCTCTCGGTAACGAGAATCATGCGGTTGTCAAGCACGCGGTAGGTGTTGATGTCGCTTGCGGTAATCAGACTTGCGGTGGGCACGTTGCGCAGTGACAAGTAGAGGTTGCGCTCCTGGCCAGCCAGGACGAGAAGCAACTTCTGACCCTCGAGCTTGAGGTTGCGGGTAATGTTTACAAATTCCTTGGTCTTGGGAGCATCAAACTTGATATCCTCGATGACCATGATCTGGTTGTTCTGAGCCTTGTAGGTAAGAGCAGAACGACGGGCCAGAGCCTTCATCTTCTTATTCAGCTTGAAGCTGTAGTTGCGGGGACGGGGACCGAACACGCGACCACCACCATGGAACAGCGGAGACTTGATGTCACCGTGACGGGCACCGCCGCCACCCTTCTGGCGACCGAGCTTCTTGGTCGAGCCAGCGATTTCACTTCTCTCTTTAGCCTTGTGGGTTCCCTGGCGCTTGTTGGCCATGTATTGCTTAACATCGAGATAAACGGCATGCTCGTTAGGCTCGGCGATGGCGAAGATCTCATCGTTAAGGGTCACCTTGCGTCCGGTGTCCTCACCCTTGATGTTATATACTGCGAGTTCCATTATTACATTTCAATAATTACGATTGAACCTTTGCTGCCCGGTACTGAGCCTTTCACCATGAGAAGATTGTTCTCGGGCAATACTTTAATCACTTGCAGGTTTTGAGCGGTGCAGCGCTTGTTGCCCATCTGGCCAGCCATGCGCATACCCTTGAAAACCTTGGCGGGATAGGAGCAGGCACCGATTGAACCGGGAGCGCGCTGACGGTCGTCCTGACCGTGAGTGGTCTGGCCCACGCCGCCGAAGCCGTGACGCTTCACGACGCCCTGGAAGCCCTTACCCTTGGATGTGCCGATAACATCAACAAATTCAACGTTGTTGAGCAGCTCTACGGTGAATTCCTCACCAGCCTTGTGCTCACCATCAAATTTGAACTCGGCCAAGTATCTTTGCGGTTTCACTCCTGCCTTCTTGAAGTGACCGGCCATGGGCTTGGTGGTGTGCTTGTCCTTCTTCTCGACAAAGCCCAGCTGCAAAGCCTCGTAACCGTCCTTCTCAACAGTTTTCACCTGAGTGACAACGCAAGGACCCACTTCGATAACAGTGCACGGCACGTTCTTGCCGTCGGCACTGAAAACGGATGTCATTCCGATTTTCTTTCCTAATAATCCTGGCATTTCTCTTGAAATTTTAAAAATTACTGTTTGTTAATGCTGTTAATTTTACTCGTTGTTCAATCTCTTGTACTACACCTTGATCTCAACCTCAACTCCACTGGGCAATTCGAGCTTCATCAGTGCATCAACAGTCTTAGCGGTTGAACTGTAGATGTCGATGAGACGCTTGAAGGATGCCAGCTGGAACTGTTCGCGGGACTTCTTGTTGACAAAAGTCGAACGGTTCACGGTGAAGATGCGCTTGTGTGTGGGCAGGGGGATAGGACCGCTCACTACGGCGCCAGTGCTCTTCACTGTGCGCACGATCTTCTCGGCAGACTTGTCGACCAAGTTGTGATCGTAGCTTTTCAATTTAATTCTAATCTTCTGGCTCATATTATTTAATAATGTGAAATTGTATTATTGCAATAATTCGACGTGACCTAGACACTCTTTCAGCACCTTGATGGCGATGGGAGTCGCTACCGGAGCGTAGTGCGAGAACGACATGGTGCTCGTGGCACGTCCGCTGGTGATGTTGCGCAGGGCGGTGACATAGCCAAACATCTCGGCGAGCGGGGTGTTGGCCTTCACGATGCGGGCACCACTGCGGGCGGTTTCCATGCCCTCGACCTGGGCGCGGCGCTTGTTGAGGTCGGCGATGACATCACCCATATTCTCCTCGGGGGTCACCACTTCGAGCTTCATCATCGGCTCAAGCAGCACGGGGCGAGCCTTGCGGCAAGCGCTGCGATAGGCCTGCATGGCGCACAGCTCAAAACTCAGGCTGTCGCTGTCCACGGGGTGGTAGCTGCCGTCGATGACGGTCACCTTCAGGCTCTGCACGGGGAAACCGGCGAGCACACCGCTGCGCATGGCGCTCTTGAAGCCTTTCTCGATGCTGGGCATGTACTCCTTGGGGATATCGCCACCCTTCACCTCGTTGACAAACTGCAGCGTGCCTTCAAAGTCATCATCAGCGGGCTCGACGCGGCACTCGATGTCGGCAAACTTGCCGTGGCCGCCGGTCTGCTTCTTGAATACCTCATGCACGGTTGCGGGCTGCGAGATGGCCTCCTTGTAGGAAACCTGGGGGCGACCCTGGTTGCACTCCACCTTGAACTCGCGGCGCAGGCGGTCGAGGATGATATCCAGATGCAGCTCACCCATTCCACGGATGATGGTCTGTCCGGTCTCCTCGTTGCTCTCGACCTGGAAGGTGGGGTCTTCCTCGGCAAGCTTTGCCAGACCCACTGCCATGCGGTCGAGGTCGTTCTGCGTCTTGGGCTCGACAGCGATGCCGATCACGGGCTCGGGGAAATCCATGGCCTCAAGGACCACGGCGGTATCCTGGCTGGAGCACAAGGTGTCACCAGTGCGAACATCCTTGAAGCCGACTCCCGCGCCGATGTCGCCACAACCAATCACCTCCATGGGGTTCTGACGGTTGCTGTGCATCTGGAACAGGCGGGAAACGCGCTCCTTGTGACCGGTGCGCACGTTATAGACCTGGGTGCCGGCATTGAATTGTCCCGAATACACGCGGAAGAACACCAGGCGTCCCACATAGGGGTCGGTAGCGATCTTGAACACCAGCGCGCACAGGGGCTCCTCAAACACGGGCTTGCGGGTGATCACCTTCTCGGGGTCGTTGACTGCGGTACCGGTCACCTCACCTGCATCAGCGGGGCTGGGCAGATAAGCGCACACGGCATCGAGCAGCGTCTGGACACCTTTGTTCTTGAACGAGCTGCCACACAACACGGGAACCATGTCACGGTTGAGGGTGGCCTTGCGCAGGGCGCTCTTGATCTCGTCCTCGGTGATCGACTCGGGAGCGTCAAAGTACTTCACCATGAACTCGTCGTCAAACTCGGCGAGTTGCTCAAGCATCTTGTCGCGGTACTCCTGGCACTCGTCAACCATATCGGCGGGGATCTCGGCGGTCTCATACTCGGCACCGAGCGTCTCGTCGTGCCAGTACAGGGCCTGCATCTTCACCAGGTCAACGACGCCCTTGAAGTTCTCCTCGGCACCGATGGGCAGCTGGATGGGGCAAGGGTTGGCCCCGAGGACCTCGCGGATCTGGCGCACCACGTCAAGGTAGTTGCAGCCCACACGGTCCATCTTGTTCACGTAAGCGATGCGGGGCACCTCATACTTGTCGGCCTGACGCCACACGGTCTCGCTCTGGGGCTCTACGCCGCCCACTGCGCAGAAGGTGGCGATAGCGCCATCCAGCACGCGCAAGGAGCGCTCCACCTCGACGGTGAAGTCCACATGCCCCGGAGTGTCGATCAGGTTGATCTTGTACTTGCTGCCGTCATAGTTCCAGAACGCGGTGGTAGCGGCGCTGGTGATGGTGATACCCCTCTCCTGCTCCTGCTCCATCCAGTCCATGGTGGCGGTACCCTCGTGCACCTCTCCCATCTTGTGGGTAAGGCCAGTGTAGTACAAGATACGCTCCGATGTGGTGGTCTTGCCGGCATCGATGTGTGCCATGATGCCGATGTTGCGTGTATATTTCAGTTGTGCGTCAGTGCCCATTGTCAGATCACGTCGTCGCTAAATCAGAATCTAAAGTGAGCAAATGCGCGGTTAGCCTCGGCCATGCGGTGCATGTCCTCCTTGCGCTTGAATGCGCCACCCTGCTCGTTATATGCGTCCATAATCTCAGCTGCGAGCTTGTCGGCCATAGTTTTGCCGCCACGCTTGCGAGCGAAAATGATCATGTTCTTCATCGAAACCGACTCTTTGCGGTCGGGGCGAATCTCGGTAGGAACCTGGAAGGTTGCGCCACCCACACGGCGGGACTTAACCTCGACTTGGGGAGTGATCTTCTCCAATGCGGCTTTCCAGATCTCCAGGGGAGTCTTCTCTTCATTAGCCATCTTCTTGCCCACAAGTTCCAGTGCGCTATAGAAGATACGGTAAGAGGTGTTCTTCTTACCATCATACATGAGGTGGTTGACGAACTTGGTTACGCGTACGTCACCGAACTTAGGATCGGGAAGAATGATCCTTTTTTTTGGCTTAGCCTTTCTCATTTTTTTAACACAGTTGTAGTTTTAAGTCTGCTTGGTTGTCTTTTGCTTTGTTCTTCAACGCCCGCCGCTGCGACGCGTTTACTCAACCAATAATCCAATCCAATAAAACTGAAAACTAAGTTTGAAATTAATTTTACTTTTTGAATTGTTTTAGTAAGTCAGGGCCTTGTTGGTCTCAAGTCTTATTTTTTCTTCTTGGGACGCTTGGCACCGTACTTGCTGCGGCGCTGAGTGCGGCCTTCTACACCGGCGGTGTCGAGAGTGCCACGGATGATGTGGTAGCGAACACCAGGAAGGTCCTTAACGCGACCACCGCGCACCATGACGATCGAGTGCTCCTGCAGGTTGTGGCCCTCACCAGGGATATAGGAGTTCACCTCCTTACCGTTGGTCAGACGGACACGGGCAACCTTGCGCATAGCCGAATTCGGCTTCTTAGGCGTGGTCGTGTAAACACGAACACATACACCGCGACGCTGAGGGCAGGAGTCCAAAGCGGGCGATTTGCTGGCAGATTCCAGCGCAGTGCGGCCTTTTCTTACTAATTGCTGAATAGTAGGCATCTTAGTTTTGTTTAGTTTTTAATTAATTTGACAAATATTTTTCAGTTTGCCCCTCGCGCTCAAGGCCTCGTAACCACCCACGCTATCAAGCATTTAAGGGCGATTTTTGTACCTTGTGGCGCAAAAAAGCGTTGCAAAATTACAAACAATTTCCCTAACCACCAAACCTTTAGCCACTTTTATTTTATATATAATGTCTTCACACAGCCGTTTTTACCCCTTAAATAGCCATCCATAAGAAGCTAAACCGCTGATAATCAGACACTCTCACGAATCGTGAAAGTTATTCAATCTTAACATTATTTAACGTCATTTAGCCATACAATATACATTATTTTAACGACAGGCTCACACTAGGCCACTACACCCCTACCGTTTACAACCATACGCAAGATCACCGCTTCACAGCCAGTGGACACCAGGCAGCACCGCCTCCTACACCTGCACCACGACCCCTAACAACCACTACACATTATATATAATATATATAGAGGGACACATATTGTCGCCCCTCCCCACGTCAATGATTCTCGACACAAGCGCCATGCCATCCCTCATGGCAACACATGGAAGCGGTACATCCTACCGATCATTCTAACTATCAGGTCGCAATACCAGAACAAGGCCAACCGGCCATCGGAATGGCCGTTAAATCTTATTAAAGAATCAGTTTAAACCTACTACAATAATCGATTGTCTTACAAAATATTTCAAACCATTACTGTCCAGTAAAAAATCAACAAGGTTGCATAAGCACTTCGGGATCAAAGCTATTATGATGTTTTTGTTTGAAGGGGCTTGCTTTGTCAGGCGAGCAGGTCGAAGGCCTGCGCAAGGCCGCTGGCCTTGAATTGAGGCAACCCCAGGGCGCACTGGCCGAAGGTCAGTGAGGCCTGGGGAGAGACGCTCATGTCGATATGGGCCCTGAAGGGGGCCACTCACTACGACAAGCGCACCATAGTCAAATTGCCTGATTCTGACGTTATTGGCCCTCTTCGAGGCCCGCTCCTATTATGGTCTGCTTTCCCTAGGCCACACTGACCTTCGGCCAGTGCGCCCTAGGGTTAAGAATAGTCAAGGCCGCTGGCCTTGTGCAGGCCTTCTGCCTGCTAGACTTTCCCCAGACACCAATGATTTCAAACAAACAACATACAACTTTACAACATCAAAAAAAAGCCCTTTTTACCCAAAAAAGGACTCAATTCAAAAAAATTTTAAACAATCACTTTAAATATCAAGAAATAATCGATTAAGGATTAGTCATCTAACCCATCGCCATCTAGAGCTTTAAGTGCGCCTGGATGCAATATTTCCAGATATTCGGCATAGGGGATAAAACGTCCCCCCATCGACTTGAGATGAGCGGTCTCAAGTTGACAATCGATCATCTTCCCACCGATGCGCTGCATTAATTTAGCCAAATCGATCAGAGCCAGCTTTGATGCGTTAGGTTCACGCGAAAACATGCTCTCGCCGATGAAGCAGTCACCAACGACCACACCATAGAGCCCTCCAGCCAGCTCCCCAGCACTATTCCAGGTCTCAACACTCACCGCATACCCGCGGCGGTTCAAGTAGCGATAGGCCTTCATCATTTCCTCGCCAAGCCACGCCCCTTTCTGGTTATAACGGTTGTCAACCTGGCTGCACCCTTCGATCACACCGTCAAAGTCCCGGTTGAAAGTCACCCTATACTCATGCTTGTTCATCAACGTGCGCATCGAGTGGGAAACGTGAATCTCGTCGGGGAAAATGACAAATCGCTGCATGGGGCAATACCATGCGGGGTAAGGCCAGTCACGGAAGGAAAACCACGGGAAGATGCCGTAACTGTAAGCCAGCAACAGGCGTTCCTCGCTCAAGTCGCCGCCAACGGCCAACAAGCCATCTTCCTCACCCATGCGAGGATCAGGAAAGACAATATCATCGGTAAGTTGAAAAACCATAGCTCCTCCTCTACCCTTCTTACTGTTGCCCCAACTCGTCAATGACACATTCACCACCCTGCTTGAGAGAGCCAAAAAGGATCTCCCGCACCAGTCTGGTTTTAAGGCGGTTGTGAATCACACGGTCCATCTCGCGGGCACCATATTCCTTGCTATAACCTTCTTCCAGCAACTGCTCCTTGGCTTTTTCACCCAACGTGAGGGTCACGTGCTTGGCATCAAGCATCACCTGCAGTTCACGCAATTTCTTGTCCAGAATCATACCCGCCATCAACCGATCCATGTCATTAAACACCACAATCGACGACAAGCGGTTGATAAACTCGGGCTTGAAGGTCTTCTTCACCTGCTTGAGCATGGCCTGTCCAGCGGTTATAGCCGATGCAAACCCGACTGATGCCTGATGGGCAAATTGCGCTCCGGCATTACTGGTCATGATCAGCACCACGTTGCGAAAGACGGCTTTACGTCCCTTATTGTCACTCAACGTGCCATAATCCATCACCTGCAGCAGCAGGTTAAAGACATCATCGTGAGCCTTCTCGATCTCATCCAGCAGGAGCACACAATCGGGATGCTTGCGCACCGCATCGGTCAACAGACCACCGTCATCATAGCCCACATAGCCAGCAGGAGAACCAATGAGCTTGGCAACCGTGTGCTTCTCGACATACTCGCTCATGTCAAACCGCACGAGCTCCACTCCCAACTCCGTTGCCAACACACGTGCCACCTCGGTTTTTCCCACACCGGTGGGTCCCACAAACAACAAGGAGGCCAGCGGTTTATTCTCGTCGATGAGGCCGGCCTTGGACATCTGGACAGCCTCCACCACCTGCTTGACGGCGGCGTCTTGCCCGTAAATCTTGCCCTTGATGCGGGATTCCAAACTCTCCAAGCGGTCATTGTCGGTCTCGTCCATCGTCAACGATTCAACCTTAGCGATACGTGCCAGCACACTGGCAATGAGCGCCTTATCGACACGCGTCTCACCATCGTCAGCCTTGCGGTGCATCTGCACCCAAGCCCCGGCCTCGTCAATCAGGTCTATTGCTTTATCAGGCAGATAGCGATCAGTGATGTGGCGGGCACTGCCTTTCACCGCAAGTTCCAGCGCATCATCATCATATTTCACTTGATGGAATTTCTCATAGCCCTCCTTGAGCATCTCGACAATCTTCAAGGTTTCCTCAACGCTAGGCTCATCGATCGCCACTTGCTGGAAACGGCGCATCAAGCCCTTATTGCGCATGATGTAGCGATTGTATTCCTCATAGGTGGTCGCACCGATAAAGCGTACCGTGCCGCCCTCTAGATAGGGTTTCATCAGGTTGCTTGCATCCATCGAGCCTTCACCTATCTGTCCTGCTCCCACGATGTTATGAATCTCATCGATGTAGAGGATGGCACCTTTCTCGGCTGCTATTCCCTTCATCACAGTCTTCAGCCGTTTCTCAAAGTCTCCACGGTACTGTGTGCCAGCGATGAGAGCCCCCAGGTCAAGCATGTAGATGCGCGATCCTTGCAACGACTCTGGCACATCCCCATCCTCGATGCGCTGTGCCAGGCCATAGACGATAGAAGTCTTGCCCACGCCAGGTTCACCGATGTGCAACGGGTTGTTCTTGTCCTTGCGGCACAGTACCTGTATGGTGCGTTCCAGCTCGGTCTCACGCCCAATGAGGGGATTATGGTCGGCCAGATGGTCATTGATGCACAACACATAGTCACGCCACGAGCCAGTAGCAGTGTGCTGTGCCTCACCGGTATCCTGGAACAGCCAGTCATCTTCCTCCAACTCATCGTCCTGGCCGTTATCCTGTGAATTGTCACTATGGATACTAGAGAAATCATATACCAGATCTAGTCGCTTGACAAATCTTTCCTTGTCCTCATTCACGAGAGCGACGAGGCAATTGGCGGCAAACGAGTCTTTGAGCAGGAACATTGACTTGAAAAATGATGGTACCCCCAGCTGCGAAGCATTCTCAGCTTCACAGGCCTGTTCCATCAACTGCATGAGTTCTCCATACTGGTGGGACGCATACATCTGGCGACTGGTCTCGTCCTGGCCAAAGTGTTCTTGCCGATCAATGTAATTGCGCAACTGTTCCTTCACGTCTTCAAGCGGTAGGTCTAGCACGGTCGATTCCAGCGCCGCAACAACAGCCCTGTCACCCAGAGCAGCAAGCAGCAGATGCTCAGGGGTCACCAGCTTGTTGCGGCAAGTGTCAGCAAGAATCATTGCCGAGGTGATAATATTCTCAAGATCTGATGAAAAATTCATGGTTCATTAAAAAAAAATGATATTGATGTTTCATTCAGGCTCACAGGTGATCTGGAGTGGGAAGCCCTCCTGACGGGCCATAGCGACAGCTTGTGAGGCCTTGGTCATCGCCACATCATAGCTGTAGATGCCCACCACGGCCATGCCCTCACGATGAACGCGCATCATCAAGGTGACAGCTTCATCTGCAGGCTTGTTGAACACGACGCGCAACACCTCGGTGACAAACTCCATGGTCGTGGTGTCGTCATTGTGAAAAACCACCTTGTAACGTCGTGGTTCATCAATGCGCACGCGCTCACGCGCCGCTGTTCCCGTGCCTGTTCCTGAATTGGGTTTATCTGTGTTTGCCATTCTTCTTTTTTCTCTTTTTTTTGTGACCCCAAAGGTAGTCATTTTCATCCAATCAAGCAAATACCGTGCCACTCAAAGCGATCAACCGCACATACCGCCCGTCATGGACGGCCCACCCTTCATCACTAAAAAAATGCGAAAAATTGACCCGCTCATTTTTTGCACAGTTCGAGGATATGAAGTAAATTTGCAGGAAATGAGAGAAATAAGAGTCATCAGCCACCCGACATGTGCCACACGGTTGAAACTTGTGGCAACGCTCGCCATCGTCTTTTTTCATCTGACGATGGCTGCAACCCCGGTTGACTCACTCAGTATCCTGCTCAATGCCCTTAATGCCAATAAGGACCTTAAGGACACACGGCTCGCCAGCAATGATCTGAACGCTATTGCGACGATATATCTTGACCTGCAACAGGCCCAACTTGGCATCAAGTATATCGAGAGGTCGATCGATTTGCAACGCAAGTCCAAGCACCACGACTTGCTTGCCAGCAGCCTGGCTACCGCCGCACAACTCTACCTGATGAATAACGAGCCCGACAAAGCCACCAGCGCCATCGATGAATCCATCAGCATCGATCAGCGCAACAATGATACCGCCAACACTGCCCTGCACCAGACAATTAAAGCATCGATACTGGAACGGCAGTCGGAGCATCAAGAGGCACTCACCCTATTGTCGCTAGCGCGGCCCGTGCTGGAACAGGGGGGCAAGGCCCATTCGCTAGCGATGTGCTACAACCAGTTAGGACTTGTCCTTGACCAGCTGGGCAAGAGGGATGAGGCCGTGATCTATTACAAGAAAGCGTTGCAGCAGAGCATCAAATGCAATTGGGCCAGAGGCGAGCGCGATGCCGAGCGGGGCCTGTGGGAAACATTGCGTGATGAAAAACCAGCCATCGCCATGCTGCACCTGGAGAGGTGCATGACCCTGACCGACTCGCTGTGCCACCAGATTTCCTCGACAAGCATGAGGGCTGTGGGAGCATCATCGCAACAGATGGGAATCACACAACCAAGCATCGTTTCCAGCCCCCTCATCAGGTGGGGAGGCTTGCTATTGCTGCTCTTGTTGATTGCCACGCTGCTGGGACTGTTCTACGTCTGGCGCAAGAGTAAGGCTGCCCTGAAGATGCAACGGCAGACCCAATCATTGAGAGACCACTTCTTTACCAACATCACCAATGAGCTGCAAACGCCCCTCACAGTCATCATGAGCGCGGGACAACAGCTCGTTGACACACAGAAGGCTTCAACCGAAGCCAACAGGCACATCGGTGAAATGATTGTCAACCAGGGCAACAACATGCTGGAACTCGTAAACCAATTATTGGACATCGAGAAAGTGAAGGCCAATATCGAGCAACCGGAATTAAAGCATGGCGACATCGTGATGTTTGTAAGGATGCTCGTCGATAATTTCACCGACAAGGCTCATGAACACATGCTCAGTATCGAGTTCTTTTCACCCATGACCTCCACGGTCGTGGTCTTTGCCCCCGATTACCTGCGCAAGATCGTCCACATCCTGGTGGACAACGCCATTGAATACACCCCTCGCAACGGCCAGATAAAAGTGGCGCTGGAAATGGTTGAAGACAACCGTTTCAGGCTAACTGTCGCCGATACAGGCAAGGGCATCCCCATCGAGGAGCAACAACGCGTCTTTGAGCCTTTCTCCCAGCAGGAGAATGGCGACCGCAGTGTCAGGACTGTACTTGAGTTGTCGTTGGTCAATCAGTTGGTGAAAACCATCAATGGTACCATCGACATCCATAGCGAGATTGAGAAAGGCACCACTATCACCATCACGTTCCCTGTCCAGAAGGGTGACAGCAAGATTGTTGAAGCCTTGACCTATAGGCCTCAATTCAATGAGATGCTTATGATTAAACCGGGCGAGAACAGGCAGAAGCCCCTAGTGTTTATTGTCGAGAACAACGAGGATGTCGCCTTTTTCATCGCCAGTCACCTGCACGACAACTACAACCTGAGGATGGCCCATGATGGGCGTGAAGCGTTCCGCAATGCCCAGGACATGGTACCCGACCTTATTATCACCAATATCGTGATGCCCGTCATGGGAGGCAAGGAACTCACCAAGAACTTGAGGGCAAACCCCACGCTCAATCACATCCCCATCATTGCCATGACATCCAATACCAGCGAACAGGAACGGTTGTCATGCATTGAGGCCGGAGCCGATGCCGTTCTTGTCAAGCCTTTCAATTCCAGCGAGCTCAAGTTGCTTGCCCATCATTTCATCACCCAGCGCAATACCCTGCGAGAACGATTCATCAACGAGAGCAACGTCGATCAATCCGACCGCACGATGGAGCAGATGAGCAAGGATGACAAGGAATTCATGCACAAGCTCGTAGAAGTCATCCAAGCCCAGATGTCCAAGGACGACATCGACATGGAACATATCGCCGCCGCTTTATCGTTGAGCCGCAAGCAGCTCAGGACACGCGTCATGGCACTCACCGGGCTTAACCCTGTGGCCTATGTGCTGCAAGTGAGACTCAACTACGCCCGTCGCATGATTGCCAGTGAGGGCACATCACTCACAGCTATTGCCAGCAAATGTGGTTTCCAGAATCTGTCGCATTTTTCCAAATCCTTCAAACAACAATTTGGCGTCAGTCCCATGCAATTCCGCAAGAGCTCAGGCAACTACGGGCAAGCCGAGCGCTAATCATGCATAGCAGGCCACTATTCACCATAGATAGAATGGGGCACCGATCTACAACTGACGCAGCCAACTTTTTACTCAATTATTGTTCTTGATAAGGATAATTTAGTATCTTTGAGCGCCAATTGACAATATCACAGCAAGCATGAAACGTTTTTTGTTGTTTTTTATGGTATTTTGGAATTATCTCTTCGGCAACGCTGCGCAGCCTGCCGATTGGGCCAACAGGGCCTGCTATGCCCAAGCCAATGTTGAACTGATGCGCCACGGTGCCGACAGCAGCCGCGTGGTCATGATGGGCAACTCGATCACCGAGTTCTGGTACGAACTTCACCCTGCATTTTTCACCAGCAACAACTTGGTGGGACGCGGCATCAGCGGACAGGTATCCAGTCAGATGCTGGCCAGATTCCGCCAGGATGTCATCAATCTCAAACCACGCATCGTCATCATCAACTGCGGCACCAACGACATTGCCGAGAATAATGGGCCCTATGACGAGGATATCACGATGGATAACATCAAGTCGATGACCGAGTTGGCACTCACCCACGGTATCGAAGTCGTGCTCACGTCAGTACTGCCCTGTGATGAGTTCTGCTGGAACACATCAGTTAAAGACGTTGTGACCAAGATCAAGCACTTGAACGAGCGCATCGAGTCCTATGCCGCTGCATTTAAGTCCCACCAGGTGCACTACCTCAACTATTTTCCATCAATGACACTTGACGGTCAATCCATGAACAAGCATTACACCGACGATGGGGTTCATCCCAATTCCGACGGCTATGATGTCATGGAGATCCGCTTGAAGGAGATGCTCTCTCAACTCAACCGATAACACATTATATAATATATAACTCAAATCATAATCACATTTTATTTATGAGAAAAATCACATTATTGTTCATGGCATTATTTGCAATGACAGCGGTAGCCAGCACTCCCATCAAGGCGGTTGACCGCGAGAATCTGGATCCCGGCATCTCACCGGGTGAGAATTTCTACAAGTATGCTTGTGGCGGCTGGATGCTCAATCACCCACTTGACCCACAGTATGCACGTTTTGGAACCTTTGACCAGCTGGCCGAGAACAGCCGCAATCAGGTCAAGGACATCATCACCAACCTGGGGAAAAACAATCCCCGTGGCAGCATTAAGCAGAAGGTGGGTGACCTCTATGCCCTGGGCATGGATAGCGTCCGTCTTAACAATGAGGGCATGGCACCGCTCAAGGCAGGCATCGATCAGATCAAGGCCCTGACACGAGACCGTTTCTCGGCAGCTATCGCCGATCAGCACAATGGCATCGCTGCCCCATTCTTCAATTCATCGGTCATGGCCGACATGAAGAACTCCAATGATAACATGCTGTACCTCATGCAAGGCGGCCTGGGAATGGGTGATCGCGACTACTATCTGGAAAAGGACGCTAACACCCTCTTGGTGCGCTACGCCTACGAGAATTACATCCAGCAGTTGTTCCAACTCATCGGTTATAAGAAAGGCAACGCCAAGAAAGCCGCCCAACACGTGATGGCTATCGAGACGGCACTGGCCCAGGTAGCGATGCCCCGCGAGGAGACACGCGACTACAGTAAGCTCTATAACGTGGTGAGCGTGGCACAACTCAAGGCCGACTATCCCAACATCAACTGGGCGCAGTACTTCGGCGGCTTGAACATCAAGAATCTGGACCAGGTGTGCGTTTTCCAGCCCAAATCGCTGGCCAAGGTTAACGAGATGATGAAGAATCTCAAGGAAGAGGACGTGAAGGAATACCTCATCTTCAAATATGTTGATGCAGCGTCACCTTACCTGAGCGATGCCTTTGCCGATGCCAACTTTGACATGTACAGCCGTGCCATGTCGGGTAAGCAAGTGAAGATGCCCCGCTGGAAACACTCTCTCGATGTGCCCAACACCATGCTGGGCGAAGCAGTTGGACAGCTCTACGTGGCCAAGTATTTTCCCGCCGAGTCCAAGAAGAAGATGCAGCAACTGGTTGACAACCTCAAGAAGGCGCTGGGCGAGCACATCGCCACACTGTCATGGATGAGCCCCAAGACCAAGGTAAATGCACTTGTCAAGCTCAATAGCTTTACCGTCAAGATTGGCTACCCCGACAAATGGCGCGACTACAGCAAGGTGGACATCGACCCAAGCAAGAGCTACTGGGAAAATGTGCTCAATGCACGCCGCTTCATGGCCGAGTATGAATATGACCAGCTTGGCAAGCCCGTTGACAAGGAACGCTGGTACATGACGCCACAAACTGTTAACGCCTACTACGAGCCGTCAAGCAATGAGATCTGCTTCCCCGCAGGCATCTTGCAAGCACCCTACTTTGACCCCAATGCCGACGAGGCCTGCAACTATGGCGCAATCGGTGTAGTGATTGGCCACGAGATGACCCACGGATTTGATGACCAGGGACGCAACTTTGACCACAATGGCAACATGGTGGACTGGTGGACTGCCGAAGACGCAGCCAAGTTCCAGGAGCTGGCCGACAAACTGGGTGCACAATACAGTGCCGAGGTCATTGCCGACGGTGTTCATGCCAACGGACAATTCACCATGGGCGAGAACATCGCCGACCATGGTGGCCTTAGGGTCGCTTACAGCGCCTTCAAGAAGACCGAGCAAGGAAAGGGTAACACCAGGATTGACGGATTCACACCCGACCAGCGCTTCTACCTCAGCTACGCCAACGTGTGGGCAGCTAATATCACTAAGGAAGAGATGTTGCGCCGCACCAAGGTTGATGTCCACAGCCTGGGCGTTAATCGCGTCAACGTCGCTATCCGCAACCTGGAAGAGTTCTTCAATGCATTCAACATCCAGTCTGGCATGAAAATGTGGCGCGATCCTGCCGACCGTGTCATCATCTGGTAAATCACTCCACTCATCACCCTCTATTCACAACGATGGGCGGTGCCACTCGGCATCGCCCATCATTATATAATATAAAGCCGGTTGTCATGTGTTATACCGGGTGTCATGTGGGCCGTGGCTGTGCCACGGTCACAGGGAGAGACGGGCACGGCTAGAAGGCGGCACGCCATTGTATATAACGAAAAGAGGGGGCCGCTGATTGAACAGTGACTCCCTCCTATAGGGGGCGGTTACCTACTCTCCCACTTTCGCAG
>CAMVAP010000009.1 GCA_947165485.1 uncultured Prevotellaceae bacterium
GGCAAGCAGTGTGACAAGGCTGGCATGAAGAAGGAGTGCAAGCACGAGGCCGGCAAGCAGTGTGACAAGGCTGGCATGAAGAAGGAGTGCAAGCACGAGGCCGGCAAGCAGTGTGACAAGGCTGGCATGAAGAAGGAGTGCAAGCACGAGGCTGGCAAGCAGTGTGACAAGGCTGGCATGAAGAAGGAGTGCAAGCAAGAAGCTGCCAAGCCGGCTGGTAAAGCTGCCGATCTGCTCATGAAGAAGCAGGCTGGCAAGAAGGAGTGCAAGCAGGAGGCTGGCAAGAAGTGTGACAAGCCCGCCGACCAGCAGTGCCCCGACTGCAAGGAGAAGGCCGCCAAGAAGAATTGATACCTAATCAGTGAATTCTTGCCTTAGACCTGATTCCTAAGGCATTAACTCAAGAAGGACAATCATGTTTTGTCATTATTGCCCTTCTTGTTTTTTATAATCTTCCGACTTTTTTAATCGAGGGTGAGACTGACAACGCTCATATTGTTATATGGCATCGTGGCTTTGCTGCCGCTTGCTGCACTGTCCCAGAACAATGGGGCGGTGCAGTGCCCTGTCGTGAAGATTGAAGCCAAGCGCTTGCCTGACATGAACATCCCCCGAATCGGACACACGGTCCTTTGCTTGAACGGAGAGCCGACGGTCATCGGTGGTCACACCACCAACTTTGTGCCCACGCCCACCCTCGAGTACTACAAGGATGGAGCATGGCACCTGGTGGATATGGCATTTGCACACGATAACGGCTGCGCGGTGGAACTTTCGACGGGCAAAGTGCTCATCTTTGGTGGCCATGAGAAAAACTTGGGCATCGGGCAAACCTTCGAAGCCGAATTTTATGACCCGAAGACCCGCGAGTGTGAGGGCTTTGCTAGCACCGACACCAAGCGGGCGCTGGCATCGGTGATGGCAATGGACGATGGTCGTGCAGTTAT
This sequence comes from uncultured Prevotellaceae bacterium, assembly GCA_947165485.1. GTDB lineage: Bacteria > Bacteroidota > Bacteroidia > Bacteroidales > Muribaculaceae > Sodaliphilus. Next base: position 948 of record CAMVAP010000009.1, read on the forward strand.
CGCCGGCAACTGGTACCACAAGGATGATATCGAGATGTATGACGGGAAGCTGGGCTTCAAGCACGTGAAAGGCGTGAGTATCGGCCGATACTCTCCCTACATTCTGCGCATCGCCAAGGATGATGCCATCATCTTTGGGGGAGGTGACACTATTGGGCAACAGATTACCCTTCCCGTGGTTGACCGATTGCGTGGAGAGCCTTGCCACGTGCCCTTGCTCGAAACGTGGAGAATGCTCACTGGATTCAGACCTTACCCCTCCTCCTGTTTCTTTATTGGCGATGAGGCCAAGGGGGACTATTCCTATCTGATACCTGTCAAGAATGACGAGGGACAGATGGCGATTGCCCGAGTCACCAATGGAGAATTCTCGCTCCTGCAAACCGATGTGCCTATTCCTAAAACCAGTCAATGGGATGAAATCAACTATTTCTTATACCTCCTTGTTGACCGTAAATGCCAACGGGCATATCTGTTGGGCATGGATGCTCGGGCGACCGCAGTTTTAAACGGCAAGGCTCGCATATATGTCATCGCTATTGACTATGCCACGGCACCTGCCCATCTGACATTATGTTACACCGATGTGTTAAGCGATGCAACTAACTGTAATCCACCTCTATTGACTCCCGATGGCGACATCATGCTGATGGGTGGAGCACCCGAAGGCACATATTTCAAGCCCACGGCTGCCACTTGGCTGCTGCACGTCAGCCCATACGGACATAAAGCCAGTGCAGGCTGGCCCCTGTGGGCTTGGCTGCTTGTTGCGTTGACGATCGCCGCACTGACGGCAGGGCTGATGTCTCTCTATCGCCACAGGAAAAGAAGTCAAGTCGAGGAAACACCTCAATCGGTTACCCTCGAGGAACCTGTTGCCGCTCTCGATATGCCCGAGCAAGAGACTAACGAGGCGCCCGATGACGCTATCGACAGTGCTGAACTCATGCAGCGCCTTGTCCAACTGATGCAAGAACAGAGGCTCTTCTTGAAACCAGACTTGAAGGTGACCGATATTGCCAGCACACTGGGCACTTCCCGCACCGTCCTTTCCAATGCAATCAAGACTCATCACAACTGTACTTTCCCGCAGTTCGTCAACAACTATCGTATTGCTTACGCTCAAGAACTCATGCGCCACCAGCCCAACCTCAAGATGACAGAGGTCTATATGGCGTCTGGTTTCTCCAGCGAAGCATCATTTTACCGCATTTTCAAAACGATTACCGGATTTACTCCTAACGAATGGAAAAGTAATACCGATTTGGCTAATTAGCCCAACATTGTGATTTTTTATCCAAAACGGGCGTAAAAATGCAAAAAATCGACTCTCAAAAATAATCTTGAGAGTCGTTTTTGCAAAATTGAGAGTCCCTAAAACTGTCGTTTTCCTAATTTTGCACATCCTCATTTAAAAAAGCAATTCTCCAAATTGCCACATATCCCAAGAATCTTTAACCAATTCACATTATATAATAACTTTAAAACCGTAATGCGTATGAAAAAATTATTATTTCTCTTAGCGACGATGCTGGCAACCTCGTTTGGATTGCAGGCACAAGGCACTTCGTGGCAAACAGCTACGCTCATCACTAGTGGGTCAACCAAGACCGGAACGCTAGACAACAACACAACCGAAGTGTGGTACAAGATCAATGTAACCCAAGAAGGTAAAATTGACATGATTGCCACTGCTAGCGGGGACCTGAGGTTCTATCCATATAAGTGCGCCCTTTATGGCTTCAAGAACAATGACACTTACTGGCTTGGCACTGACTTCATCGGCAACATGGGCAACACATCCACTGCAGATACCATCACCTACCAAGCCACCAATGTGGGTAAAGGCACCTATTACGTGAAGATTACCCGTCAATCAGGCAGCGGAACGTACAAGCTGAAATACACGTTCACGCCTTGTCCGCTGGCCAATGATCCGGAGCCCAACGACGATTACCAGCACGCTGGACTGCTGCAAAGTGGCCAGACGGTGGAATGCCGATTGGGCTACCACACTTCGGATGACATCACCGACGAGGAAGACTTTTTCAAAATCGTCGTTCCTGAAGAAGGACACGTCGATATGATTGCCACCGCAACCGAGGATCTGAGGTTCTATCCATATAAGTGCGCCCTTTATGGCTTCAAGAACAATGATACTTACTGGCTTGGCATTGACTTCACCGGCAACATGGGAAACACATCCACTGCTGATACCATTACCTACCATGCCACCAATGTGGGTAAAGGTACCTATTACGTGAGGATTACCCGTCGATCAGGCAGTGGAGGCTACAGGCTCACATACACCTTCACGCCTTGTCCGCTGGCTAATGATCCGGAGCCCAACGACGACTATCAAACTGCTGCTTGGCTGCCTAGCGGAAAGACCAAGCAAGGACGTTTGGGCTACCACACCTCGGATGACATCACTGACACTGAGGACAGGTACCGAATCACCGTAAATAAGCCAGGCCCTATCGAGTTAACAGCTACCGCTACTGAGGACCTGAGGTTCTATCCGTATTACTGCGCCATTTATGGCATCAATGACAATGGTAGCACTTACCACATTAAAGATTTCACCGGCAACATGGGCAATACATCCACTGCTAATGTCATCACCTTGCAAGCTGACGAATTCGACGCCGGCACCTATTACGTCAGGATTTCACGCAGAAGCGGCAGCGGCGGCTATAGGCTGACCTATAACGGGCCCACTATGACTGGCGATGTGGATAGCGACGGTACGTTGACCATCAATGATGTGGCAAGCCTCATCGACTATCTGATGGGTTTACCTAATGATGATTTCTTCGAACTCGATGCTGATGTGGACGGCAATGGAGGTATCGACATTACCGACTTGACTGAGATCATCGACATGGTGTTGTTAGGAAATTAACGTGAGATTGGACTAACAAGTATTGATGCATTATAAGTGGTTTCGGGCTGGGGACACTGTTCCTCAGCCCGAATTTTCGTTGTTTGGAACTAGAAATGAATTTAGATTTTTGGATATATTGGGTTTTTGCAATACGTTGATTATTAAATAAATATCGTTTTTTGATTGTTAGATTTTTTCTTGGGTATATTTTTTGTTTTTATAAATAAGGTAATTTTGTAATAAACAAATATTTTATATTATTCATTTCCAACACCTAGAAACAATGAAGAAACGATTATCTATCTTGCAAATTGTCGCCGCTGTCATGCTGATGTGGGCATGGAGTGGCCAGGTTTGGGCACAGGAGGCGTTGCAGCTCAGTGCTGACGCTCCACAGGTGGCCCAGAACTTTGACGGCATGTGGGACAATGAGGCCCAGGTCGCCACACTCGATATGCCACAAGGCTGGCGTGTCGAGCGACAGATGGGTGCCCCGCGCACCGTGGGTAGTTACAGCAATGCTTCGACCGCTGTGATGTACACTGGCGGTACGAGCCTAGCCAGTAACGCCAAGAACGGCACATGGAACTTTGCTTCGAGCAGTGTGCCCAGCGATTGCTCGGTGGGCGGTCTATCTACTACCGTTGATGGCGGCACCCGTTGCATCAACGTGATGACCTGCCTGCGCAATGCGGGCGATGAAGCCATTACCAAGCTGACCCTCAAGTATGACATCGAGAAGTACCGTGACGGTGACAATGCCGCGGGCTTTGCCGTGCAGCTCTATGTCTCGACCGATGGCAACACATGGGCGAGCGCAGGTGAGGACTTCTACACTTATTTTGCTCCCGATGGTGCCACGGCAGGTGCCGCAGTGGTACCCATCAGCACCACGGCCATCGAGGGTAAGCAGCTCAAGGTGGATGTGGCTCCTGGCAGTGACCTCTATCTGGCATGGAACATCAGCGTGGCAAGCGGCACCAGCCCTAACAAAGCAATGGGCCTGTCGATTGATAACGTGGTGATCGATGCCACCTATGCGTCGCAGGACCAATCCTGCTATATCTACGTCGAGGACGTGACCAAGTGGAGTGCCCTCTATCTGGCTATTGATGGGGGTGAACCCGAGTCTCCCGCCAGCAGCGCTGTGGTCAATGGAGTGGCCTATAAAGTGTGGTCGCTCGACATGGACGGCAATACTCATGCGCTGACATTTGGCGACAACGTGGCCAACACATTGACCACCAGCATCACTGCCAGCCGAGACCATTACCTGTGCCTGACCAAGGAGGCCGTGACCGAAATCACCGACCCCGAGAACTATACAGGCTATGTTGACCCGACACGTCCCCCGTTTGTCGCATCGGGCATCTACCTGCGTGGCGAGGTGAACAGCTGGGGTGCCGTTACCGATTGGGAATTCAGTGACGAGGGCGGTGGTACCTACGTGCTGTATGACAAGACGTTGAGCGGTGCCTTCAAGGTGGCCGATGCCAGCTGGAGCAGCGCCTGCAACTACGGCAGTAACGGGACGAGCGTTCAGATGGGAGTGCCTTATAGCCTCGTGCTGGGAACCAATGACAATATCTCGTGTGGCGGCAACACCTTCATGTGCAAGCGTATTGTGCTGACCATCAATAATGGCACCGCCGCCCTGTTGCTCGAGAGCGATGATGACGACACGGGACTGACCGCAGTCTATGTCATCGGCGATAACAACGGCTGGAACTACATGGATGCATCGGGCAAGCTGGATCTTGTCGAGGGCAAGACCTTCAAGGGTCAGGTGACGATGCCTGCCGTGGGCGACGGCTATAGCCACTGGCGCATCTATCAGCGCCTGGGCATGGGCGGTGTGTGGGGCGCCGAGAGCGACCTCACGGGCAACAACACTGCCGGTGTGCTTGTCAAGGGCGCCGAAGGCAAGGTTTCGACAGCCGCCGGCACCTATGACGTGACCTTTAACCTGGCAACGGGTGAATACAGCCTGGAGTTGGCCGCTTCCACGCCCACCACGATGACCTTGCAGCCCGCCGATGTCGTGCTCGTTCCTGAGTTGCCCGAGCAAGTCAAGGTGCTGTCGCTCAACAATAGTCTTATCTATTATAATGATCAGGATGCCGTGTTCAACGGTATCGCCCAGGCCATGGGCAAGGATGCCAACTGGACCAAGCACACCCTGTTGGGCAAGTCGCTGTTGACCCATTGGGAAGAGGGCGACGGTGTTGCCGAGGATGGAAATCCCGGAGCCAAGATGCTCGTGCGCAGTGAGGCCTGGAGCCACATTATCCTGCAAGAGCAGAGTTCGCTGCCCCGCACCAATATCGAGTCCTTCCGTGCCAACGTGAAGCGCTGGGTGGATTACATCCGCGAGTACTGCCCCAACCCCAATGCCATCATTATCGTGCCCATCAACTGGGCCTACAGTGGCGACTGGGCTAACTATACCGCTTTCAACTCCACCTTTGTCAAGAACTATCAGGATGTGGCCCTCGACCTGGGCGTGACCTTGTGTCCCGTGGGCGTGGCCTATCAGGATGTCTATGACAAGGAGGGTAGTGAGGGTACCTTGACATGGTTCCTCGACGACCGCCATCCCACCCTCAAGGCGACCTATATGGCTGCTGCGATGGAGTACGGTCTGATCTACGGTGTCGATCCGATGGATATCACGTGGGCACCCACTGGCCTGAGCGCCGATGAAGCTGCCGCCATGCGTGGCTATGCCAGCCGTGCCTTGAATGGTTTTACCAACTATGTTGACCACACAGCTGGTCAAGTGCACTACAAGGTTACCGTGCGTGACCAGTTCGGCATGGAGGTTGAGGCCCCTGAGCCCATTGTGATGACCTTGAGCGATGGTGGTGAAATCGATGGTAACCAGGTGTTTACCAGCAATGGAACGAATGGCGAATTTACCGTTACCGCCACAACGGGTGATTTCACTCAAAATGCAACCGTCAAGGTGGCTAGTGCCCTGACCGAGGTCGTGGTCTATCCTGCCATCGAATTGAATGAGGAAGTGCTGAGTGCCAGCGAGTCGTTTGACACGATGGGTGCCGAGGCAACCGCTATGTTGCCTGCCGCCTGGCGCATCGACCGCATCCTCACGGCACCCCGCACCGTGGGCCGCTATGACCAGGCCGATGCTCAGACCATGTATAGCGGTGGTGTGAGCCTGCCCAGCAACGCCAAGAATGGCACGTGGAACTTTGGTGACAATGCTGGTGACGACCGTGCCCTGGGTGGCATCTCGACGGGTGTGGCCAATGGTACCCGCTGCGTCAACGTGTATGCCCACCTGCTCAATACGGGCAAGAAGGACATTGAGAACGTCAACATCAGCTATCAAGTGGAGAAGTACCGCAAGGGTAATAACAGTGCGGGCTTTGCTGTGCAGCTGTATTATTCGATTGATGGCCGCAACTGGACGAGTGCAGGCAATGACTTCTATACCTATTTCGCTCCAGATGGCGAGACGATAGGCTATGAGGAGGTTCCCGGCGAAACCGTTCCCGTGACTGGCATCTTGCCGGCCAAGATTTCGCGTGGCTGCGACCTGTATCTGGCATGGGACATCAGTGTAGCCAGTGGTGACGCTGCCCAGGGGGCCATGGCGCTGGGTATCGACGACTTTGTCATCAAGGGCGAGTTGCCCCGTATCCCTGTCTCGCAGCACTATATCTTTGTCAACGACCAGACGGGATGGGATGCCTTGGGCTTGTATGCTTGGGGTGATGGCGAACTCTTTGGCGCTTGGCCTGGTGAGGCCAGTGTGGGTGACTCCATTGTGGATGGCACGACCTATAAGGTGTTCCTGCTCGATACCAATAGCGGCAATTATCACCTGATTTTCAATAACTGGAATAATGGCTTGCAGTTGCCCGACTATGATATCATTGCCGACCGCGACTATTACTTCACCATCACCGCAAGCGGTGTGGTCGAGGATCAAGCCACGGTCATTGAGCATGTTGTTGATGACTTCATGTCCATCCAGGTGAATGGCAGGGTAGCCACCTATCCTGGTGTGATCACCGTTTATAATGTCAATGGTCAGGCTGTGGGTACAGGCAAGGATGCGGTAAACCTGCAGCACCTGTCACGCGGTATCTATATCGTACAGGGCCGCAATGGTAGCCACGTCGATACCATCAAGGTAGCCATTGGTTCATAACCAGTTGACTCATCAATTAACGATGGCTGCTGCATGACCACATGTGGCAGCCATTTTCGTCATTATTTTGATTGTGGTGACCTGGCGTTAAGGTGGACGTGTGTTTTCTTAAAAAAACTGAAGCGGATAGAATATTTTGGCTGATTGGGCAAAATGTCGTAATTTCGCAGGGTTAAAACAAATCCTAGGCACGATAGCACGATGAAAATAGGAAATATAGACTTGGGGGAGCGCCCCGTGATGCTGGCACCCATGGAGGATGTCACCGACCAGTCGTTCAGGCTCATCTGCCGTGAACAGGGTGCCGATATGGTCTATACCGAGTTTGTGAGTGCCGATGCGCTGATACGCAGCATCGAGCGCTCTTTCCAGAAGATGGCGATTGCTCCTGGCGAGCGTCCTGCCGCTATTCAGATCTATGGCCGCGACATTGATGCGATGGTCGAGGCGGCCCGCATTGCCGCTACCGCCAAGCCCGATTTCATTGACATCAATTGGGGTTGCCCCGTCAAGAAAATTGCGGGTAAGGGCTCGGGTGCCGGTATGTTGCGCAACGTGCCACTGCTGCTTGAGATTACCCGTGCCGTGGTCAAGGCCGTTGACCTGCCCGTGACCGTCAAGACGCGCCTGGGCTGGGATCATGACCACAAAATCATTGTTGAGCTTGCCGAGCAATTGCAGGACTGCGGCATCGCCGCGCTCACCATCCATGGCCGTACCCGCTCCCAGATTTACACTGGCGAGGCCGACTGGACCCTCATCGGCGAGGTGAAAAACAATCCCCGCATGACCATTCCCATCATCGGTAATGGAGACGTGACCACGCCACAACGCTTGAAGGAGTGCTATGACCGCTATGGCGTGGATGGCGTGATGGTGGGTCGGGCCAGCATCGGTGCCCCATGGATTTTCCGTGAGATGAAGCAGTACTTGCTCACGGGTGAGGTGCCCGTGATCAGCAACGAGGAGAAAATGGCGCTGGTGCGCCGGCAGATAGCCGAGAGCATCGACCGCATCGACGAGTACCGTGGCATCTTGCACATCCGCCGGCATCTGGCCGCCACGCCGTTGTTCAAGGGAATACGCAACTTCCGTCCCACACGCATTGCCATGCTCCAGGCCAACACACGTGCCGAGCTGGAATCCATCCTGGATCATATTGAGAAAGATATACTACCATATATAAACGAGCAAGATGAAGAATCAGACAATCATAAAACGAGTCTTGACTAGTGTGGCCTTGATTGTCGCCTGCCAGCTGGCAGCACTGGCCCAGGTCCAGCACTTCAACGTCAAGGTGGGGCAATTCACACGTCTGGCCCTGATAGATGATATCAACGTGAACTATCGTTGCCATGCCGACTCGGCTGGAATGGTGACATTTGATGCAACCCAAGACATTGCCGACGCGCTCATTTTCTCCAACTCCAAGAATGGCCGCTTGTCCATCCAGGTGGGAGACTCCTATGAACGCCAAGGGCACTTGCCCACGCTCACCGTCTATTCCTCATCGCTCGACGAGGTGGAAAACTCGGGTGACAGCATCCTGCGCATCGAGGGCCTTCCCCCATTGAAGGCTTTTAAAGCCCGACTGGTGGATAACGGCAAAATTGTCGTTAGAAATATCAGGGCGTCACAACTGGAATTGCAAATCATGAGCGGCAAGGGCAAAATCATTGCCAGTGGCAGTTGTGATGACTTGTCGTTGAAGCTGGTGGGAACTGGGGAAATCCAGGCCGACATGGTGACCGCAACCAATGTGTCATGCCGCATCATGGGCACCGGCTCGATGGGTTGCAATGTGAATGGCGGATTTCTCAAGGTGAGCGGTAGCGGCACGGGTAAGGTCTATTACAAGGGCAAACCGTCTAAGGTTACCGTGCGCAAGCTCGGTACCATCAAGGCGATACCGATTGAGTAGGTTTTAGGTTATAGGCTTTAGGTTTTAGGTCTTTTAGACATTTCATACATTAATCCTACCCTTTTGTTCAGTAAGGTCCAAATCATTTGGTTTGGGCTTTTTGTGTCATATACATTTGCATCGACAAAACAATTATTCACTCTAAAAAACAAAAATTATGACACAGATTTCAGACTGCAAGAAGAATGTAAAACAACTCCTGTTGGTTGTTTTGACAGTTCTGTTGATTCCCATGGTGCAATCATGTAATTTACTCACCCTCGATGACGAGGAAGTTGATGTTGTGCTGGATTCCGAGATTCCCAGCATCCACATCCTGAACCCCACATCCGAGGAGATGTTTGTAACCACCCAGGGTAGCCTGGTGGTATCGGGCACGGCTCACGACAATAAGGCGCTCAAGTCGGTGACCTATACCTCTAGCGCGGGTCACAGTGGCACCGCGACGGGCTTGGAGGACTGGAGCATCTCGGACCTTCAACTTGCCCAGGGCGATAACATGATACAGGTGACCGCCATGGACGAGAACGATAACAGGGCGGCTGCCATCATCACGATCACCAGGAACAAGTACCTCACGTTTCTGGGCGCCCCCTATGTGGACAACGATGTGCTGTATGCCAACCAGCCTCAAGAGGTGTGGATCACCGTCAACATCGCTCCTAACGACCACCTCATCGCTTCAAGCGTGAGATTGATCGAGATTGACGGCAGTAACAAGGAGATGAACGAGGTGTGCGCCATGTATGATGACGGCGACCTGGAGCATGGTGATGAAATCAAGGGCGATAACGTGTTCTCGACCAAGCACGTCTTCAATTACAGCAGCGAGGGCACCAAGCGTTTCCGCATCTCGGCGCGTACCCAGGAGGATGAGGGCGAAGTAGAGGGTCTGTCGGCCATCTTCACGTTGACCGTGATGAACCAGCAGAATGCCTCACAGCAAGTCAAGAACCTCCTGGACCTCCATGCGATGATCGAGCAGATGCTCATCGAGAATGCCGATATGCCGGCTGCCGACAAAGAGAAACTTGTCGTGGAGTGGTTGCAGGGCCAGTCCCTGGTCAAGGGCGTGACCACCGATAACGGCTACATCGTGATTTCCCACTGGTCAGGACTGGAGTCATACGTCCTGATTACCGACGAGAACAGTGTGACCAAGGGCGGTTATACCACCGGCAATCGCAGGACCGCTACTCCCGCCCTGCCATTGAGCAAGCAGACGCGCGGTGTGCTGGCACCGTCGGGACGCAAGAGCGCCAAGGCACCGTCGGCAGCACCTGTCATCAACAATAACGACATCATCCAGAACAAGCAAGTGCTGATCTGGGCCCCCTTTGAAAAATCATTCAGCATCGACATGGAACCCACCTTGAGTGCGGTGTTCAATGCCAGCCCCGTGTCTCTCAATGTGGACTACGTCAAGAACAGCAAGTGCACCCGTCAGTCACTGCTCAAGCTGAACAATTACGGCATCATCGTGTTTGACACGCATGGACGGGGTGGCAACATGATGCTCACCGGCGAGACGGTGGAACAATATGAGCTGCTCACACAGGATGACATCTATAACCTGTTCTCCAGCGTGTATTATATCGTTACCATGACCGAGGGCAAAACCTACTATGCCGTGACGGCCAAGTTCTTCAAGAACAAGCTGCATGGCGGTCTGCCCAACAGCATCATCTTTAACGGCTCATGCGAGAGTCTGAAAACCGAGCATCTGGCCAATGCCCTGATTAGCAGGGGTGCCAAGACCTATCTGGGATTCAAGTCGAGGGTCACTTACTCGACCTGCCGCGACAAGGCCAAGCAGTTCTTCACGGCACTGACGGGCAACGAGCTCAAGACAACGGGTCAGGCCTATGTCGCCGACATGGACTTTGTTGAGCAGGCCAACGGCGTCACCTGGCACAACTCCTACCTGATGACCGGCAGCAAGGACATGCGTTTCTACATGGGACTGATCAACGGCGACTTTGAGTACGGCAACCTCAATGGCTGGAACACCAGTGGCGATGGCCGCGTCATCACGCGACTGGGCAGCGAGTACCCCACCCAGGGCTACTACATGGGCATCGTCTCGACGGGTCTGGGATATACCGAGAAATATGGCTCCATCTCGCAGTCCTTCAAGGTCACCAACGAGAACACCCTCTCCATCACATGGAATTTCCTGTCGGAGGAATTTCTGGAGTATGTGGGCAGCATCTATCAGGACTACCTGCGCATCAGCATCAGCGACGGTTCATCCAGCACAGTGATTTTCTCGATGGCTATCGATGACTTTGCCAAGAATTACACATTGACCCCTGTGTCGCCCACCATTGTGTTTGACCGTGGCGATGTACACATGACGGGCTGGAAGACTTCGACCTTCGACATCAGCAAGTATCAGGGCAAGACCGTAACCTTGACCATCGAGACGGGGGATATCGGAGACAGTATCTATGACAGTGCTACCTTGCTGGATGAAATCAGTATCTATTGATTGAGAAGAGCACACACTTGCCCTAGGGGAACTGGAATCGCAATGCCGTCGCGATTCCAGTTTTCCTTAATTTAAGTTTCGCAAGTTGTTAACTTGCTCCTTAATAGTTTTTATGGATGGTGGTTTTTCCAAAAAAATGTACTACCTTTGTAGGTTACAAGCTAAAAACCTCTATTGACAATGGCAAAACAGGGACTCACACTTGAACAGAAGCAGACGCAACGTCTGGCACTGGAGCAACAGCGCATGTTGGGCTTGGTGCTGGAGAAAAACGATGCCGAGATGGCCGAATTCATTGATAACAAGGTCAATGAGATCCAGGCCCTAGAGAAGAAGAACGACGAGGCCGATGAGTATGACAACGGTAGCGACCAGCAGGATGCCCGTGACAATGAGCGTGTGCCTGCCGATGAAGTCAATGCCGAGACCAACGGTGATGACGACACGATGGCCTGGTACCGCTACTTTGCCAACAACCGCAGCCGCGACGATGAGTACTATGCACCCACAGCGGTGAGCGAGAAAACGCTCCAGGAATACCTGAATGACCAGCTGGGAGAGTTGGAACTCGATGAGACCCAGCAGATGATCGCCCGTGCCATCGTGGGAAATATCGAGGATAATGGCTACCTGAGCCGCACCACGACCGAGATTGCCGATGACGTGACCTTCAACGACGGCTATGTCGTCGATGCCCATCAGGTAGAGGAGATGCTTGACGTGGTGCAGACGCTGGATCCGCCCGGTATCGCGGCCCGTGACCTGCGGGAATGCATGTTGCTCCAGCTGCGCCGCAAGCCCAGCAGCCCCGATGTTGACCTGGCCATCGCTATCGTCGAGAAACACTTTGACGAGCTGGGGGCGATGCGCTTTGACTCACTGGCCCGCAGGCTTGACGTGGACGTGGAAAGACTGGAGCAAGTGTTCAAGCACCAGATCAGACGCGGCCTCAACCCCTATCCCGGCAATGCCTTCGGCTCGCGTTCCTACATCACCCAGCAGGTGACCCCCGACTTTGACGTCGAGATTGATGAGGAGACAAACCGTGTGACCGTGACCTTGCGCAACAATATCCCCGCCTTGCAGATCAGCGAGAGTTACACCTTGATGAACAAGCGCTACAAGGAGGGTGCGCCATTGACGGTCAAGGAGACCAAGGAGAAGAAGCAAATCCTGGATGCCTACCAGCGCGCCAGCATGTTTATCGAGGTGCTCAAGCAGCGCCAGGAGACCCTGTTCAACACGATGAGCGCCATTGTCAAGTGCCAGCGTGACTATTTCCTGAGCGGCGACGAGCGTGACCTCAAGCCGCTGGGTCAGCAGCAGATTGCCGACATGATTGGCAAGGATGTGTCGGTGGTATCGAGGGCTGTGAGCAACAAGTATGTGCAACTGCCCTGGGGCGTGAAGAGCCTCAAGTCGTTCTTCAGCGAGGATATCAATGGCGCATCGCGTCATGAGGTGTTTGATGACCTGAAGAAGCTGGTTGACGGCGAGGACAAGAAGCACCCGCTCAGCGACGATGCCCTGTGCGACCGCCTCAAGGAGATGGGCTACAAGCTGGAACGGCGCACCGTGGCCAAGTATCGCGATGCCCTGAATATCCCCAGCAGCACCGTTAGGCGCAAGATGGCCAAATGACCGCCGGTCGAAACTAGGGACTTGAAACAAGAAACTATAAACAATGAACAGATACACCATCAATAAATTTATTGCAGGCTTGGCCAATTTCCTGTCCACGGCCTTGAGCCCCCTGTTGATGCCCACCTATGGCGTGTTTCTGGTGCTGTGGGTCTCGGTGTTGTGCCTGTTGCCTTATGGCACACGCGTGTCGGTATTGCTCGTGTGCATGGGCATCACGTGCATCATGCCACTCATCTTCTTGACCGTGATGCGCCATTTCAAGCTCATCACCGACCTGCATGTCAATGTGCGTGAACAGCGCTTTATCCCCTATGTGTTCACTGCCGTGTGCTATATAGCCGCTGCCTACTACCTCAACTATTGCCACTCTCCACGATGGTTCGCGATGTTTATGGTGGGTTCGGCTGGCACCATCCTGGTTGTGACAGTACTCAACCTCAAGTGGAAGATCAGCGCCCACATGGCGGGAATGGGAGGTGTGCTGGGGCTCATCTATCAGATCCATGTGCAAGGCTTGAGCGCCTTTGACCTGCTGTGGCTCTTGTGTGTGATGGTGATTGTGGCCGGTGCGCTTGGCTCGGCGCGGCTGGTGCTCAAGCGTCACGACATCTGGCAGGTGCTGGCCGGCGTAGTGGTGGGATTCCTGTGTGTATCGTTGACCATGAGATTGTTAGGTTAAGGAGCATAAAAACTGACAACTTGAAACTAGAAACTAACAACTAGAAACTAAATATGAACACATCATTCAATTATAAACGTCGCTCGACCGTCAGCGTCAACGTGGGTGGTATCGCTATGGGCAGCGAGTGGCCCGTGCGTGTCCAGTCGATGACCAACACCTCGACCGATGACATTGAAGCCAGTGCAGCCCAGTGCCAGCGCATCGCATACGCCGGTGCCGACTATGTGAGGCTCACTGCCCAGGGTGTTAAACAGGCTCAGAGCATCGGCGAGATTGCCCAGGTGCTGCGTTCCCACGATTGTAGCATACCCCTCATTGCCGATATCCACTTCAACACCAATGCCGCTCTGGCGGCAGCCCAGGTGTGTGAGGGCGTGCGCATCAATCCCGGCAACTTTGTCGATCCTGCCCGCACGTTCAAGCAGCTGGATTACACCGATGAAGAATACAGTGCCGAGCTGGAGCGCATCCGTAAGGCTCTGCTACCGTTTATCGCCGTGTGCCGTGAGCGGCACACCGCAGTGCGCCTGGGGGTGAACCACGGTTCACTCAGCGACCGCATCATGAGCCGCTATGGCAACACGGCCACAGGCATGGTAGAGAGCGTGATGGAATTCTTGAGGGTGTTTGTTCAAGAGGATTTCATGGATGTCGTCATCTCGATGAAGGCGTCCAATGTCGTGGTGATGGTCGAGGCGGTGAGGCGCCTTGTCGATGCCATGGATCGGGAGGACATGCACTTCCCGCTGCATCTGGGTGTGACCGAGGCTGGATTTGGCGAGGATGGCCGCATCAAGAGTGCCGTGGGCATCGGTGCACTCATGGCCCAGGGGCTGGGCGACACCATCCGTGTGTCGTTGAGTGAGGAGCCTGAGTTGGAGATACCAGTGGCACGCAAGCTGGTGAGCTACATCGAGTCGCGTCAGGGACATGACCCCATCGAGGGTGAATGCGCCGTGGGCTATGACCCATTGTGCCCCGAGCGCCGCGTGACCACCCTGGTGGATGGACGCATCGGCGGCAATCAGCCCCCCGTGGTGATAGCCAGCTACCGTCCCGACGAGCTTGTCGGTGCCGACCTGCAACCCGATTTTTATTATAGTGGAGACGGCCTCATCGATGGTATGCACCAGTTCCTGGTGCCCCTCGACCGATGGAGTGGAGAGCGCAACGTGCATCCGCTGCTCACGCTGGGCGAGTGGGACCGTTGCCCCGAGACTCGACTGCGCTTCCTGCAATTACCCGCCTCGACGCCCATCCAGCGCCTAGAGTTCCTGCGGGACCGTACCGATACCGTGCTGGTCATCACCCCCGTGGGCAAGAATATACCTGGTGAACAGCAGGCTTTGACCCACGCGCTGGACCGTGCGGGCATCCATTGCCCCGTGGTGGTGCGCAACACCTATGCCGACAGTTCCAGCGAATGGCTTCAAGTCAAGGCTGGGGCCGACATGGGGGCCGTCATGCTCAACCAGCGTGCCGACGGCATCTGGCTCGAAGCGCCCAGTTGCCGCAATGGCGGCGAGGTGGTGCGTTATGCCTTTGCCATCCTGCAGGCTGCCCGGCAGCGCATGAGCAAGACAGAGTTCATCTCATGCCCGGGATGCGGGAGAACCATGTTTGACTTGCAATCGACCGTCAAGCGTGTTCAACAGGCCACGGCCCACCTGTCCCATCTCAAGATAGGCGTGATGGGGTGCATTGTCAACGGGCCTGGCGAGATGGCCGATGCCGATTATGGCTATGTGGGGGCTGCGGCAGGTCGCATCAGCCTCTACAAGGGCAAGGAGTGTATCGAGATGAACATCCCCGAGGAGGATGCTATCGACCGCCTCGTGAATCTCATCAAGCAAAATGATGATTGGCGTGAACCCAATGAAGACTAAGGTCTTATGTTATAGGCATTAGGCTTTAGGTTTTAGGTTTTAGGTTATAGGCATTAGGTTATAGGCATTAGGCATTTGCGGATGCCAACTAGAAACTAGAAACTAGGGACTAGAAACTAGAAACTAGGGACTAGGGACTAGAAACTAGAAACTAGAAACAAACAACTAACAACTAACAACTAACATGCGGTGTGCACAACATATTTTTCTCTTGCTCGTGGTGCTGGCGCTTGCATCATGCAGTAGCGACAGTTTCAAGATCGACGGTAATGTCGCCCACATCGAGGGCGATGGGGTGAAAATCGTTTTTCAGGGCGATTCAGGCATCGTCGATGACTGGGCCGAACTGGACAAGAAGGGACGCTTCTCCTACAAGGGCCAAGTGACGGACCCTGTAATCGTCAACATATTGACCAAGCGTGGCGAACCGCTGGCGACCGTCGTTGCCGCAAGCGGCGACCACCTCAAGATCAAGGGGGATGCCGTTAAACCATCGTCGATTAAGGTGAAGGGAAATGACCTCAACGAGGACTGGCAGCTGTTCCGCGATGAGCACGCAGCATTCTATACCGACCCCAACCCCAGTCGCCTGGATGCCGCCATCGAGAAGTATGTGCGCGAGCACCCAGCCGATGTACTCTCGACGGTATTGCTCATGGCCGACTACAGTGACTATAGTGATCGGGCCAAGGTCAACAAGATGCTGACGTCTATCGACATCAAGGCACGGCCAGCATCGATCACCAGGGCATTTACCGAGGCCTTGTCGAAGGGCCCTGATGGCACCCACCTGCCACGGCTGATGAGCCTCAAACTGGCCAAGGGGGTTGACAAGTTTGACGAAATCGACATGACCGGCCACATCACGTTGATCAACCTGTGGGCCAATCCACAACCTGACCGCAGCGCCGTGATTGGTAAAATGGAAGTCCTGGATGCAGGGATGCAAGTGCTGGATGTGCTCACCGAGAGCGACACCCTGCGGTGGCATCAGACCATCGCCAGTGACCCCCAATCATGGAAACACTACTGGGCTCCTGGTGGCCCCCTGGAGCCAGGCATCCAGCTACTGGGCATCAAGTCCTTACCGTGGTATGCCGTCACCGATAGCACCGGCATGGTCACCTATAGTGGCCCCAACATCCAGACCGCATTAACTGCCGTCCAGAAACTAAACCACAATAACTAAATAGTTGTTAGTTTCTAGTTTCTAGTTGGCATCCGCTAACTGCCTAAAAGTAACCCGCGCAATCAGCGTTAAAAAAGAAAAAGTTGTTCATGTTGTTCACAGTTGTAAATTGGTGTCTGGGGAAAGAGAGTGTATCAAAACTCACCTACGCACATTTTAACCGTGCTTACGCACGGGAAATTAAACAAAATTTTAAATTAAAATTAAATAATTATTTATTTTTATAAGAATTTTATATTTAATTTGCTTAATTTCCCGCCCGATAGGGCGGTTATAATTCCAGGCCGAACCTTTTGATACACTCTCTTTCCCTGTACACCAATAAAAAGAAAAAGTTGTTCATGTTGTTCACAGTTGTAAATGTTGTTTGAAAAAAAAGGTTGTAAATGTTGTTTGAAAAAGAACCGTTGTTAATGTTGTTTGATGAGAAAGAAACCGTTGTATAGGTTGTTTGAAAAACTGTGCTTTATCTGTGTGGGGTCCGATAAGATTTAGCGGAGGAGTGGAGGACATAACGACAGCCTGCCGAGTGGGGGGCGGTCCCCATCGGCAGGCACGTTGCGAGGCGTTGTGTCATCATGCTATGCTTGCAATATAATCCGTGCAAAGCACGGAAAAATCAAACAAAATAAATTTTTATTTAAATTTTATTTATAATTTTTGTTTAATTTTTCGAGCGAAGCTCGATTCATGCTAACAGTTGCAAGTTATGACACAGCGTCCAGCAGATGAAATTTAATAGCACTATTTTTCCCAGGTCGTTCTGCTTTCTTTATCTGATGGCAATTTTTGCCAAAATTGGGGAAACGATATAGCGGTTGGCCCTGAAAAGTTTCTTAATGCTAATTTCGCTAAGAAAACGTATTTTCACGAAGAATATTTAAAACTATTCGTGATAAATATAACTAATTCGTGAAATTAGCATTAGCCCCGCAGGGTTTAGGCCAACTGCTATATCATCGCATAAATTTGGTTGCGCCTCAGCCATTGATGCGGGCGTCATGGCATTCGGCTTACACAAATCTTTTTGCCGTTGTGGATGTAGATGCCGGGCGTGGAGGGCACCTCCTTGCCCACAGGCTGCCCCATCAGGTTGTAGTAGTTACCGTCCATAGCACGACACGGCTTGTCGGCCACCGCCTCATCGATACCCACGTGAACACCTGGGTCAAAGTAAATGCCCTTGTAGATGATCTGTCCATTCTCAACGACATGGCTCAGATGGAATCGTGGATCTGCATAAGTCATGTTATATAGATAATGCAATGTGAAACCAGAATTATGGCCGTCAAAGCCTACACTTTCAATGAGGTAATCTTCCAGATTCCAACGATTGATCACGTGGCGCTTGACTTGAACTCCGCCCACTGTCGTAATATCACTTCCAACATATGAAAATTCGAATTCGTCAAATATATCTGGATCAAACATTTTTTCGCTCTCATAGTAACTTTTAGTGTCGGCAAAATCATACAGCACGAATTCCTGACCGGTCCAGATTTGTCCATACAGGCCATCAGTTAGTGAGTTTTCTGGCCCATAACCAATAGGACAATCATGGTAAAAAATGCATCCAGGCACTATGCCATACACCACTCTGTCCTCTTCACGCAGATATATTGGGATCGTATCATGGTCCCAATCTATAGCGCTCCCGCTATACTTATGCATCGCTTTATAATTCTTGCCATCAATAACGGTATCACCTTTGATCTCTAGAATTATATAATTCTTTCCTAGTGCAAGATTCTCGTCATACCCATATACCGTACTATAATAATTCTCATAAAAGTACACCCACTTGACCCCCTCGCGAACAAAGGGGACGTAATCTTCGGGCTCTTCATATAGTTCACCCTTGTAGATGATTTTCCCATTTTCCATGACATGACTCAGTCCGAAATTAACACTTCCATCTCCAATAATCATTGGCATGAAGAAACTCAAGGTGTAACCTGTTGGCGAATCCATCCCTACGCCTTCAACGACCTTGAAAGATTCGTCACAGCTGTAGCGCTTGGCCCTATGGCCACCAATAGTTATCACATCGGTAGTGAACTGGTCTTCATAAGCGGAATTCATGAGGTTTTGCCAGCAGGCTTGAGCATTGCTGAAATCGTATAGCACAAACTCCTGACCATTTCGGATGGCATCATAGTCTTGGTAAGTGGCACAGTTCCCAATCGGACAGTCATGGTACACTTTCCCTTCAGGCACGATGGCATAGACAACTTTGTCCTCTTCACGCATGCAAATGGGCACAGTGTCATTCACAATATTGATTGCATTACCGTAATACTTGTGCATGAGTTTATAGGTCTTGCCGTTGATGACAGTATCGCCCTTGAACTCAAGATTCAAATAGACTTTGCCCTGTGCAAGATTAGGATTGGCAGGATATGGGTCATCAAAATTGTTGTAGAAGTACACCCATTTCACGCCCTCGCGAACAAACGGGACGTACTCATAGTCGTTATAATCTTGCGCTACCGCTTGGGTCAAGCACAGTAGGGCAAGAATCGAAAAAAGTATTGTCTTCTTCATGTTATGTCTGTTATTTAGTTAATAAGAAATTGTTGTCATCTAAAAAGTATCCCCGTTTCATTTGGGGGAAAATCAGACATTCTTCAGTAGGTGCTGAAGAAGCCCTCGAAGGAATTGCCCGTGGGTGAGACAATGGTGATGACATGCAAGCCAGGAGCAAATGACGAGATGTCAATCATGTCAAAAGTACCATTAACCTGAGTACTAATTTCGACAACATTAGTTGCGGAAGAGGTAATTTCCACATCATAATAGCTAACAGCTCCATCCCCATCGATTATTATCTCTTGAATCTTTTCATCATAGTGATAAAATGCTTGAGGTTTGTCATAATACAATGTGTTGCCAGAGCGATTGTCAGCTGGTCCCTTTGGAGTAAGAATAATAGCACCCACTCCCGCTTGAGCGACCAGGCCGACCATCACAAATAAAAGAAGAATAAAACGTTTCATTTGCTTTTCATTTTTTGTTATTAATAAAAGTTGCTATGCAAAATTATAATGTAATTTTCATTACATTCATAGTTTTGTGCTCTAATTTTATTTCACATCGTTCACATTTTGTAATTTATTGAAAATAAAGCAAATAGATATACAACAGATAACTGGACTGTGAAAAAAATGTCAAAAAAGGCCCTCTTTGAGGGTCTTTTTTTGACAAAATGTGAATGATGAATATCCAAATGTGAACGAAAAACTACTGATTTCGGTAGTCTCTGTTGTCTTGACCAATTTCCATGAGGCCATTCAAGTGGTCTTGCAACGGTGCTTGAATGCCCATTTTCTGGGCAATGATTTTGCGCTTATTGAGGACATACCTTGGAGAATAGCCGAGAATCATGGCTATCTCCAGATAAGAAAAGCCGCAGCAGGACAGTTCAATGAATTTCAAGTCTTTTTTTGAGATATCTGGATTCTGCGCAATAATTGAAATCACGTTATTGTGTTTGTGATCCAGATGAGACCTTAATTCATTCCAGAAGCCCTCATCTGCCACGTCCACAATGCTCTCTTTGATTTGACGGGCCAATTGAGCTGAAGAGATTTGTTTGCTGGATGGGTTTACACACGTTTTCAGGATACTGATAAGATTGACAATCAAGTGTTCGATGGCGGTATCATGCGCATCTATCTGGCCAAGCAGTTCATTGGCATGGATCAGGTTGATATTGTCGAGTTCCTTGATGATGGCTTTGGTGTTGTGCGCCCTGCGCAGGTGTTCTATGATTAGAAGTGCAATCACAATAACAGTAAGCACTGCCATAATGAGGATAATCCAGTGGAGGATGCCCATTTTGGCGTTTACTTCATTCTGATGCTGCCTGTCAAAACTCCTCTCTATCTGCTTGATCTTGTACTTTAATTTAGAATTGAGTATTGAATCCGATAACTGATGGGAAAGCATGTCATAATAGCTGCTCATGATAGAGTCGCCATCAAACAGGGCCATCTCAGAAAGTATCTCAAACCTCCTTGTTCGTATCTGTTCCAGGCTTCCGTCAGCAGCATCCTCGTCCACAAAGTCTAGATAGTACCTGGCCGAATCAAGTTTTCCGACCTTGGCATATATCTCTGCCAGATCAAGTAACAGGTCATTGTTTATGAAATCTGGGTAATCGTCCAGACAATGCAGGGCTATCTGTTTGGCCATCGCCATTGAGTCTCCGTAATAAGCCAGCTGCCTGCATAGTAATTCCTTGCTTATAAAAATTTTTGAACTGTCGTTAAGTTCATTAGCGAGTTGGATTGAATGTTTCAGTAGATTCTCGGGGTTCCCGATACGGGTGATGCCACTGCAACCTCCCATGTGGAAAAAGCAATCAAATTGCAGTCGCTTGTTACCTGTCAGCAAGTAATAATGCAGAGCCTGGCTGTATTTATCAAAACATATCTGTGGGTCAATATAATGTTCACGATATAAGTCGCCTATTCTTGTATTGATTTGTCCCAGATTGGCGTAGTCTGAGGGGTCGGCGGTGGTTTCGGCCTTCTTGTAGTAAGTCATGGCGCTGTCGGGGTAGCCCAGTTCTTCCATGACGGCGCCCTTGTAGATGTAGGCGCGGGTGAGTTTTTCGCGCTCGCCGCTGTGGTGGCTGTAGTAGGCCAGGGCGCGGTTGATGTCGCTGTCGCTGGTGGCGGTGATGTAGCACTTGTAGCGGCCCTGTGTGAGCAGCAGGTCGCGGTAGGCACGGTCGCCAGGGGTGGGCAGGCTGTCGGGGCTGATGCCTTGGACGAGCGACAGGGCGCTGTCGGGGTCATGTGGCATGAGGCTGTCGGCCTGCACGAGCCGCCCGTCATAGCGGTGCGCCCCTCCACAGCCCGCAACCATCGTCACGAGCATCCAAGCCACAAGCAATATGACCACCTTCCCTCTCATTGCGCCTGCAAAGATAGTGCAAGCCGTGGGAAATGCCAAAACTATTCTGAGTATTCCCCACGGCTCACCCCATCATAGCACACAGCGCAACGATAGTGAATAAAGGGGACTTCTATAAATTAGCTTGGAATGAATTTGGAGTGATTTTTTCGAGCAGATTTTGGGGCTGTGTCATAATTGATAAGTTGCAATTCTAACCGCCCTGCGGGCGGGAAATTATTCAAATTATAATTAAATTGATATAAATATAAAATAATAATTAATTTTAATTTAAAAATTTGATAAATTTCCCGTGCGTTAGCACGGTAATATTATTGAGTCGCAATGATGACACAGCCTCAAGAGATGCCGAAAAGCGCCCAAAGACATCCAACACTAAAAACTATCATTTTGGTAATTTATAGAAGTCCCCTAAAACAACTGTAGTTGGTTGAAAGGTGTCAGTAGGCGATTTCAACCAGGCGGGCATCGGTGTTGTTGAGGGTGGTGTAGCCGTCGGCGATGGTGAGGGTGCCGTCAACATCGAGGGCCTTGCCACTGGGCGTGCAGCTGTAGAAATAGCCACCCTGGATGATGCAGTCGGTGTCACACTTCACACCCTTGGGGGCAACACTCTTTTGCTGGCCTGTCACGACAACGTTGAGCGTGCCGCCCGTGAAGGTGAACGGCTGTGCCACGTTGATGCCCTTGGCGTCGTTGCCAGTGCTCTTGATGTTGAGGGTGCCGCCCGTCATGTTGAGGTTCCAGTCGGCTTTGACGCCGGCAGCGCCAGTGGATACCAGATTGCCCAGAGAGTCGGTCTCCAGTCTGGAAGTACCGGTGTTGATGATGGTGGTGCGCCCTCCCGTGATGTAAACGAGGCTGTCGCAGTTGATGCCCTTGGCACCATCGGCGTTGATCTCCATATTGATGACGCCGCCCTTGATGTGCACATAGTCCTTGGCCTTGATGCCGTGGCCGCTGGTGCTGTTGAGGTACATCTTGGTACCAGGTCGCACAATCACATAGTCATCGCTTGCCATGCAGTGGCGTCCCACGCTATAGACATTGAGCAGGCCCTTGCCGCTGACCAGAATCTGCCCCTCGCTGAAGATGGCCGCCTTCTGGTCCTCGCCCTCCACCATTTGATAGGTTTCTCCATCGCGCAGGGTATTGACCGTACCCTCGTTGAGAACCAGGTAGAATGACTTGCCGCATTGGTTGTTGATGGCTGCACCGGTGGGATTGGTGATATCCACTCCATTGAGCTGAAGCTGGAATTTGCGCTCGCTGTAGAACTTGAGTGAGCCGTTGGCTGTGCTGCCGCTCACGATGTAGCGAACGCGCTTGGCGGCGCTGGTGATGGTCACGTGGGCTCCGTCGATAGTCACCACAACCGAGCTGGGCTTGCCGGTGACCGTGGCGGTCTCGCCGTCAAAGTTGATATAAACCGTTGTGGACCAGATGGTGTTCTCCACATAGTCGCCATATTCAGGGGCTTCCTCGTCCTCAACGATGATTTCGGGTGCCTCGATCAACTCGCTGTCGTCCAGGACAATCTCCTTGGGCACGAGTTGCTCCTCGGGGCCATTCAAGAGGATGTCGATGATGGAGTTGATATCGGCGATATTGACCTCGCCGTCGTTGTTGACGTCTCCAGCCAGGTTGTCTTCTCCACTGAGGATGACGTCGATAACCGCATTGATGTCGCTGATCGATACTTCCCCGTCACCATTGACATCGCCGGTGAGCGCCGAGGCTGCAAAGCCAAGCGTCAGGGCCGTGATAACAAACAATATTCGTTTCATACCTTGGATAGTAGTTAATGTCGATAAACAGATGATTGGGTGATGCTGATTGTGTTCATTAATAGGCGATGGTGATGACCTTGGGTTTCACGCTGTAATCCTTGTAGCCTGGTGCCACTTGGGTCGTTCCACTCACGTCCAGCGGGTCGCTGCGGCGGCTGTAGGTGTAGAAGTACCCGCCGGTGACGTTCAGGTTGCGGTCGATTTTGACCCCCTTGGGTTTCTTGATGTCACGGGTTCCCGTGGCGACAGCGATGAATTGGCCTCCGGTGATGTTCACATCCCACTTGGCGTTGAGCCCCTTGCCGCCGTCGCCAGTGGCTTTGAGCTTGAGTGTGCCGCCGTTGACGGTGAGCAGCGTGTCGCAATAGAGTGCGGCACATGCCGTGGTGTCGGTCAAGTCGTTCTCGTCGGTGATGCGGGTATCGCCGTTGCTGATGGCAATGAGGCGACCGCCGTTAACGGTCATGGGACCGCCGCTGCGCACACCCTTGGCTCCCGTGCCGGTCGTCTCGATGTTGATGACCCCACCGTCCAGGATGATGCCGTCGTTGGCCCGCAAGCCGTCGAGTGCGGTGCTGCTGATGTGGATGTTCACGCCGGGACGCACGCGGATGTAGTCGTCGCTGCGCAGGCCGCCACGCCCCGTGGCATTGATGTTGAGGCGTCCCTTTCCGCTCAAGATGATCTGCCCCTCGCTGAAGAGGGCCGCCTTCTGGTCTTCGTCATCGACCATGGTGTACTCCTGGCCGTCCTGCAGGTGGTTGGTCGTGCCGTCGGCCAGGACGACATACATCGACTTGCTGCCCTGGTTGTTGATGGCGGCACCATGGGGGTTGGTCATGTCGATATTGTTGAGAAGCACCTGGAAACGCTTGTCCCCGTAGAATTTCAATGAGCCATCAGCGGTCTTTCCACTGACGATGAACTGCACCGGTCCCGACATATTCATGACCACGACATGAGCGCCACTGTTGCTCACGGTGACGCCAGGAACAGAGCCAGTCACCGTCACCATGTCACCGCTGTATTGAATCTCGATGACCTGGTTCCACGATGTGTTCTCCACATAGTCGTTGTAAGCCTCGTCGGCCTCGTCGGTCACGGGTACATCGGGTTTCTCGACCAGGGCCGAGAAATCCAGCTCGATGCTGGCGGGTTCCACCTGATACTGGGCGATGATGTCGGCCATGTCGGTGTCATCGTTCACACATGATGCCATGCCCATCGCCATCGTGGTCAATACCATGCTGTAGTATAGAATCTTTTTCATGTCGTTTAAAATTTAAAGGTGTATCCCATGCCCAGGTAGTGTATGTTGGGTTCACCGTTTTTCACTTGATAGCGGTAGTAAGCCTTAAAGGCGTGAGTCTTTTTCAATGTGTGCTCCACACCCACGATAAATCGTGTGTTGTCGAGTTCTCGCGTGGTGTGGAACTCCACACTGGCAAACGGGTCGAACTTGCAGCGCGGTATGTCCCATTCCACTTGCAGGCGGCTGCGCAGCACATTCTTGCCCTTGCCTTTTTCCTCATAGTCTTCCCACATTCCCTCGTCAAAGTCGAAGTTGTCGATGATCTTGGAGGGTCGGTAGGTGTATTGCCAGCGCTCACGCAGGCTTATCTCCACGCGTTGAATCTTGTGGCTGGCGGTGAGCATCACATTGAAGCGATGGCGTATAGCCCAATAGCTGGGCCGCCAGTTGTTGTAACTCACGCCATCGTCTTGAAAGGTGAGCTTCTCGGCATTGTTATAGATGAGCAAGTTGTAGCCCGCGCCAGCTTTGAGCCACGGCAGCACCTTGTAGCTGACATCGGCGCCCAGTCCCATGCGGTCAACAGTGCGGAACGTGTTGCGGGAGCGGAACTCAAATTCAAATCCTGTGCTCAGCTTTTTGTTGAATTTGTGTGATATTCCAGCCGACACAATCAACCCAGCATCGTCGGCAATCAACGATGTTGGGAAGAATGCTGTGCACAGTAACAGGAACAGGCTCGCTATCAGTTGTTTTCTTTCACGTCTTGCCATTCGTCTCTATGTATCTTTAATGTATTGTTGATATGGCTATCACTTGTGCCGTTGTTCTCGTATTCAATCTTGAGAACGGCGGTGTCCTTGAGGAAGTCGATAGAGCCCACATTCACCTTGGTGATATTGAGCCCGGTGCGCTTGTGCAGGTCTTCGAGCAATTCCTCGCGGCGCTCGGGGGTGATCAACTCAATGCGGTCATACAGGATGAGCTTGCTGGCCAGGTTGGCCCGCAATACCAGGGTCTCAAACAACCAGATGAGCAATGCGATGGCCACATTGGGGATGAGCAGTTCTATAAAGCTCAACGAGTCGGCCAGGGCATTGATGACCGACAGGCTGATGACGCCAAACATGTAGGACATTTCCCTCACGGGTATCGTCTCGGTGCGGTATCGCAGCACGCCAAAGATGGCGAACAATCCCAGTGCAAAGCCAATCTTGACCTTGACACTGCCCAGCAGGTAGATCAGGAAGAAGATGCTCACGCTCAACAGCACGAGGGTGAAGAAGTAGTCGCGGCGGTGAGTCTTGCGGTAATACAAGTAGTAAACGATGAAGAACAGCACCAGCAGGAAGAAGCCAAAGCGTATCAACATCTCGGTTACTCCTGCCGCGTCAAACCACCTGAACCCCGGGGCGGTGCTGCTGACAACATTCTGTACGGCTTCAATGCCGTCGTCCAATGCCGATAAATCCTGTAATAATCTCATAATCGTAGTGTTTTTTCTCTTGTTGGTTGATGATGGTTAATGTTGCTGTACCCTTGATAACAGACGTTCTATCATGTGGAGGCGTTCCTTGAAGTTGTTGCGCTTCAATGAGGGATTGGTCAGCGCGCTGCCCATGCAGTACTTGCTGAAACCGCTAGGCTTGATGCGCAGGTCGCGCAGCATGTGCAGGATGGGGGAGGGCTGCAGGCCGTCGCGCTTGAGCTCGATAATGACCAGGCCAGTCAAGTCGGCATTGTTGCCGGTCTTGATGTTGTGGAAGCGCAGGGCGGTGTCGATGGTCAGGCGCTCGGTCTTGGCCTTGTTGACAAGCGTGATGCGGCTGAAGTGGTTTTCCAGGTGCTCGGTGAGGACGGTGGGGTCGTAACGGAGGTGCTTGTGCAAGAACTCGTCGTAGAGTCTGAACTGCTCGTCCTGGCGCTGGAAACGGATGCCGTGGTCGGGATTTGTCGGGTCAAAGCCTACCATATCGATGCGTTTCTTCTTGGTGCGGCCATGATTGTTCTTGGTCTTCACTTCCAGGAAGTTGAGACCGGAGTCCACATAGGAACGGATGCGCAGCTTCTGGCGCCCGGCATGTCCGTTCTGGTGAACAATATACATGTTGTTATCGGGTGTGTCAAAATAGGTGGTATAATAGGAGGCAATGCGCCGTCCGTCAATGTCTTGGGCGCGGTAATCCTCCTGGGCCAGCATCAATAACAATCGCAGCCGGTCAACCGTGGTGACAAACTTGGTGTCGGTACGGTTCATCAGCTTGATGCCGCTCATCTCGTCGAGCGTAATCGGGGCATATTTCTTGATGATGCTGTCCATTGGGATGGCAAATATATACTAATTAACGGAAATAAAACGCTTGAATTGTGATATTTAGACCAGAAATCAACAAATAATTGAAATTTCTCAACCAAAATCTGTAGTTTGTTCTGCGCTGTAACAAAATAGTAACGGGTTTGTAATGCTATCGCAAACGGTTGACATGTGGGCAATATGTAATTTTGCAACGGTAAAACGAAAATAATTTCAATATAATGGAGACAACACAGCAGTATGTATTGATATTGCTCAAGATTTTAGGAACATTAGGTCTGCTGATATTTGGCATGCGCATGATGAGTACTGCCTTGCAGAAGATGGCGGGCTCGCAGTTGCGTCATGTGCTGGGACGCATGACTACCAATCGCTTTATGGGAATGTTGACGGGTACCGCGGTGACCTGTGCCGTGCAGTCATCGTCGGCGACGACGGTGATGACGGTATCGTTTGTGTCGGCAGGTCTGCTCACCCTGGGGCAGGCCATCAGCGTCATCATGGGTGCCAACATCGGCACTACGTTGACGGCATGGATCATGTCACTGGGTTATAATGTGGACTTGACCAATGTGGTTTTCCCGTCATTCCTCGTGGGCATCCTGCTCATCTATCACAAGCGGCACCGCTATAAGGGCGATTTCTTGTTTGGCATCGCATTCATGTTCTTCTCGCTGGTGCTGTTGAGCAGTGCTGGCAAGGAGCTGGATCTGGAACACAACGAGGCCGTGATGCGTTTCTTCTCGTCGTTTGACACGAGCAGTTATCTGTCTATCCTGTCCTTCCTGGCCATCGGCACGGTGATCACGTGTATCGTGCAGTCCTCGGCAGCGGTGATGGCCATCACGATACTGCTGTGCTCGACGGGTGTGTTGCCCATCTACCTGGGCATCGCGCTGGTGATGGGAGAAAACATTGGCACAACGGCAACTGCCAATCTGGCCGCACTGGGTGCCAACACCGAGGCGCGCCGTGCCGCTCTGGCCCATCTGTTGTTCAATGTGTTTGGCGTGATATGGGTCATGTGTGTGTTCTACCCGTTTGTGGACTTGGTGTGCAAGCTCGTGGGCTATGATGTGACGGCAGGAGGTCAAAGCGAGCGTCTCCCCATTGTGCTGGCTATGTTCCACACCTGCTTCAATGTGACCAACACCGCGATTCTCATAGGCTTCATCCCCCAGATGGAAAGAGTGGTGCGGTGGCTGCTGCCCGATAAGGAGCAGGGCCAGAATGAGCCCTTCAAGCTGCTCTATATCAAGTCCAACCTGATTCAGACCCCCGAGATTGCCGTCATGCAGGCTCAGAAGGAGACCGCCCACTATGGCAAACGAGTGCAGGAGATGTTTGGACTGGTGCGTACCATGCTCAACGAGCGGGATAATGACAAGATTGAAGACATCTACCAGCAGATCGAGCGTGATGAGGATGTCACCGACGAAGCAGAGATTACCATTGCCCGCTTCCTGGAACAGGTGAGTGATGGCCACTTGAGCGATGACTCCAAGATGAAGGTGAGGCAGATGCTGCGTGAAATAGGCGAGATCGAGAGCATTGGCGATTCCTGTTACCGCCTTGCGCGCACGATACAGCGCCGCAATCAACAGGGGCGTGAATTTAATGACGACCAGCAGCAGCACATCAACGAGATGACGGCATTGTGTGACAGTGCGTTGAGCCAGATGAACCTTGTGCTGGAAGAGCGCCTGGAGGATCACTACCTGCGGCAGACCTACTACTACGAGAACCAGATCAACTCCCTGAGGGACAAACTCAAGTCGGACAATGCTAAGGCCATCGACGAGCGTCAGTATGATTACGCGCTGGGAACTGCCTATGGTGACCTGGTGGGTGAGCTGGAGAAATTGGGCGACTATGTGGTCAACGTTGTGGAAGCGCGTTTTGGCCAGATGTAACCGCATTATTTTGCGATGAATGGTTGAAAATCAATAAAGTTTATTATTTTTGCGGTTAGAAATGAAACAGAAGATACTAGTCATTGACGATGAGCGCGACCTGTGTGAGATCTTGCAGTTCAATCTCACCGCGGCGGGTTACGAGGTTGACACAGCCTTCTCGGGGGAGGATGCCTTGAAAAGGGACATCCCCTCCTATGACCTGTTATTGCTGGATGTGATGATGCCTGGCATATCGGGGTTTGAACTTGCCGCGCATCTCAAGCGGGATGCCGCCACGGCCAGCGTTCCCATCATTTTTCTCACGGCACTGGACGAGGAGAAAGACACGTTGCACGGCTTTGACCTCGGGGCCGATGATTATATAGCCAAGCCCTTCTCGGTGCGCGAGGTGGAGGCCAGGGTCAAGGCGGTCTTGGGCCGCACCTCTACAGGCGCGTCGAGTGTGCGGGAACTGCGCTACGAGGGTCTGGTGATGGATTTGTCCAAAATGTCGGTCACCATCGATGGTGAACCCGTGATGCTGACCAAGACCGAGTATGAGCTCTTGAAGTTGTTCCTGGAGCACCGTGGTCAGGTGTTCTCGCGCCAGGATGTGCTGGACAAGGTGTGGCCTAGCGATGTGGTGGTTACCGACCGCACCGTTGATGTCAATATCACCCGTATGCGCAAGAAGATAGGGCGTTACTCGTCATGCATAGTCACCCGTCATGGATTCGGGTATTTGTTTGTCGTGTGATGAAAAAGTTGTCCGAAGGCCGCAAGATGTTCCTCAGCGTGATGGTGATTTTCATCATCTATGCGATCATTTTTATCCTCTTTGAAGACTATGACCGCAACTTCTTGTTGCCGTTTGAGGAAAGCAGTGACTGGCACCTGCTGTTATTCTCCCTGGTCGTGATGGCTGGGCTGGGGGTGCTGCTTCACCGCTACTCGCAGCGCATGGATGAGCGCATTAATCAGGACCAGATCAACAAGGAGACCCAGTTGCGCCGTGAGCTCACACAGAATATCTCCCACGAGCTCAAGACACCAGTAGCCAGCATCCTGGGCTATACCGAGACTATCCTGGGCCACCCCGAGATGGATGCCGCGACACGGCGCCAATTCATCGAGCGCACGCAGTCCCAGGCCCGTCGCTTGACGTCGCTGTTGCAGGATATCTCCACGCTCAACCGCATGGACTATGCCGCCGACAAGATTACCATTGAACGGGTGGATGTCTCCCGCATCGTGAGCGATATCGTCAGCGAGACCGCTCTGGCCGCCAGTGCCAAGCGCATGAAGGTGAACAACCATCTGCGTCAAGACATTATCGTCAACGGCAATAGCTCCCTCATTTATAGCATCTTCCGCAACCTGATGGACAATGCCATCAACTATGCTGGCGAGGACACGACGGTCGCAATCATGGCCAGTGAGCACGCCGGCAAGTGGCATTTTACTTTCACCGACAATGGCGCAGGCATTCCCGAGGAACATCTGTCACGCATTTTTGAGCGTTTTTATCGTCTGGACAAGGGCCGTAGCCGATCGCTGGGCGGGACTGGCCTGGGACTGGCCATCGTCAAGAATGCCGTGGTGATGCATGGGGGCACAATCAAAGCACAAGCCGCCACGGGTGGAGGCTTGTGCTTCAAGTTCACACTCAAGAAATAATCTCAAGTATTCTGCGTTACCTGCCTGCTGCCACCTCAAAACCGAGGCGCACGCCGTCATATTGCTTGCTCAGTTCTCCCACGGTCTGCAACGTGCTGTTGCCGCTCAGGGCCGCAGCGGCTTGCAGGACCTTCAACAGGTTCTTGCTCTCAAAGGTGAGTCCCATGCCGTGGGTGCAACGTGTGACATAGGCATTGGTCGAGAAGAGCAGCGTCTGTAGCCTGATCGTGCCGCTCGACGGGTCAAACGAGTAGGTGCCGCTCAAGGGGATGCCCTTGATCTTGCCGGCGAACTGATGATCCTGGGTGAACTGGAACATCGTGTTCTGGGAGCTGATGCCCACGGTGTTATACACGGGCAGCAGTTTCTCCTTACAATTGGCGGCAGCGATAGCGCCACCGGCCTTGGCCAGCAGTTTCTCGCTGGTGAAAGCACATGCCGGCTCATAGTAGTACCACGTGCCGTACAGGTCTTGCTCGCTCAGCTTCACACTGCCGATGACCAGGTCCAGCAGGCCGTCAACGGTGTTCTGTGACCCCAGGGTGCCCAGGACACTTCCCAGGACTCCCCCCAGTACATCGCCCAGGCCCCCGCTGTTACCCGTTCCGTTACCGGTTGTGTCACCCATGTTTCCCAGCAGGCCGGTTGTGCAGCCCGTGCCCAGTAGCATCACCAAGGCTAATACAGAGGTATAAATCTTCTTCATTGTTTCTAAAGCGTTAAAGTGATAAAAAATTGGTTTTACAGCCGCAAATATAAATAAATAATGAGAAAATCAAGCCATTGAGGGCCGATTTTTCAACCAGTGGCGCAACCTGAGGGGGTGTAAAACCAAAAAGAGACTACTCACGTAGTCTCTTTCTGGCGCTTCTTCTTGGACTTGAACCAAGGACCCCCTGATTAACAGTCAGATGCTCTAACCAACTGAGCTAAAGAAGCATTCCTCTCTTAATATCTATCTATTATGTTTTGTGCGCTTCTTCTTGGACTTGAACCAAGGACCCCCTGATTAACAGTCAGATGCTCTAACCAACTGAGCTAAAGAAGCATTCCTCTCTTAATATCTATCTATTATGTTTTGTGCGCTTCTTCTTGGACTTGAACCAAGGACCCCCTGATTAACAGTCAGATGCTCTAACCAACTGAGCTAAAGAAGCGTTTTCAGCATCTATTCGGCAACCCCTGCCGAAAAATGCGGTGCAAAGATAGTACCAAAA
The DNA here is from genome assembly GCA_947165485.1 of uncultured Prevotellaceae bacterium. Lineage (GTDB taxonomy): Bacteria > Bacteroidota > Bacteroidia > Bacteroidales > Muribaculaceae > Sodaliphilus. Next base: position 32,890 of record CAMVAP010000009.1, read on the forward strand.
ATTGAACTGTGCAATAAAAAAATGAAAAAACTTGTTTTTTTTCGTCCAATAATAGTTTTTTAAGCCTCAAATGCAGCCCAAATTCGGGGAATAGTAGTATTTTCGCAGCCAAATACATTAATTATAATGAAAAAGACGCTCAAATATCTCGCATGGGGATGCGTGGCTATGGCTCTCGCGACGCCTGTGGCACTTGCCGACAACGACAAGGCAGTCAACGATGACGCTGCCGTGGCACGCAGCCTGGACATCTTCAACACGCTATACAAGGAGTTAAACACCTTCTACGTCGATACAATTGACGCCCAGAAATCGATCGAGAACGCCATCAATGCAATGCTTGACGAGATCGACCCCTATACCGAGTATATCCCCGCCAAGGAGACCGACGAGTTCATGACCCTGAGCACTGGCGAGTATGGCGGCATCGGCAGTTACCTGATGGAGCGCACCATCGATGGCAAGAAGGGGGTCTATATCAGTGGACCCTACGAGGGAAGCCCTGCTGCACGTGCAGGCTTGCGATCGGGTGACCGCATCATCATGATTGATGGCGACAGCACCGCTGGCTGGGCAAGCGACCAGGTGAGCAAGCGACTCAAGGGTCAGGCCAACACCCACTTGACGGTAACGGTCGTGCGCCCCTATGACCAGGACAGCGTCAAGACCTTCTCCTTCAACCGCGAGACCATCAGTGTCAACCCCGTGCCCTACTACGGCGTGACTCGTGGCAACATCGGCTACATTGACTTGACGACCTTCAACGAGAAGTCGGCCCAGCAAGTGCGTGACGCGGTCATCGAGCTCAAGAAAGACCCTCGCGTGAAAAGCATCGTCCTGGACCTGCGCAGCAACGGTGGGGGCATCGTCGAGGGCGCGATCCAGATTGTCGGTTGCTTTGTCCCCAAGGGAACCCAGGTACTGCAGATGCGTGGCCGTGACAAGTCGAGTGAGCGCACTTACAAGACCACGGTCGATCCCGTTGACACTGAGATACCTCTGGCCGTCCTCATCGATGGTGGCTCGGCCAGCGCCAGCGAAATCACAGCCGGCGCCCTCCAGGATCTGGACCGGGCTGTGGTCATCGGCACACGCTCCTTTGGCAAGGGGCTGGTGCAATCAACCCGCTCATTGCCCTACGACGGAATGCTCAAGGTCACCATTGCCAAGTACTACATCCCCAGTGGACGACTCATCCAGGAAGTGGACTACGGCAACCGCAACGCCGACGGCACCTACAAGAAGACAACAACCGACAGCACTGCACGCGTCTTCCACACCGCCCATGGGCGCGAGGTGCGTGAGGGTGGCGGCATCGCTCCTGACCTCAAGGTGGAGCCCCGTGAGTTGAAGCGCATCGTCTATAACATCATGCGCGACCACTGGGACTTTGACTTCGCCACCAGGTATGTCGCCCAGCACGGGCAGGAAATCCCCGCTCCAGCCGACTTTGAGATCACTGACACCATTTTCAACGAGTTCAAGGCGTTTATCAACGCCGACAAGTTTGAGTATGACAAGGTGTGCGAGCAACAGTTGGCAGCCCTGCGCAAGACAGCGACTGCCGAGGGCTACATGAACGACTCCACCTCGGCCCAGTTTGACCGCCTGGAGGCCCTGCTCAAGCATGACCTGGACCATGACCTGGACCTGCACCGTCGTGACATCGCCTATCTGCTGGGCCAGGAAATCATGGAGCGGCTCTACTACCAGCGTGGTCAGGTCCAGCACAGCATCAAGGACGATGAGTACCTCGACAAGGCCAAGGAAATGTTTGACAAGCCTGGCGAATTTGCCCGCCTGCTCAACCTCAAGGCCAAGCCCTCCAAGAAATCCACCCCCAAATCCAAAAAGAAAAAATGAATATGGCATTTAATCTATTTGATTTTGGGTTGAAAAAGGCTGGAAAAGTCCAGCTTTTTGATGAAAACTCACTGGACTCAGAGGGTAATATAATCCCCTTTGAGACTCAAATTGCCATAGTTTCTCATTATTTGCAAAACGAAACAACCATATTTGATGAAACCTATCGGGAGAAGGCACAACAATTTATACAATTCTGGTTAGATTGGGTCAGAAACAATCCACAAAATCTAAATATAGAAAAAAGTATTCTTGCCGCTCCATCAGCTCTTGATTTTTATATCTTTAAGGATATTTACAATGCTCCTTTTAAAGCTATTGATAATCCAAAATTTACTTTCATTGACCTGTTCGCTGGGATTGGAGGATTCAGAATGGCTTTACAGAATTTAGGTGGCAAATGTGTATTTTCTTCAGAATGGGACTTACAAGCGCAAAAGACCTATTATGCCAACTATGGAGAATACCCATTTGGAGATATTACATTAGAGAGCACAAAACATTATATACCAGATAATTTCGACATATTGTGTGCGGGTTTCCCATGCCAAGCATTTTCATTAGCGGGTAAGCGACTTGGTTTTGCTGAAACTCGTGGAACCTTATTCTTTGATGTGGCTGAGATACTAAGAAGAAAACAACCTAAAGCATTGTTTCTTGAGAACGTGAAAGGGCTTGCTATTCACGACAAAGGGAAAACTCTCAAAACAATATTGAACACACTTGATGAGGTGGGATATGTTGTACCAACACCACAGATTGTTAATGCAATGTATTTTGGTGTACCACAACATCGAGAACGTATTTATATTGTGGGATTTAGGAAAGACCTTGGCATAAAGCCAGAGGATTTCACTTATCCCGAGCAGAAAGAGGTAACAAAGCATTGGATAGATGTGAGGGAAGCAGAGCCAGTTCCATCTAAATATTATCTTTCAACAACCTATCAAAATACTTTGATAGAACATAAAAGACGCCATGAGGCCAAAGGTCATGGATTTGGATATGCTATCATTCCAGACGATGGCATCGCTAATGCCATTGTCGTTGGTGGTATGGGGCGTGAAAGAAATATAGTGATTGATCACCGACAAACGGATATGACCCCGACAACAAGAATTAAAGGCGAGTACAACAAAGACGGATGGCGCCGAATGACCCCTCGCGAATGGGGCGCATTGCAGGGCTATCCTGTTTATGATATGGGCGATGGTAAACCTGTTTTCAAAATACCTGTTGCAGACGCATCCGCATACAAGCAATTTGGCAATTCGGTAGCTGTGCCAGCCATTCAAGCAACCGCAGAACAATTATTAAAAACACTTAAAATCAAATAACTTATGACAAAGAACAAAGCACTTAGTGGAAATAAAGGTGAATGGAGTGAAATCTACACTTTTTTCTATGTCTTAGCTCATGGGAAATTAGATGTTGCGGATGAAAATTTGAACGCTATTCCTGGTGAATACTACAAAATTCTTGAGATTCTAAGAAACGAGGCAAAAACGCAAAATAGATACATACGTCAATTGGACTGTATCCACGTTTTTCTCACGAATAATCAAACGGGCCAAATTGAACAATTTGACATGAGTATAAATGATTTTGAAAAGAACAGTAAACTTTTATTCTCATATTTAAAATCCAAAAAAGGAAGGTCTTTTCAATTTCCAGATATTGAGAAGTTTTTGTCCGAAATACGCGTTTATTCAGTCAAGGATGTTGGACATAAACGTGACATTACTATTAAAATTCAAGATTTTCATTGTGGTTTACAACAAACATTGGGCTTTAGCATAAAATCTCTAATTGGTCAAGCATCAACTTTATTTAATCCGGGTCCAGGAACAAACTTTATATATAAAATTTCTTTTAAAGAACCTGTATTATTTGATCTTGAGCGCTTTAATAGAGAAACATATGTAAATGACAAAATCCATGTCCGATTGACCAAACTTGAAGAGATGGGAGCAACGATTGAGTTTGCAGGAATACAATCGAACTCTCTGTATCAGAATTTAAGAATGATAGATGGTGACCTCCCTATGATATTAGCACATGCCTTACTTATCAGATATAAATATAAGGGGTTAAACAGGGTTAATAGGTGCGTACAAAAATTACAGGAATTAAATCCGATGAATTATGACCTTACCCAAGATAGGCCTTTTTACGAATATAAAATCAAGAGATTCTTACAGGATGCTGCTATGGGCATGACTCCAGAAACAATATGGACTGGATTCTATGATGCAACAGGTGGTCAAATTATTGTCAAAGATTCAGGAGATGTAGTATGTTACCATATTTATGAACAAAATCAATTTCTCAATTTTTTGTTTAATTCTACAACATTTGAACAACCGTCCACAAGCGAAGATGAGAATAATCCAGGTAATCCGGAAGAGAATCCAAATAAGCCTTATCAATTCGGTTGGGTTTATGAAAAAAATGGTGATTACTTCATTAAGATAAATCTTCAAATAAGGATGAGAGAAAAAACTAAAAGGTAACCATTTTTTGATAGAGATAGTTGGGAGATTAGGGAACTGTATGAGATGAGCGGTAGGGCTGAGCTGTGAAGATAAAGAATCTAAATCACTTTCTGCCACGTTTGGGAATAAGAATCAGGCTGAATTTGGAAATGTGATTTTTTTTGATGGCATTTATTGTTTTCCTTTAATTGCGTTGGGTGAGGATCAATTGGGGAAAATTGAGTAACTTTGCAGCCATGGAAATCAGGGAATTGTGTGAGTTGGTGAACGGGAAGGCGCGGGTGACAGCGGTCAAGAAATTGATTGACGGCACGGGCAACGCGGTGATTGATGGGCTGGCAGGGTCCAGCGCAGCGATGTTGTTTGCTCGATTGCCCGAGCGTGTTTGCCCCTATCTGATAGTTGTCAATGATCTGGACGAGGCTGGATACATGTATAACGACCTGTGCCAGCTGGTGGGGGACAAGCAGGTGCTGATTTTCCCATCGGGCTACAAGCGAGACATCAAGTATGGCCAGGTGGATGCCCCCAACGAGATCCTGCGCACCGAGGTGTTGAACCGCTGGTATGACGACAAGGATGTGCGCTGGGTGGTGACCTACCCCGAGGCACTGGCCGAGCGTGTGCGCCGCCGCGAGGATGTGGAGGCGAGCACGGTGACATTGCGTGCCGGTGGCACAGCCGACTTGACCGAGGTGGCTGCCCGGCTGCGTGAACTGGGCTTCACGGCGACCGACTATGTGTATGAGCCGGGGCAGTTCAGTGTGCGCGGTTCTATCCTGGACGTGTTCTCCTATAGCCATGAGTTGCCTTACCGCATCGACTTCTGGGGCGATGATATCGACTCGATACGCACCTTTAACGTCGAGACCCAGTTGAGCGAGGAGCGTCTGGATCAAGTGAGCATCCTTAACAACAGTTCGGGCACCGCTGGCCGCGAGGACAACGTGTCGCTGCTCGACTATGTGGGTGATGACACCATTGTGTTGTGCCGCAGCGAGCAGTGGCTCTCGGCCCGCATCCGCGAGATTGCTCAAGAGGAGATGTCGGCCAGTGCCCTCATTGCCGACGAGGGCGATACCCAGGCGACCGGCAAGGTGGTGGACGCCGACCTGTTTATTCAACGCTTGAAGCAGTTGCGGCGCATCGCCTTTGTCGCTGGAGAGGCGACACCCGAGAAAGGGGTGAAGCGCCTGACACTGCACTGCAAGCCCCAGGGCATCTATCACAAGAACTTTGACCTCATCGGGCAATCGTTCACCGATTTTTTGTCCAAGGGTTACCGCCTTGTCATCCTGAGTGACAGTGCCAAGCAGATTGAGCGACTGCACAACATCTTTGAGGACCGTGGTGATGACATCCGCTTTGAGCCCGTGCTGCGGACGCTGCACGAGGGATTTGTCGATGATGACTTGAAGTTGTGTGTGTTTACCGACCACCAGATATTTGACCGTTTCCACAAGTATAACCTCAAGAGTGACCGAGCCCGCTCTGGCAAATTGGCCTTGTCTCTCAAGGAGTTGAACCAGATAGAGAAGGGCGACTACATCGTCCATGAGGACTTGGGTGTGGGCAAGTTTGGAGGCTTGATCCGCACCTCGATGAATGGTACCCCCCAGGAGATGATCAAGCTCACCTACATGAACGGCGATGAGGCCTATGTCTCGATCCACTCGTTGCACAAGCTCTCCAAGTACCGCAGCAAGGAGGGCGAGGCTCCACGCCTGAACCGCCTGGGCAGCAATGCGTGGGCCAAAATCAAGTCGCGCACCAAGAGCCGCTTGAAGGACATCGCCCGCGAACTCATCCGCCTGTATGCCGCCCGTCGCGAGCAGCAGGGTTTTGCCTACACGCCCGACGGTTACTTGCAGCAGGAGCTGGAGGCTTCGTTCATCTATGAGGACACGCCCGACCAGTTGACCGCCACCCAGGCTGTCAAGGCCGACATGGAGAGCTCGAAGCCGATGGACCGCCTCATCTGTGGTGATGTGGGCTTTGGTAAGACCGAGATTGCCGTGCGTGCCGCCTTCAAGGCCGCCACTGATGGCAAGCAGACCGCTGTGCTCGTTCCCACGACGGTGCTGGCCTTCCAGCACTATCGCACCTTCAGTGAGCGATTGAAGGACTTCCCCGTGCGGGTCGATTATCTGAGCCGTGCCCGCAAGCCCAAGGAGGTCAAGCAACTGCTGGCCGACCTCAAGGAGGGAAAGATCGATATTCTCATCGGCACCCACAAGCTCATCGGCAAGACGGTGCAGTTCCATGACCTGGGATTGCTGGTGGTGGATGAAGAGCAAAAGTTTGGCGTTGCCGTCAAGGACAAACTCAAGCAGATGAAACTCAACGTCGATACCTTGACAATGAGTGCCACGCCCATCCCGCGCACCCTGCAGTTCTCGCTGATGGGAGCCCGTGACCTGAGCACCTTGACCACCCCGCCGGCCAATCGTTATCCCATCCTTACCACTGTGGGCACCCTGAATGATGACATCGTGGCCGAGGCTATCAACTTTGAACTCTCGCGCAACGGGCAGGTATTCTTTGTGAACCATCGCATCGAGCAGCTGGAACAGTTGGAGAACATGATACACCGCGTGGTGCCCGATGCCCGCGTTGCCGTGGGGCACGGCCAGATGGCGCCCGAGAAATTGGAGCAGATCATCATCGACTTTGGCAACCACGACTATGATGTGCTGCTCTCCACGACCATCATCGAGAACGGCATTGACATGCCCAACGTCAACACCATCATCATCAACAATGCCGACCGCTACGGCTTGAGCGACCTGCACCAGCTGCGAGGCAGGGTGGGGCGCAGCAGCCGCAAGGCCTTCTGTTACCTGCTCGTGCCCGCCGGCAAACCGCTGGCCACCGATGCCCGCCGCCGCTTGCAGGCCATCGAGAGTTTCAGCGACCTGGGGTCGGGCATCCAGATTGCGATGCAGGATTTGGACATTCGTGGCGCTGGCAACCTGCTGGGAGCCGAGCAAAGCGGCTTCATTGCCGACCTGGGTTATGAGACCTACCAGCGTGTGCTCAAGGAGGCCGTCACCGAGTTGCGCACCGAGGAGTTTGCCTCGACGTTTGCCTCAACGGGTGACGGGAAGAACGGAGACAGCGGCGTGGACGGACTGGACGGAGGTACCGACTTTGTCACCGACTGTGTAGTGGATACCGACCTGGAGCTGATGTTTCCCGCCAGCTATGTGCCGCAGGAGAACGAGCGCATCACCTTGTACCGCGAACTCGACAACATGGAGACCGACGACCAGGTAGAAGCCTTTGAGCAGAGGATGGTGGACCGCTTTGGCAAGATTCCCGAGATGGCGAGCGAACTCATCCGCATCGTGCCATTGCGCCGCACGGCACGTCGTCTGGGCATCGAGAAACTGGTCATCCGTCAGCACAGTATGCACCTGTTCATGGTGGGCGAGGAGAATGTGGCCTACTACCAGTCGCCCGCCTTTGGCCGCCTGCTCAACTATCTGCAACAGAATCCCAAGCGATGTGACCTGCGCCAGAAGAACGGTCGCCGCAGCATCATCGTCAACAACATCACGAGTGTGAGCACGGCGCTATCTGTGCTGCGCACCATTACTCATCTTGATAGTATTTAGGTTTTAGGTTTTAGGTTTTAGGTTTTTGGGGGCTTATCTGGTATTTTTATGGTAACGATATAGCAGTTGACCCTGCGTTGAAACGTCTCTGCATCAAACCGTGCTAACGCACGGGAAATTAAAAGAAAATTAAATTTTAAAATTAATTTGTTTAATTTCCCGCCCGATAGGGCGGTTAATACCATCGATGGGCCAACTGCTATATCATTGCCATTTTTATTGGGTGGACTTCCTTACATTCTTTATGTGATTAGTCGAAAAAAAAAGGGGGTTGATTGAAAAAAATTGTTTTTTATTATAATGTTGAATAGTTTTGTCGCAATCAATCATGTTTTAATCATATCAAGACACAACAACTTAAAAATTCACATTTATGACAAAACGATTCCTTTTAGCAATACTGATTGCTATGGCAGGTGTTTTGGTTCAAGCGCAACAGACCATGTGGGTTCACACGGGTCATGTTCACTGGGCCTACAACACCGAATCGGTGGGCACGATGCCGTACAGTTCGGCCAACCTGCTCACGGTTCTTGAGAAGGGTTTCACTCTCGCCGATGTGGACAGTGTGACTGTCACCAGTGAGACGATGGCCGACGACAATGTCCTTGTCAAGTACAACAACAGTGTGGCCGACGTGTATGTGGCCGGTAACATCGCCAACCACATTACCGCCCAGGTGACAGGAGCGCGCGTTGCCGTCATGCAGGACGACGCTGTGGCTACCGAGTACACTTACACCCTGCAGGGCACCAGCACGAGTGGCTGCTTCTACCATGCGGGCAAGTACAAGATGACGCTGGCACTGAACGGCGTTAATCTGACCAACCCCGACAGCGCTGCCATCAACATCCAGAACAGCAAGCGCATCGCCGTGCAGCTTGTTGACGGCACGACCAACACGCTTGCCGATGCGGCTAGCAATACCAAGAAAGCCGCCTTCCTCGTGAAGGGTCATGCCGAGTTTGCCAAGGGTGGCTCGCTCACCATCACGGGTAACAAGAAGCACGCCCTGGCCTGCAACGAGTATATGGAGGTCAAGAAGACCGTGGGCACCATCACCATCACCAGCGCTGTGGCCGACGCCATCAACGTCACCCAGTACTTCCAGATGAACGGTGGCACCATCAACATCCAGAGCTGTGGTGACGACGGCATCCAGGTCGATGCCGAGGACACTGCCGACCCGACGCTCGACGGTCATGTCCTGATACAGGGCGGCACGCTCACCATCAATGGCAGTGCCGATGCCACCAAGTGCATCAAGGCCGAGGGTGACGTGAACATTACTGGCGGCACATTGACGCTCAACCACAGCGGCACCGCCACCTGGGATGCCACCGACCTCAAGATCAAGGAGGCCACTGGCATCAGCAGCGACCGCAACATCACCATCAACGGTGACGCAGCCATGGTCAACATCAAGATGACGGGCAACGGCACCCGCGGCATGAAGTGCGACAGCACGCTCACCGCTACTGCCGGCACCATCGATATCAACTGCTCGGGCCAGCCTTGGGCTTACGGTACGACCGATACGACCAATGTCAAGTGCGCCAAGGCTGACTACGCCTTCATCCTGAATGGTGCCAATTTCAAGTGCACTACCACTAAGGACGAGGCCGAGGGTATCCACAGCGAGGGCACCGTCCTCATCAGTGACGGCGTCTTGACGCTCAACACCTACGACCACGGCATCAAGAGCGACGGCAATATGGACATCACGGGCGGAACCATCACCTATACCATCAACGGTCCTGCCAGCAAGGCGCTCAAGTGCGAGGGCAACCTGCACATCACCGGCAGTAACATCAGTGGTACCGTGAGCGGTGGCGGCGAGACCGCCAGCGACCAGACGACCAGCGCCAGTGCCGGCATCAAGTGTGACAACAACGTGACTATCGACGGCGGCACCTTTGACCTCAAGGCCACTGGCAACGGTGACAAGGGCATGAGCATCGATGGCTGGCTCATCATCAACGACGGCAACATCAAGGTGAGCACCACCGGTAGCCGCTACAACAGCAACAACAGCAGCGGTGGCTATTACCCTGGCGGTGGCTCGTCGAGCAGCGACATGCGTTCCTCACCCAAGGGCATCAAGGTGGACGGCAACATCACCATCAATGGCGGTACCATCACCGTGAGCGCCACTGGCGGCGAGGGTGCCGAGGGCATCGAGTCCAAGAGCGTCATGACTGTCAATGGTGGCTATATTGAGGTGACCAGCTATGATGACGCGTTGAACAGCGCTTCACACATGTATCTCAAGGGTGGTTACATCTATGCCGTTGCCACTGGCAATGATGCTATCGATGCCAACGGCAATTTGAACCTTGACGGTGGCTATATTTACGCTGCTGGCAGTGAAGAAGCCTTTGATGCCAATGAGCAATACAAGCTTTATGTCAATAGTGGCGTTTCCTTCATTGCTTATGGCGCCTCGATGGGTGCCCTCGAGAGTGGAGCACAGCTCAATCAGACCTGCTATAGCGTATCTAATTCCTATAGTGGAGGTACGCGATATGCGCTCTATAATGGCAACCAAGTAGCGTTTGCCGTTACCGCAGCAACCCTCTCGGGAGGTATGGGACCTGGCTTTATTGCAGCTGGCCCTGGTGGTGGTAGCTCATCGTTTGTTGTCACGTCTCCGTCATCGACCAAGCTCTATTCGGGCGCAACCTTCAATGGCACTTCGCTGTGGAACGGTAAGGGTTCAACCAGCGCAACTGGTGGTTCGTCGCTCTCCCTCTCGACTTATTCTAGCGGTGGCGGCTGGGGTTGGTAATACCTCATGTAGTTATCAACAATGACATCATTATTATTTAAAAAGACTTTACAATTATGAAGAAGACAATTATAACGATGCTGATCGCTCTGGTGACCATGGTTGCCAGTGCCGAGACCTATAGCTACCTGAAGTTCACCAGGACCGACAATTCGACTGTGACCTACTCGGTAGAAGGTCTCAAGCTCACCTATGATAATACAAGCGTGACTGTCACCAATGTGGATGGCACTGCAACGCTGCCCCTGGAACAGGTGCAGAGTATGGAGTTCACCAACGATGCCAGCACCACACCCAGCGTGCTGAGGGGTGATGTGAACAATGACGGTGAAGTGTCGATTGCCGATGTAACGATGCTCATCGACTATCTGCTGAATGGTGATGCCAGCGGCATTAACATGGATGCTGCCGACATCTCGCTGGATGGCGAGGTGACGATAGGCGACGTGACTGTGCTCATTGACACACTACTCACGGTAAGCTCTAACTAAAAGATCCGGAAATGAGTTTTAGCGCCATCCAGGACTAGCCTGGGTGGCGCTAATTGCGTATCGTCACCAAGAAAAACTCTTAAAAAATGTTAAAGAATTTGGTGGATTCAAAACTATTGTTATACCTTTGCAGTGTACTAGTTAAGTAGTACACTAGATAAGTAAATTATTAACTCCTTTAAATATTTATCTATTATGTTTACTATCAATCATCTATCCTTCAGTTACAACAAGCGTAATGGAGACCTTTTCCACGATTTCTCGCTTGAATTGAACGCTGGCAACGTTTACGGCCTGCTAGGAAAGAACGGTGCCGGCAAGTCCACGCTCATCTACCTGATGACAGGTTTGCTCGCTCCCCAAGCCGGTGAAGTCCTGATGGACAGTGAGAATGTGCGCCATCGCCTGCCCAAGACGATGAGTGACATCTTCCTGGTTCCCGAGGAGTTTGACATGCCCCGCTTGACCCTCAAGAAGTATGTGAGCGTCAATGCCCCCTTCTATCCCCGCTTCTCGATGGAGGACATGGAGCGCTATCTGGAAATCTTTGAGATGGGCGGCATGATGGACGTCAAGCTTCATGCCCTGTCGATGGGTCAGCGCAAGAAAGTGTTTATGGCCTTCGCCTTTGCCACCAACACCCGCGCGCTGATCATGGACGAACCGACCAACGGCTTGGACATCCCCAGCAAGAGCCAGTTCCGCAAACTTGTCACCACAGGAATGTCCGACGACAAGTTGATGCTCATCTCGACCCACCAGGTGCGCGACATTAGCGACATCCTGGACCACGTGGTCATCATCGACCAGAGCCACGTGCTGCTCAACACCGGCATGGCCGACGTGACGAGTCGCATCGCCTTCAGGCCACTGCGCGAGGGCGACCAGCCCATCTTTGTGCTTCAGAGTCCCTTCGGCCCGCTCGGTGCCGTACCTGCCCGTGATGGCGAGGAGACCAAGGTGGATCTGGAGATGCTGTTCAACGCCACGCTCCAGAACCCTGCTGCTATCAACCAATTATTCACCACCTCAAAATGAACACCACTATGAATACCGCCATCAATCAAACATTCGACTGGAGCCGTTTCACGGCTACCGTACGCAAGGAGGTCGTTGAGAACAAGCGCATGCTGCTGTTCACCATCATCGGCATCTACGGACTGCTGACCATGGTCATGATCCTGGGCAACCTGATCGCCCACCAATCCGACTTCTTTACTGATGCTGAGTTTGCCCGCACTCCTGCTGAGTTTGCCCGCGCTCCTCAGATGCTGGTAGGTTCCATAGCCTCGTTTGTCGCATGCATTTCGGCCTCGCTGGCGTTCAAGGACCTGAAGACAAAACCCGGACGCACCCACTATCTCACCTCGCCGTCATCAACACTGGAGAAATTCCTTGCTGGCGTGCTCATCTATGCTGTGGGTATGATGATAGCCTTCTTTGTCTGCGCCCAACTGGCCGACCTGACGCGCATTGCCGCCCTGTGGTGGTTCAGGAGCGACACCTTCTTTGTCCCCGGCCCCATCAATTTCCTGAACAGTGTTGCTGAAACGGTGAGAAGCTATGATGAAATAGCCGACGCAGCCAACATTACCAGCTACATGTCGCTCGTGATGTGGGTCGGCTTGATTGCCAACATGGGACTGTTCTTGATGGGCAGCGTGTTGTGGCCCCGCCTGTCGGCACTCAAGACGTTTGCAGCACTTTATGCCGTTGAGTTTGTTGTGTTCCTGATTGCTGTGCCCGCTGCGCTCTGCTTTGGCGACATGGAGGCTTTTGCCCAGTGGTTCATGGAATTTGTGACAGGAGGCACCTTCTCAACGAGCATGTTCATTTGGGTCATTGTGCAGGCCATCGTGTTCTGGGCTCTCGCCTGGTACCTGTTTAAGCGTAAAGATGTCGTTTCACTCAAGTGGTGGAAATAAATTAAAACAAAGAATAGAATCATGAATTTCAAAGATAATAAAGCGATCTATCTGCAAATCGCAGACCGCATCGGCGACCAGATCCTCTCCGGGTCACTGACGCCCGACGGCAAGGTGCCCAGCGTGCGTGAACTCGCCGCCGAGATCGAGGTCAACGCCAACACCGTGGCGCGCACCTACGACCACCTGCAGCAGAATGGCATCATCTACACCAAGCGCGGCCTGGGCTACTTCGTCAGTCCAGACGCTGAGGAGAAGATCGTCGCTTCACGACGCGAGCAGCTCATGCGGGGCGAGATGGACTACTTCCTGGGCCAGCTCAAGGCCGTGGGCATCACCCCCACCGAGCTCCAGCAACTCTACAGCGACTATCTCGCCAAGTAACAAACGACTTATATAATGCCTATGAATTAACCGAATGAGACGAATTTTCAAGAGAGCGGATGCCAAATTCGATCAATTCGGTTAATTCGTAGGCAAAATAAAAAATTTCAAGATTTATGGAACAGCAAGCATTTATAGCCTCGGCAACAGTAGTAGTGGCTGCCCTCGTCAGCCTGTTGACGAGCGTCATCCTGACGCATTGATCCATGCCAAAAACCCGCCGGCTCTTAACTCTTAAAAACCATTATCAAAATAAAAAAATGAAGGGGAAAATAGTTTTTTAAAAAAATTATTTGTTTTTTTGTAGTTCTTTTGATGGACGTTGCGTCTAATGGGCAAAAAATTGCTAGAGAAGAAAACAATTATTTATTAATCATCAATAATAAAGTTAACATTATGAATGTGAAAAAACTATTTATCGCCCTGCTACTGCTGGTAGTGGCATTTGGCACCAACGTGATGATGGCCCAAGGGATGGGAATGGCTATTCCCATCGATGAGGCCGTGCGCATCGGTAAGCTGGATAACGGCTTGACCTACTACATCCGTCACAACAACTATCCCGAGCACCGTGCCAACTTCTACATCGCACAACGTGTGGGTGCTATGCAAGAGGAGGATAACCAGAACGGTCTAGCCCACTTCCTGGAGCACATGGCCTTTAACGGCAGTGAGCACTTCAACGGCGAGGGAAATGGTATCATGGACTTTATCCAGAGGATAGGACTGAACTTTGGTTCGGACGTGAATGCCTATACCTATTTCACCGAGACCGTTTATAACATCGACAACGTGCCCACCGCCCGCCAGAGCGTGCTCGACTCGTGCCTGCTCGTGCTCAAGGACTGGAGCCACGGCCTGTTGCTCACCGACGAGGAGATCGACAAGGAGCGTGGTGTGATCCACGAGGAGTGGCGTCTGGGCCGCGATGCCAGTGAGCGCATGCGCAACCGCCAGATGGAGACCCTGTTCCCGGGTTCAAAATATGCCAAGCGCGATGTGATTGGCTCGATGGACGTGGTGGACAACTTCCCCTATCAGGTGTTGCGTGACTATTACCACAAGTGGTATCGCCCCGACAATCAGGCCCTGATTATCGTGGGTGACGTGGACGTGGACTATACCGAGGCCAAGATCCGCGAGATGTTCAAGGACATCCCCGCTCCTGGTCCCGATGCCGCCAAGGTGGAATCCTATCCCGTGCCCGACAACGACGAGCCCATCGTGGTGGTTGAGAAGGATGTGGAGCAGCAGCTCAGCCTTGTGCAACTCATGTTCAAGCATGACATCGTCGAGAAGGAAGAGAAGAGCGACGTGAGCTACCTCGTTTACCTGTATGCACAGTACATGATCAACAGCATGCTCAACCAGCGTTTGCAAGAGCAGGCTCAAGATCCCGACTGCCCCTTCTTGCAGGCATACGCCTACGACGGCAGCTACATGGGTGCCAACACCAAGGATGCCTTTGACCTGATTGTTGTTCCCAAGGAAGGTATGACCGAGGCTGCTACCCAGGCTGGCCTGACCGAGGTGCTGCGTGCCGCCAAGCACGGCTTCACCGCTACCGAGTATGCTCGTGCCCAGGAGGACTATTTGAGCCAAGTGGAGCGCACCTATAACGAGCGTGACAAGATCCACAACAGGAACCATACCCAGAAGTGCTACCGCCACTTCCTGGATAATGAGCCTATCCTGGATCCTGAGTATTACTACCAGACGATGAATATGCTTGCGCCCAATATTCCTGTCGATGTCGTCAACTCCATCCTGCCCGAGTATATCAACACCACTGGCAAGAATCTGGTGGTATTGAACTTCAACCAGGAGAAAGAAGGCGCCGTCTATCCCACCAAGGAGGGCCTGATGGGTGCCGTTGCCGCTGCCGAGAAGGCCGACATCGCCCCCTATGTTGACAATGTGAAGCAAGAGCCGCTGATTGCCAAGCTGCCCAAGAAGGGTAAAATCAAGAAGGAAACCTACAACGAGACGCTGGGCTTCAAGGAACTGGAGCTGAGCAACGGCGTGCGCGTGCTGCTCAAGCCCACCGACTTCAAGAAGGACGAGATCATGATGCTGGCCGTGCAGCGCGGTGGTAGCTCACTCTATGGCGAGAAGGATTGGGCCAACTTTGGCTTGTTTGACTATGCTATCGAATCCAGCGGTTTGGGTGGTTTCAGCAACACCGAACTGACAAAGGCCCTGGCTGGCAAGCAGGTAAGCATGAGCCAGTCGTTAGGCACCTATACCGACCGCATCTCTGGTAGCTCCAATGTCAAGGACCTGGAGACCATGTTCCAGCTGGCCTATCTCCAGTTCACCAATGTCACCAAGGACGAGAAGAACTTTAACACGCTGAAGAACACTATTGAGCTTTCGCTCAAGAACAAGGACCTGAATCCCGACAACGTGTTCAGCGACTCACTGAGCTACATCCAGGACAACTATAACTGGCGCAGCAAACCCTTCAAGGTGGAAGACATGGCGCAGTTGAACTATGACCGCATTCTTGAAATCGCTAAGGAGCGCACTGCCAATGCTGCCAACTATACCTTCCTGTTTGTGGGCTCGTTTGACGAGGCCGTGATCCGCCCGCTCATCGAGCAGTACATCGCCTCGCTGCCCGCCAAGAAGGGTGTGAAGTCCAACTGGGTGAACGTTGCTACCCATCCCACTGGACAGACCATCAAGCACTTCTCGCAGAAGATGGAGACCCCCAAGACCACCGTTTATGTCAACTGGTCTAACGAGCAGATGCCCTTTACTCTGGAGAACAGCATCAAGGCTCAGTTGCTGGGTAAGGTGCTGAACCGCATCAACAGGGACAAGATCCGTGAGGATGCCGGTGCTGCTTACTCGATTGGCACCTATGGCTACTCCACTGTTGAAGGTGATAAGCCCAATACCTCGATCACGGTTTATGCACCGCTCAAGCCCGAATTTACCGATATGGCCGTCAACATCATCAACGAGGAGATGGCCAAGGCTTGCCAGAACATCGATGCCGCCAGCCTTGAGGACTTCAAGAAGGCTATGATTAAGGACCACGAGACCGCCCTCAAGGAGAACAGCTACTGGAATAACATCATCAGCAGCTATGCCCTGCGTGGATTTGACTTCCACACTGGCTTTGAGGATCTGGTAAAGGCTCAGACTCCCGAGTCGATTGCCGCCTTTGCCCGCCAGCTCATGAGCGCAGGCAACAAGCTGGAGGTAGTCATGACTCCTGCCGAGTAAGAGGCTTTAGGTTTTAGGTTTTAGGCTTTAGGCGTTAGGTGAGTTTACTCTCGACCTAACGCCTATCTTTTATCTCCTATGACCTAAACTGAAAGTGGCAAATTGTAAAAAAATTTGACATATTGGCGTAAAAATATTAGACAAACTGGGTTTTTAGCCGAAAAATATGTGTGGTGGCATGTGATTTGTATCTATATTTGCAACAGCCATGGGGGATATTAGCCGCCCCCCGGGACCCTCAAGAGGGTCTAATTGTAAAGTAATAACATTTAAAAAATAGAGAGCAATATGGAACCACAAGTTTGTATCGTAACCATCACAATGATTGCAGTCGCTATTGTCACGGTCCTCTCGACGCTGATCATGGGCTGACATAGTTGTTGCTGCCGCCAGTGCTAGGCTGGGAATCATTTTTCCAGGTGCTGCCGCGTGAAGGCATCACCACATCAACCCACTTGAAAATCTAACAAAGCATCAACAGATGTCATTATCGGTTCACATGGCCGATAATGACATCTGTTTGGTTTCCATCAACACTTAACATGTTGAGAAAACAGCAGAATCTGATCAAATATATTTTTGAGAGGACTGTAGTTTTTGGGGCGTATCATGCGTCTAATAAGTAAAATCAATTATATTTGCATGATGATAGATTTTTTAATGATTATCTGTCAGAAATTCATCTTAACTATAATATAGAAATATGGCTTATTTAGACATTGATAACGTGGTGAAACGCTACGAGGGGCATACCGCCCTGGCGGGCGTTTCGATGCAGGTGGAGCAGGGCTGCATCTATGGCCTGTTGGGACCCAACGGTGCTGGCAAGAGCACCCTGATACGCATCATCAACCGCATCCTTGCCGCCGATGAAGGCACTGTGACCCTCAATGGCAAGCGGATGACCGATGATGATATCACCCACATCGGCTATCTTCCCGAGGAGCGCGGCCTGTACAAGAAAATGAAGGTGGGTGACCACATCGTGTATCTGGGTCGTCTCAAGGGCATGACCAAGGCCGATGCCGTTGCCTCGATGCACTGGTGGATCGACCGCTTCAATCTCAAGGAGTGGGAGAACAAGAAGGTGGAGGAGCTGTCTAAGGGTATGCAACAGAAGGTGCAATTTATCGGCACCGTCATCCACCGCCCGCCACTGTTGATATTTGACGAGCCGTTCTCGGGCTTCGACCCCGTGAATGCCGAGCAGTTGAAGGTCGAGATCCTGGCCTTGCGCGACCAGGGCAGCACCATCCTGTTCTCGACCCACAACATGGCGTCGGTCGAGGAGGTGTGCCAGCAGATCACCCTGCTCAATCATGCCCAGGTGGTGCTCACCGGCAGTGTGGAGCAGGTGAAGCAGCGGCACAAGAAGAACATCATCGCGGTGCAGACCCCCGACACCATCGTGCCCAACGATAACCTGTTCACCCTGTTACCTCCCGACCCCGTCAAGAAATCGGAGACCCGCATCAAGCTGGCCCAGGGCGTGCAGGTGCGCGATGCCATCAACTGGCTCAATGAGCATTACCACTTGACTGGCTTTGCCGAGGTGCTGCCCAGCATGAATGAGATTTTTATCGAAACCGTCAAATCCCAAAAAATAGAGAACAATGAATAAGCTCCGCCTCATCATCGCCCGTGAATACATGTCGATTGTAGGGCGCAAGTCATTCATCTTTTTGACCCTGGGTATGCCCCTGTTGTTTATCCTCATCATGGCAGTCCCCATCGGGCTGGCTTATCTCAACGACAAGGGTAGCGACACGCAGCAGATTGCCGTCATCGACGAGACAGGCCGCTATGCCGCCGCGCTCAAGAGCGATGACATGTACAACTTTGTCGCCATCAAGGGCGACACGGTGACCAATGCCCGTGAGTTCTATGACAAGGCTAATGGCAGCCTCGATGCCATCATCATTATCCCGCGTGACGTGGACAGCACGGGCATGGTGGACATCTTCAGCGAGGAAGCCATCACTCCCGCCCTGGTGTCCAATGTGCGTAGCGTTCTAGCCGATACCATCGAGACCGCTCACCTCACTGCAATGGGCATCCCCAATATCCAGGAGATGGTCGAGCAGGCCCATGTCGATGTCGATGTGCGCTCCATCAAGTGGAGCGAGGCGGGTGACGAGCAGGAGTCCTCGACCGATGCCGCTATGGGGCTGGGACTGATGCTCTCGATATTAACCTACATGTTTGTGCTCATGTATGGCGCAATGATCATGAACAGCGTCATCGAGGAGAAGACCAATCGCATCGTCGAGGTCGTCGTGAGCAGTTGCCGACCGTTCCAGTTGATGCTGGGCAAGATCATCGGTGTGGGCCTCGTCGGGCTGACACAGATGCTCATCTGGATCGTGCTGCTGGTGATTGTGGCTATGGTGGCAGGCAGTGCGTTTGGCATTGGCCAGGTGTCACCCGATGCCGTGTCGCCCGAGTCCTTGCGCATGGCCAAGGATGCGGGAGCCATGGAGATGATCATGCGTGAGACGCTCTCGATCAATTACACCCCCATCATTGTGGGCTTCATTCTCTACTTCATTGGCGGCTACCTGCTTTACAGTTCCCTGTTTGCTGGGTTGGGATCAGCTGTGGATCAGCCTAGCGACTCGTCGCAGTTCATGACTCCCGTGATGCTGATTATGATTGTCGCCTTCTATGCCGGCATGGCCTGCATGGAGAATCCTTCAGGTCCCACCGCCGTGTGGTGTTCCATCATCCCGTTCACCTCGCCCGTGGTGATGATGATCAGGCTGCCCTTTGGGGTGCCCTTCTGGCAGCTGGCATTGAGCCTGGGCTTGCTCTTTGGCACCGCCCTGGCCATCACGTGGCTGGCGGCCCGCATCTACCGTCGTGGCATCCTGCACTATGGCAAGAAGGCCAGCTTTGGCGACCTGTTCAAGTGGATGAGTTGAGGGTTTAGGTTATAGATTTTAGATTTTTAAGAATGAGAATTGTGATACAACGGGTGACCGAGGCTTCGGTGACCATCGATAATCAGCTGCACAGCACCATCGGCCACGGGCTGATGGTGCTGGTGGGCGTTCGTGAGGGCGATACACTCGATGACATGCGCTGGCTGGCGCAGAAGACGGTGAACCTGCGCATCTTTGACGACGAGCAGGGCGTGATGAACCGCAGCATCCAGGACGTGGGCGGCGAGGTGCTGGCCGTGAGCCAGTTCACCCTCAACGCCTCGACCAAGAAGGGCAACCGTCCCAGCTATATCCATGCGGCGGGGCATGACCTGGCCGTGCCACTGTATGATGCCTACTGTGACGAGGTGGCCTCCCTGCTGGGCAAGCCGACCCGCAAAGGGGTCTTTGGAGCCGAGATGCAAGTCTCACTCATCAACGACGGCCCCGTGACCATCATCATCGACAGCAAGCTTAGGGAATGAGTTGTTAGTTGTTAGTTGTTAGTTTCTAGTCCCTGGTTTCTAGTTTCTAGATTCTGGTTGTTAGGCTATAGGATAGACTAACATCTAAAGCCTTTTTTAGCCAAAATTCACATTCCTTATCACGGCTATGTGAAAAAATATGGCTACTTTTGCAGTTTGTAGAGATAGCACTACAAACAGACTTTATTTTTAATCATGATCAACCTGAGTGTAAACGTCAACAAGATAGCCACTTTGCGCAATGCGCGAGGTGGAAATGTACCTAATGTTCAACAAGTAGCCATGGATTGTGAACGCTTTGGTGCCAATGGCATCACCGTTCACCCCAGGCCTGATGAACGGCACATCCGCCGCAGTGATGTGTATGCCTTGCGCCCCCTGGTGCGCACCGAGTTTAACATAGAGGGCTACCCCAGCGAGCAGTTCATGGAGCTGGTGCTGGCAGTAAGGCCCACCCAAGCCACACTGGTGCCCGATGGCCCCAATGTGCTCACGTCGTCGGCGGGCTGGGACGTGATGCCCAACATGGAGTTTCTCACTGGCATCGTTGACCGCCTCAAGGAGGCGGGCATACGCACCAGCATCTTTGTGGGCACCGACCTGGATAACATCCGCGCCGCTGCCCGCACGGGAGCCGACCGTGTGGAGTTATATACCGGCCCCTTTGCCGAGGAGTTTGAAACCGACCCCGAGCGTGCCGTGGAACCCTTTGCCGCCGCTGCCCGTGCAGCCCACAGCGTGGGTCTGGGACTGAATGCTGGCCATGACTTGAATCTCAAGAACCTCAAGTTCTTCCAGCAGCATGTCCCTTACCTGAGTGAGGTGTCGATTGGTCACGCTCTCATCGCCGATGCCCTCTACCTGGGCTTGGAGGCCACCATCAAGGCTTATAAGGAGTGCTTGAAATAAAAACGTGTTTTTCACGTTCAATGAATGAGACAAAACAAGAATAAACAGAAATAACCAAAACGAATAGACATGTCAATTCTCAACATGATTCTCGCCCAGACATCGCCTGCCCAGACCATGGTAGAGCAGGCCGCCGACACCGTGCAGCAAGTCATCGATAGCGCTGCCCAGGTAATTACCGACAGTGCCGCTGCCGTAGCGGCAGCCACGGCTCCCGCAGCCGCTCCCGCCGTTGCTGAGCCCGTTGTCAAGGAACTCTCGGTATGGGACCTTACCATGGCAGGTGGATGGCTCATGATTCCCCTGGCCTTGCTGGCCATCGTGAGCATTTATATCTTCTTTGAACGGTTGTTTGCCATCAACCGTGCCAACCGTCAGGACAGTTCCTTCATGGACCGCATCAAGGATTTCATCCACCGTGGTGAGGTGGATCAGGCCCTCAAGTTGTGTCAGGACACCAACACTCCTTACTCACGCATGATCGAGAAGGGCGTTACCCGCATTGGCCGCCCGATGAACGATGTTCTCGTCTCAATTGAGAACGTGGGCAACATGGAGGTCGCCAAGCTTGAGAAGGGTTTCAATTGGCTGGCCACCACCGCTGCCGGTGCCCCCATGATCGGTTTCTTGGGAACCGTCATCGGTATGGTACAGGCCTTCTTCCAGCTGGCCAGTGCCGGCAACAACAGCAACGTGACCATCCTGGCCAGTGGCATCTACCAGGCACTGGTGACCACCGTGGCTGGTCTGATTGTGGGTATTGTGGCTCTGTTTGCCTACAATTACCTCACCTCGCGTGTCAACAAGGCCATGAACAAGCTGGAGGGCAAGACCATGGAATTTATGGATCTGCTCAACGAGCCGGCCAAGTGAATTAGGCTTCTTTAGGTGTTAGGCTTTTAGGCATTAGGCTTTAGGCAATAGGCTTTAGGCAATAGGCTGAAAACTAACAACTAGAAACTAGAAACTAGGGACTAGAAACTAGAAACTAGAAACTAGGGACTAAAAACTAAAAACTAAAAAAACTATGGCACTCAAGAGACAACATAAAACCCTGTCGATGTTCAGCATGGCTTCGATGACCGACGTTATCTTCCTGCTGCTCATCTTCTTCATGGTCACATCCACGTTTGTCTTCCCATCGGCACTGGAGGTGAATCTGCCACAGAGCAGTGAGCAGACGGCCATTAAGCCCTCGACGCGCATCTATGTTGACAAGGATCTCAACATGTATGCCACCCAGACCACCGATATGGGCGAGAGCGACCTGTTGCCCATTGCTGCCGAGCAGCTTGAGGGATTCATGCAGGCCCTCAAGGCTGGCAACCCCAACGAGTTTGTTGCCGTGTATGCCGACGAGGAAGTCAACTATGGTAAAATTGTCGAGATTCTGGATAAAGGCTCCAAGCAGGGTGTGAAAATCGTGCTTGCCACCAAGCCCAGCGAAGCTAACTTTGGCCCCGCCGCAGGCCAAGCTCCCGTCACCAGTCCGGAGGCTATGGCGCCCCAGGCTCCCGTCACCAATCCCTAATGCGTCACCACGATGGAAGAAAACCGCCGCAAATATAGCCTCTGGTCCTTATTGCTCACCCTGCTCATCACGGTGGGGACGCTGGCCTTGTTGCTGCGCTGCTCGCTGCGATATGAGCAGGATCCCAATATGCCAGACCTCACACAGCTAGCGCAGGATTCCATCTTGTTTGGCGGGGACTATGTGATGCTGGGCAACACGATGGATAACCTCCAGGACGAGTTCATGGATCAGGAGGCTAACGATCAGAGCGCATCGCCCGAGGAGGGTGATGAACCCGACATCGATGGCGATGATATGGAGGACGCTGGCGAGGTGAATCAGAAGACCCCGCCACTCGTGACCCAGAAGACCGAGTCACCCCACAAGGTGAAAGAACAGCCCAAGGAGAGCGAGCCCAAGAAGTCGGGCCCCACCAAGCCCAATGACAAACAAGTGGAAAAGCCCAAGGCCAAGGACAAAAAAGCCGAGGCCCAAGAGACCAAGTCCAAAACGACCTCCGAACAAAAGACCGCTACAAGCAATGCCACCAACAATAGGGTAAAGAACGCCTTTGGCAACAAGGGCGGCAATGGCGGTGGCCATCAAGGATCGACTAGCGGTAACTCCAACCAGGGTGTCCTGGCGGGTAAGCCCGGCATTGGTGGACTTGTGGGTTACACCCTCGACTACTGGGCAAAGCCTGAGCCCAACAGCAAGTGGTCGGGACGTGTTACCGTGCGTGTCACCGTCAATCCCCGTGGACAGGTCATCAAGGCCAATGCCGTGAGCGCCACTGGCGACCTGGCATCACATCCCGAGGTGCGCCGCGCCTGTGAGCAAGCTGCCCTCAAGTCACGCTTCTCGGTGCCCAAGAACACCATGACCGAGGGCATCGGCACCGTGACCTACATCTGGCACTGATCAGAATCGATAATTTGATATGATACGGCGGCTGGCGGGTGGTTGTTGTGACACACCCACCAGCCGTTGATGGCATTTCATTGAATCTATATGCCAAGTCACTGAATTTTTTTGTCCCATCCCGTGTATATCACTACCTTTGTAATGTAGTATTATATCATAGATGACCATGAGCATGAAGCAAACCAAGCAGGAAACTTTCATCTACACTGCCGTGTGGATCGTCCTTTTCATGGCTCCAGTGATTGAGTTGCTGGTTAACTATGACACTGGACACACGGTGTGGATCAAGAGGGGGCTGATGGATATCTGGAGCTCGTTGCTTGTGTTCCTGGTCGTTTTCCTCGTCCACAACCACATCCTTGCGCCCATGCTCGTCAGGGAGAAGAAGCCCTATAAGTACATCATCGGTTGCGTGGTGGTGATTGCCCTGTTCCAGGGTTACCATTGCATGCACCGCCCCAAGGATGTGCCCCGCGGGCCCGCTACCCGGCACATGACTATGGAGCCTCCTCCAGTGCCGCCCCTTGAGCGTCACCCCATCGACAAGCATGACATGACGATGTTTGTCATCGTTGTGATGATGATCGGAGCCAATCTGGGTGTCAAACTTTACTTCTGCAGCGAGGAGGAGAAAAAGCATCTGGCCAAACTCAAGGAGCAGAGCCTCAAGCAGGAACTGGACTACCTGCGCTACCAGATCAATCCCCACTTCATCATGAACACGCTCAACAACATCCACGCCCTCGTCGATATTGACCCCGAGCAGGCCAAGGATAGCATCGTTGACATGTCCAGGATGATGCGTTACCTCCTGTATGATAGCGACAAGCACTATGTCACGCTCAACAATGCGGTTACCTTTCTCAAGAAGTACCTCAACCTGATGAAGTTGCGCTATACCGACATGGTCAATGTCAACCTTGATGTGCCCGACAATAACCCCGAGAATGTGGTACTGGCACCACTGGTGTTCATTCCATTTGTGGAAAATGCCTTCAAGCATGGCGTGGCCTATGACAAGGCCTCAACCATCAACATCGACATTGAGCGCAAGGGGGAACGACTTGTGTTCCACTGCTGCAATACCAAGAACAACGTCAAGCATGAGTATGGTGGGGTGGGGCTCAACAATGTGACTAAGCGCCTGGAGCTCATCTACGGGAACGATTACACGCTCGACATCGATGATGAGGGCGATACCTATAGTGTGACGCTCGACTTGCCGGCACGCACCCCCGACGACTTCAATACTCAAAAAGAAACAACTAACAACTAGCAACTAACAACTAACAACTATATGATCAAATGTATCGCTGTTGACGACGAACCGCTGGCCTTGAAAAAGCTGGTGACATATATCAAGAAAATTCCCTACCTTGACCTGGTGGCGCAGTGCCATAGCGCCATCGAGGCGCAAAAAGTGGTGGAACAACAGGACATCGAGGCCATCTTCCTGGACATCAATATGCCTGACCTGAATGGCTTGGACTTTGCCAAGTCTCTGGACAATAATCACAGCAAGGGTCCCGTGATGGTGTTCACTACCGCTTATAGCGAGTATGCCGTCGAGGGCTATAAGGCCAATGCCGTTGGCTACCTGTTGAAGCCATACGGATTTGACGAGTTTGAGGCCGCTGCCCAGAAGGTGCGCGACATCTGTGAGATACGCCAGCAGGCGGCTACCGAGGTTTCGGCAAGAATCGATGACGACGGCATTATCTATGTCAAGAGCGATTACAAGATTGTGCGCATCGACATCGAGCACATCTGCTACATCGAGGCCATGAGCGAGTACTTGAGGATTTCCTGTGAGGGCAAGGACAAGCCCGTCATCGTGCTGCTCAGCATGAAGAAGATCGAGGAGCACCTGCCCTCGTCCAAGTTTATGCGCATCCATCGCTCTTTTATCGTTAATCTGGACAAAATCAACGAAGTAAAGAAAAACCATGTGATTATCGAGGGGGACATCTCGTTGCCCATCGGAGACAACTACAAGGATGCCTTCCTGTCATACCTCAACAAGAGAATACTCACCAAGTAACACTTTTTCTAGACAATCATTCTCATAATTTTTCCAGGGGTGGCCCGCGCGAGATGCGCCAGCCACCCATTTAGCATCGTGGGGGCTGCATGTGACTGCGATACCGCGCACTGGGGCAGTATAATTCTGTTACTTTTCATGAATTTCTTGTCACGTCGTTGTTGATTGGTATTTTTTTCGTAACTTTGCACGTTTTTAAGCGATTATAATTCTTATTCGAGACTATGAATATTTCCTATAAGTGGCTCAAACGCTACATCGACACCGACCTGACACCTGAGAAGGTGGCCGAGGCACTGACCTCGCTGGGTCTGGAAGTGGGAGCAGTAGAACAAGTTGAAACTATCAAGGGCGGCCTGCGTGGACTGGTTGTGGGACAGGTGATGACCTGCATCGACCACCCCAACAGTGACCACTTGCACATTACCACCGTCAACCTGGGCGATGGCAATGATGCGGTACAGATCGTGTGTGGCGCACCCAATGTGGCCGCTGGCCAGAAGGTCATCGTCGCTACGCTGGGCACCAAGCTCTATGACGGCGATAAGGAATTTACCATCAAGCGCAGCAAGATGCGTGGCGAGGAATCGCTGGGCATGATCTGTGCCGAGGACGAGATTGGTGTGGGCACCAGCCATGATGGCATTATTGTCTTGCCCGAGGACGCTGTTGTCGGCACACCTGCCGCTGAGTATTATGGCATCGAGGATGATTACCTGATCGAGGTGGACTTGACGCCCAACCGCATCGATGGCGGTTCACACTATGGTGTGGCCCGTGACTTGTCGGCCTGGATGAGACGCCATGGTATGGAGGTGAATCTGCATCGTCCCAGCGTGGAGGGCTTTGCCATCGACCGCAAGGATGGTGGCATCCCCGTGACCGTGGAGAATGCCGAGGCTTGCCCGAGGTATGCCGGCTTGACCGTGCGCGGTGTCAAGGTGCAGGAAAGCCCCAAGTGGCTCAAGGACCTGTTGCTGGCCGTGGGACAGCGCCCCATCAACAATATTGTCGATATCACCAACTATATCCTGCTGGGCTTGGGCCAGCCCATGCACTGCTTTGACCTGAGCAAGGTCAAGGGTGACCGCATCGTGGTCAGGACGGCTCCTGCCGGCACCAAGTTCACCACCCTTGATGGTGTGGAGCGCACGTTGACCGACCGCGACCTGATGATCTGCAACGGTGAGGATCCGATGTGCATCGGTGGCGTGTTTGGCGGTCTGGATTCGGGTGTGACCGAGGCTACCACCGACGTCTTCCTGGAGTCGGCCTATTTCCACCCCACGTGGATACGCAAGACGGCACGTCGTTTTGGCTTGAACACCGACGCATCGTTCCGCTTTGAGCGCGGCATCGACCCCAATGAGGTGATCTATAACCTCAAGCTTGCCGCCATGCTGGTCAAGGAAGTGGCCGGAGGCGAAATCTGTGGCGAGATCGTCGATGTGAAGGCACACGATTTCCCCGGTTTCCCTGTGGAATTGCACTACGACTATGTGAAGCGTCTTATCGGCAAGGAAATTCCCCACGATGTGATACGCGATATCGTTAAGAGCCTGGAGATGGAAATCACTGCCGAGGACGATGAGAAGATCAACCTCGTTGTGCCCACCTACCGTGTGGACGTGCGTCGCCCCTGTGACGTGGTGGAGGACATCCTGCGCGTGTATGGCTACAACAATGTTGAGTTTACCGACGCTGTTCACGGGAGCCTGTCAAACAAGACCGACGTGGACTTCCGCGACGACATGCAGGAGACCGTGAGCAACCAGCTCACCAGCGTGGGTTACCACGAGATGATGAACAACTCATTGACCGTGGGTGCCTACTACGAGGGCTTGACGACTTATCCCGCCGACCTGTGTGTGCACATCATGAATCCGTTGAGCAGTGACTTGAACGTGATGCGTCAGACGTTGCTCTTTGGCGGTCTGGAGAGCATTGCCCGCAATATCAACCACAAGAACGCTAACCTGCGCTTGTATGAGTTTGGCAATGTGTATAGCCATGACGGCAGCGTGAGCCAGGAGGAGAAGGCTCTTGCCCCCTATAGCGAGAGCACCCAGATGGGCATGTGGCTGAGTGGTAACAATCATGATGAGTCGTGGGCCGACAAGGTGAGAGCGCTCAACGTGTATGACTTGAAGGCCGACCTTGAGAATGTACTCACCAACATGGGCGTGAACCTGCGTGACCTGGTCATCGAGCAGCACGAGGACGAGATATTGAATCCTGCCCTGCGCTACAGCAACCGTGGCGGCAAGACGATCGCCGTGATGGGTGTCGTTGACGAGGCGTTGGCTGGGAAGTTTGATGTGGAGCAGCCCGTTTATTATGCCCAGGTGAACTGGAACCTCGCCTGCAAGCTGGCGATGAAGAAGGACATCAAGTACACCGACCTGCCCAAGACGCTCCCCCTGCGCCGCGACCTGGCTCTGCTGGTGGACCGCAAGGTGACCTATGACGACATTCGCCGCGTGGTCGAGAGCAGCGAGAAGAAGCTGTTGAAGTCGATGACGCTGTTTGATGTCTATGAGAGCAACAAACTGGAGGCTGGCAAGAAGTCCTATGCCATCAGCATGATTCTGCAAGACGACGAGAAAACGCTCAACGACAAGCAGATTGATGCCATCATGAACAAGATCATCAAGAACCTGGAGACCCAATTGGGTGCTAAACTCAGGTGAAAAAGATAAAAAATACTAAACTTTAAAATATAATAACAAAATGGGAAGAGCTTTTGAATACCGCAAAGCAAGAAAGATGAAACGCTGGGGCAGCATGTCCCGCACGTTTACACGTATCGGTAAGGAAATCACCATTGCCGTCAAGGCTGGTGGTCCTGATCCTGAAGGCAACTCGCGCCTGCGTGCCCTCATCGCCAACGCCAAGGCAGCCAACATGCCCAAGGAGAACATCGAGCGCGCCATCAAGCGCGCCAGCGAGAAGGATGCTGGTGACTACAAGGAGGTCATCTATGAGGGATTTGGTCCCCACGGCATCGCTGTCCTGGTCGAGACCGCTACCGACAACACCACCCGCACAGTTGCCAACCTGCGCAACTACTTCAACAAGAAGGGTGGCTCGTTGGGCAACTCGGGAAGCGTAGCCTTCATGTTCAGCCACAAGTGCTACTTCCATGTGGCACCCAAGGCCGATGTGGATCCTGATGAGCTGGAGCTGGAACTCATCGACTGTGGCGCCGAGGAGTTTGCCATCGATGAGGAGGAAATGCTCGTGTCGGGCGATTTCGCCTCCAATGGCGACATCATGAAGTACCTTGAGGACAACGGCTTTGAAATCAAGAGCAGTGAGTTTGTCTATGAGCCTGCCGACTATAAGGACGTGAACGAGACCGAGCGTGCCGAGGTTGAGGCTCTGATCGAGGCTCTTGAGGAGGATGATGACGTGCAGAACGTCTTCACCACGATGGCCGAGGCCGAGGGTGGCGAGGAGGAGTAATCCCCCAGTGTTAACATTTTATACCCAAAACTCTAAACTTTAAGCTTCAAGTTCTACAGGGGCCTGTTCCCCTGTGGGACTTGAATGAATAATTATGGAAAACATACTTTTTGCATTGAGTGATTGGATTGTGGCTGCCAGCGATGCTGTGTGTGGCTACCCTGAGTTTTTCCTCCTGATTGGTGGAGGATTGTTTCTGTTCCTGTATTCGGGTGCTGTATCCATCAGGCGGTTGCCTCATGCCTTGCGCGTGTTGCGTGACAAGCAGGCGACCGACCAGGGCAAGCAATCGGGCCAAATCAGCTCGGTGCAAGCCTTGTTGAGTGCCATTGCGGCAACGGTGGGCATGGGCAACATCGCGGGCGTGGCTATCGCGTTGTCGATTGGTGGCCCGGGCACGGTCTTCTGGATGTGGGTGAGTGCCCTGGTGGGCATGAGCACCAAGTTCTTTGAGGGCTCGTTGTCGATCATGTACAAGGGTCGTGACAGCGCTGGTGAGGTACAGGGTGGCCCCATGTATATCATCACGCGGGGGCTGGGCGAGAAGTGGAAACCGCTGGCGGTGGCCTTCTCGATCTTTGGCCTTGTGGGCACGCTGTGCTTCATGCAGGCCAACCAGCTGGTGGAGTCGGTGACCACGGTGTTCACCACGCCGATGGGCATCGAGAACACGTTGATGCTGCGCTTTATCATGGGTCTGGTGATGGTGGCCATCGTGGGTGCTGTCATCCTGGGAGGCATCAAGCGCATAGCCTTGTTTGCCTCGCGCATCGTGCCGGTGATGGTGATTCTCTACCTCATCATGGTTGTCGTTATCATGGCGATGAATTTCAGGGAAATTCCTGGTGTGTTTGGCCAGATATTTGAGGGTGCGTTTGACATGCGTGCAGGCTTTGGTGCCTTTGCCTATGTGGCCTTGACGGGTGCCCGCCGTGCGGCTTTTGTAAACGAGGCTGGTGTGGGTACCGCATCGATGATGCATGGTGCCAGCAAGAACACCGACCCCATCCGTGAGGGACTTATCGCTATGCTGGGTCCGGCCATCGATTCGGGCCTGGTGTGCACATTGACGTCGATTCCCATCATCATTGCGGGCAACTACGTGGGACTGACCGACCCCAAGGGGTTGTATGTGGCCCTGGGTGCGTGGGGGCAGTTGCTGCCTGGCATCGGCCACCTGTTGCTGATGACGATTGTCTTCTTCTTTGCCTTCTCGACGATGTTCTCTTATAGCTACTATGGCCAGAAGTGCACCAACTACCTCTTTGGAGCCCACAATGTCAAGTGGTATAACTACTATTATCTTGCGATGATTGTCGTTGCGGCAATGATTCCGCTCAAGGTCATGGTGAGCATTATGGACCTGGCATTTGCCCTGATGGCATTGTGCACCATGTTCACGATCATCACGCTGGCCCCACGGGTCAAGAGGTTAATGAAGGACTATTTTAAGCAGTAATCAAGCAACAAGCAGGAGGTTATGTTAGCGAGGACGATAGCAGCGGCTGTGCAGGGAATCGATGCGATCAAGGTCGAGATTGAGGTGACGGTGGACTGGGGTGCGGGTTTCATGATCATTGGCCTGCCCGACACTGCGGTCAAGGAGAGTGCCGAGCGCGTGCGCTGCTCGATGCAGCAGGCGGGATTCAAGTTCCCTGGCAAGAAGGTGATGATCAATATGTCACCTGCCGACATCAAGAAGGAAGGGTCGGCCTATGACCTGCCGCTGGCCGTCGGCATCCTTGCTGGAGACGAGAAAATCGACAGCAGGCGTCTGGATCGCTACATGCTCATGGGTGAGCTCTCGTTGGACGGCAGCCTGCGACCCATCAAGGGCGCCTTGCCCATGGCGATTCTGGCCCGCGAAATGCACCTTGATGGCTTTATCGTGCCCCGTGCCAATGCGATGGAGGCGGCTGTGGTCAATAACCTCAACATCTATGGCGTGGACAACCTTATTGAGGTGGTGCAGTTCCTCAATGGTGACATTGACCTGGAACCCACGGTTGTTGATACACGTGCCGAGTTTGCTCGGGCACAGGGCGTATTCCCCTTTGACTTTGCCGATGTCAAGGGGCAGGAGAACGTGAAACGCGCCTTTGAGGTCGCCTGTGCTGGTGGGCACAATATCCTGCTGGTGGGTAGCCCCGGCTCGGGTAAGTCGATGATGGCCAAGCGCCTGCCGTCCATCATGCCGCCGCTCACGCTGAGCGAAGCCCTGGAGACCACCAAGATTCATAGTGTGGCAGGTAAGCTGCCCCAGGGCACCACGCTGATGACGACGCGCCCCTTCCGCAGTCCGCATCACACCATCTCGCCCGTCGCCCTCGTGGGTGGTGGCAGTTACCCCATGCCAGGCGAAATCTCACTTGCCCACAATGGCGTGCTCTTCCTCGACGAGCTGCCTGAATTTAATCGCTCCGTTTTGGAGGTGATGCGACAGCCGTTGGAGGACAGGATTATTAGTATTAGTAGGGCAAAATATAGCACCGAGTACCCGGCGTCGTTCATGCTCGTGGCGTCGATGAATCCGTGCCCGTGCGGGTACTTTGGGCACCCCAAGAAAAAATGCGTCTGCAACGAGTACCAGCGTACCCACTACATGAGCAAGATTTCGGGCCCGCTACTCGACCGCATCGACCTTCAGATCGAGGTCCAACCCGTCGATTTCGAGCAGATGTCCAGTAAGGCCCCAGGCGAACCCTCTGCCGCCATCCGCCAGCGTGTCATTGCCGCCAGGATGCTGCAAGAGCGCCGTTTCAAGGACGAACCAGGCATCCACTGCAACGCCCAGATGACCCCGTCCCTGCTGCACAAATACGCCGAACCCAACGCCGCCGGCCTCGAGAAACTGCGCGACGCCATGGAACGCATGAACATGAGCGCCCGCGCCTACGACCGCATCCTCAAAGTCGCCCGCACCATCGCCGACCTCGAAGGCACCGCCGACGTCCTCGACCACCACATCATGGAAGCCATCGCCTACCGCAATCTCGACCGCCCCACCTACCTGGGATCCACGTTATAAATAAAGAACTATGCTTGACCAAGAAAAAAATATCATCATCTACCGCACTGCCGATGGCCGTGCATCGGTAGCACTTTATGCCCATGACGGCAAAATATGGGTTAACCAGCAACAGATGGCAGAACTTTTTGCCACCTCCAAGCAAACTATCAGTTATCACATAGTTAATATCCTGAAGGAAAATGAATTAACTCAAGATTCAGTTGTCAAAGAATTTTTGACAACTGCCGCTGACGGCAAGAGTTACAACGTCGTTTTCTACTCATTGGAGATGATCATTGCGGTGGGTTATCGTGTACGTGGCGTGCGGGGTACTCAGTTCCGCCAGTGGGCGACTGAGCACTTGACAGAGTATTTGGTCAAGGGATTCACGATGGATGATGAACGGCTGAAAAATCCTGATGGGCGACCCGACTACTTTGATGAACTGTTAGCAAGGATTAGGGACATCCGGGCATCAGAGAAACGATTCTATCAAAAGATCCGTGATCTATTCAAACTCAGCAGCGACTATGACAAAACCGACAAGGCTACTCAGATGTTCTTCGCTGAGACCCAAAACAAATTACTCTATGCTGTGACCCACCAGACAGCAGCAGAACTGATATGTGCTCGTGCCGATGCAGAGAAACCCAACATGGGACTGACCACATGGAAAGGCTCCATTGTCCGCAAGGGTGATATCACCATCGCCAAGAACTACCTGCAAGATGCCGAAATCGATCGATTGAACCGCCTCGTTGACATCTTCTTGACATCAGCCGAAATGCGGGTACAAGATCGACGTGACCTCACCCTCGACTACTGGCGCAACAATGTTGACAGCCTGCTCGCCTTCCAGGGAATGGACGTTCTCCAAGGCAAAGGCAGCGTTTCTAATGCCCAAATGGAGCATCACGTCCGTGAAATATACGCCGACTTCGACACCAAACGCAAGCGCCTCGAAGCCCAACAAGCCGATGCCGACGACCTCAAACTCCTCGAAGACATAGAAAAACGAATCCTCAACCAATCAAATGACGAGCAAGAGTAGATGTTAACGCCATGGAGCGCATGAACATTATGATGTTGGTTTATCCAGATCAAACGACAATAGTATGGCTATTCATCAGGATTTCCCCGATGCCCGCTTGATCATCGTGTCACTAGACAAATTCCGCCGTAAGATGAACGGTGTTGACATCATCCCCGCCACCGAGTTCCTGCAAAACCTGTGGCAAGGAGGCATAGTGTAAAATCGCCCGCACCATCGCCGACCTTGACGGGTTTATAAACAACTGATTAGTCTGAGGTTTCTGAGAGCATCCGCACACGGGACCTGCGCCGACGTCCTCGACCACCACACCCTAGGTCGACATCTGCCTCATCGCAACCTCGACCGCCCCACCTACATGGGCAGCGCATTATAGTTTTTTGCTACCTCATCAATACAAACCTATGCAAGGAAGCGCAATTCGTTGATAACGAATGTATTGAAACAACGCTGGGTTGTTAAGTGTTTCTTAACAACTGCCTGAAAAATTACATCAAAAGAACCGTCCCGATTTTCCTGTGAAGTGAATCGATCTTATGGGAAAAACGCTGTAATGTTTGGAATGAAGAGAGGGGAATACAAACCTTACAGCGAATATAAAAAGTCAAAATCCAATTCCAACTAAACGAAAAAGGCCAACTCTATCAAAATAATGATGGGGTTGGCTGTTTTTCTTTTTCGCTATTATGACTGGATAGTCCAAGTCAAACAATTCAAAGCGCCTCCTGAGTTCTTCTTATCATTTACATCTTCAACGATAGAGGTCATATCTTGAGATATCAGCTCTATCTCATAACTAAGTTCATTTGCAGAAAAAGCTTCTCTTATCTGCTTTAGAGCTTCATTGTCCAATAGATCATAACCAAGTTTTGGAACAAGTATTCGTGTGCCTACTTGCAGGTAATTGATATAGCACCAGGTGCGGTCCAATAAAACACTGAATAGTTTGTTGTTCTTAAATTGTTCTAAATCCGAAAAATGTAAAGAGATAACATTGAATCCATCCAATACATTCATCATCTCGTTATAATGCTCCTCATTATAGTCTTTATAGTCTTTATAGTTGCTAATTAATACTTTATTCTTATCGATATATCGAATCATCCCGTCAGCATGGCCTATGGGGTCATATTTAGAACCTTCCCATGGTAAGAGCACGAGTTTCATTTCGGTACCATCAAAATTCTCTTCCCACCATTCCTTCCACCATTTATGGAAGTTCTCTAATTCTGTCTTATTATTCTTGTCAATGTTGTTCTCTAGCAGAACCTTGTCACACATGATCATACACGGTTTATCATCCAGAATAGCTTTGACTACATTACCACCATCAAGAATGAGAGGTATCTGGACAACCTTAAAACCATTGAAATCATACTTCTCTGCATGGACATTATGAAGTTTCCAGTTTGTAACACACTTTGCATACTCAGGAGACTTTGTGAGATAGTCAGGCTTATAGGTATATCCCAAATATGTGTTTTTGGTCAGTTGAATAGGCATATAGTCACGAGCCCAAACATCTTTAGTGTTGTACAATAGTTCACAGTGCTTTTCAAACTGTATGATGCAAGATTTCACATTAGCCCGTGCCTCTTTATCAAGGTCACCTGTCTTTGTGTCTATTAAACTGGAGATAAAGACCTTATTCGTCTTATTGTCTGTTATGAAATCCTTTGTCAGAATCTTTTCCATATCTTATTTCGATTTATAGTTCTCTGAATATCTGCATTTAACAACAAAAGGAAAATAGGGACGGCTTTTTTGATGTAAAATCCGCCTCCATCCGTAGGCTGGCTTCCGCCAAAGAACACCTGCAAATATAGTCATTATTTCACAATCGCGCTCATTTTGCTTGCATTTCTTTACTTGAGCATCCCTGGAACGATCTTTTTTTCGTACTTTTGCGTGATTAAAAAATGACGATTATGGAAAATGACATGACTATAGTTCCTAATCAGGCTGAGTTGGAAAGGCAATTTGAATTTGTCAACTCACTGATTGAACGGCATCGCTCAACAGCAATCGCATTGGTGAATGCCGAGGCGATACAAATGTATTGGGACATAGGCCAGTACATTTCCCTACAACTTCAGTCCGCCCGTTGGGGCGCAAATGTGGTTGGTGATCTGGCGGACTACCTGAAGCGGCAGAATCCAAAACGTCGTGGGTTTGGTAAAAGACATTTGTATAATATGGTGAGATTCTATGACACCTATAGCAGTGAATCTTTTTATCAGATTTTCAACAGTTTGCAGATACCAGAATTTGTGCAATCGGGAATTGCACAAATTGAATCGGCAGACAAATCAAATATTCATGCAATTGTGCAATCGGGAATTGCACAATTAGAAGCCGAGGCAAAGCCATTACCTAATTTACTGACAATCATCCCATTCACAGGTCATATCGAGATCATGAATCGTTGCCGCACTGATGAGGAACGCATTTTCTATATGCTTTATGCTCGTCATCAGGGGCTTAAAACCGAGGAATTGCGCCGCTGCATCGTTAATCAAACCTTCTCATTACTGATGGATAGCGAAAAGATGATGTCACCTAAACTGCTGGCAGAATACCCCCAATCGGAGTTTATGCTCAAGGACAAGGCGGTCGTTGACTTTCTCAATCTTCCCAAAGTTCATAATGAACATCACCTTCATCGTGGACTGCTGGAACACATGAAAGCATTTATCCTTGAACTCGGCAAAGATTTCCTGTATGTTGATAGCGAGTTTGGGGTACAGGTGGGTGGTTCGACAAAGCGCATCGATCTCTTGTTTTTCCATAGGGCTTTGCAGTGCCTGGTAGCGATCGAACTGAAAGCGGTTGATTTCCAGCCGGAGTTTGTAGGTAAGATGGATATGTATCTCGAAGCGTTAGACCGTGACGTGAAGCGGGATAATGAGAATCCGAGTATCGGCATCATTCTGTGTCCATCGGCTGACAAGAGCATGGTGGAATACACGTTAAGCCGCTCGTTAAGCCCAACGATGATTGCCGAATATCAACGCAAACTCATTCCGCAGGAGGTAATGAAAAAGTCGTTAGAGGAATACTGCACATTCTTGAAAGAAAACAAGTAATTCTGGGGGATAGTTGTATGTCTGACTTTAAGGTTGCTGCAATGGGGTTAGTTCTTCAGCTTGGATGAGCCCACCATTACCTCCTTATCTTGTTTATAATCACTCCCTAACCTATTAAATAATTGAATTAAGGACTGAAAATAAATCGTAAATAGTCTCTAACGTATCAAAAAAAAGAGTTAAGGACTAAAAATAATTGCTTGTCTGGAAAAATACATCAAAGGGACGGTTCTTTTGATGTATTGATTCACGGGAATCGATGGAATTTTTCTGGATGATATCGTCAAAATTCTTGCAAAAATCATCACACATTGAGAATATTTCTATAATTTTGTCATCAGGAAACATAGCGGTTGTTTTTATTGGTTTTTTTTAGCACTACAAAATTACTAAAAATTCCGCTATGTTCCTAATTTTCAATTAATTAAATTTCGTCGAGCTCACGTTAATATATGGAACAACAGGATCAGCAACCGCAGCCTCCCGCGCTAAATGAGCAAGAGGAAGAGAAACCACGGGTGGCCATGGGTCAACCCATTCCCATGTCACAATACCAGCCTCGAGTGACCGCGAGTCCTATGATGTCGCCCGTCAAGTCAATCGTGACATGCTTCAAGAAATGCTTTGTTTTTAAGGGCCGAGCACGCCGCAGTGAATTCTGGTGGTTTAGCTTGTTGCTCTTTATTGTGTACTCAGCCTTAACCTGGCTGGGCAGGTTCGTTCCAGTGGTGGGCGAAATAGGGGGGATCTGCGCCTTCTTGCTGTCTATCCCTCAGTTTGCGGCAGCGACACGCCGCTTGCATGATACAGGGAACAGCGGCTGGTGGATTTTTGCTGTTTTTATCCTTTTCTTGGGTAACAACATCGTTTCGTTAATCACAATCTTCACTCACGATTCGTCTGAAGAAATTGCGCGCGCCGTGTTTCATGACTACGCGAATTATGTTATGTTCCTGATAATCTGTTCGATCTTGGTGATCACTCCCTTGGTATATGCTATCATGGACAGTGATCGGAAAGAAAACAAGTATGGTCCCTCTCCCAAATATCAGAATTAAACGACATTTAAGTGAGGCTGTGTCAACTTGAAGTGTTGACTGGGATTAAGACTGAAGTATCTTGGGAAAGGACTATGATTTCTCTGGTTCGTCATCCATAACCCGGCGCAGTTCTTCTTCGGTAGGCAGGGCTGCCGAATTAAAGTAATCTCTCCACTCCTCGTAAAATGTGCTGGAGGTGATGCGCCAGCCGTTGGAGGATAGGATTATTTCAATTTCGAGGGCTAAATATAGTACCGAATATCCCGCGTCGTTTATGCTGGTGGCTTCGATGAATCCGTGCCCCTGCGGGTACTATGGGCACCCCAAGAAGAAGTGCGTCTGCAACGAGTACCAGCGCACACACTACATGAGCAAAATCAGTCGCCCGCGCCATCGCCGACCTCGACGGGATCTCAAACAACTGATT
This sequence comes from uncultured Prevotellaceae bacterium, assembly GCA_947165485.1. Taxonomy (GTDB): domain Bacteria; phylum Bacteroidota; class Bacteroidia; order Bacteroidales; family Muribaculaceae; genus Sodaliphilus. Next base: position 70,559 of record CAMVAP010000009.1, read on the forward strand.
AGTCTGAATTTTCTGATGGCATCCGCTCATGGGGCCTGCGCCGACGTCCTTGACCACCACATCATAGCTCGGCTTCAGCCGCATCGCAACCTCGACTGCCGAGCTATGTGTGTGATAATTTTCAATATCGGTCTAACGATTTATTTCTTGACGGTGTTTTTGAGCCACTCGGTGACATCTTTCAGGACCTCAGGCGACATCGTCTCATGGATAGCACCATAATTGGCGCTGCCCTTCCACTCGGTGCAAGTCTGGAAGAAGTGGTTTAGCCCATCATAGGCCTTGACAGTGGCATGAGGAACGTATCGCTTGATGCCATCCAGGTTGTTCTCGCATGCTACCTGGCAGTCCAGTGTGCCGTTGATGGCAAGCATCGGGCACTTGACACGCTTGAGGTTTTCGGTCGGGTCATACTGGAAGACGCAGCGCACCATGGGCAGAGCGTACAATTTAATGTATTGCTCGGGTGACGCTCCTTTCAAGTACAGCTGTAATGCGGGATTTCCCTCCTGTTCATGAAAATAGTTTGCCAACTTGTTGCACATCGTGACCGAATCTGTCTCGGTGGCAATAATGGTGTAAAACTCCTCGTTCAACTTCATCAGATCTTCTCCAAATTCAAGTCCGGCTGCCTTGAATCCCAATTGTGTTTGAGTCATGCCCAGTTCCTTGCCTGGCACACCGGGGCCAGCCAATGAGACGATATAAGCAACCTCGTCGGGATGCTTGGCTGCATTCATGACAGCAATCAAGCCGCCCTCACTGTGGCCAACAAAACCCACTTGGGTAGCATCCACCTCGGGACGTGTCTTGAGATAACGCAATGCTGCCATGGCATCGGTGGCTAGTGGCTCGGATGGGGCTCCTGGATCACCACCGATGGTGGCTCCCACGCCTCGCTCGTCATAGCGCAGCACGGCAAAACCGTTGCGACTCAAGGCATCGGCCAGAAGCAGGAATGGCTTGTGGCCAAAGGCTTCCTCGTCGCGATCAAGGGGGCCAGAACCGGCAACCAGCACCACGGCGGGGAAATGGCTGCCTTTGCTGGGCAAACTCAATGTGCCCGAGAAGGTGATGCCATCGTTGGTGAACGTCACGTCCTCGTTGCGGTAAGGCTTATTGGTGTCGCCCTCGATGGCGGTTTCCTGAGGACGGGTATTCTGTACTGCTCCAGTTCGTTTCATGTTTAATGTGAAACTATAACCCCCTTGAGTGAAAGTGCCGTTCAACGTCTCACCCTCCAGAATACCCTTGTAGGAGGCGCGTGGTGAGGCGGGCATGTCCACGTTTAATTCGTTGCCGCTGATGGTGGCTGTTGCAGGCAGGCCAAAGGCTCCTTGGTCGGGTGAGTCCCAAGTGATTTCAACCCCGTCACTGGTTTGCTCGATGTTGAATACAATGGTGAGTGACTGGCCGACATCAATCACACCGCTCCATGAGCCGTTAAAATTCTGACCTCTCACGTTGGCGCTGAATGCCACTAACATGAGTAGCAATGCAGCAATCATCTTTTTAGTGTTCATAAAATTACCGTATTAATCGTTATTTTTAATGATACTTTTTTAAAATCATCGTTCTTTAGGAAAATCGGGACGGTTCTTTTGATGTAAAATCACTCCATCGGTAGGCGGATTTTTGTCAAAGAACACCTGCAAATATACACTTTTTTTCACAATTGCGTCCATGTTGCTTGCATTTTTTTACTTGATCATCCTGGGAAATACGATTTTGTTGTGTATTTGCGGTAATGTTATACTTGCAGGGGCGCACATCCGCCCTACCGCGACCTCGACCGCCCAAGCTACCTGGGTAGCAACATATAATACTGAAAAACAGGAGCGATACTTCAGATTTTCGCTGAATTTTTGAAGTACTACTTCAGATTATCTGTTTCCACTTCGCAGTTATATAGCCTCTCTCTATATGTCACTTGTCGCCGTAGTGTCCCTTGAGGGAGATGACAAAGACGGTGATGATGTCTTCCTCGATTTTATAGATGAGGCGCGAGGCTTTGTTGATCCTGCGGCTCCAGTAACCCTCAAGGTCGCCTTTTAATTGCTCGACTTTGCCAGTACCTGTCGTTGGGTGTTCGCACAATTCTTCGAGCAGTGCAGCGATCTTCAGCAGCGTTTTCTTTTGACCCGACTTCCGCCATTCATCAAGATGGCGTTCAGCCTCGGGTGTCAAGACCAGTTTGTATCTCATAAGCCCAGCCGCTCACGTATTTCATCGATGGTGTATGCTTTGCCCTTGCCATCGTCCATCTCTTGAATGCCGCGGCGCACCGATTCCATATTCTCGGCATCGTCAAACCACTTGTCACCCGATGGCGAAGGGTTCTCACGCACCTCAATCGTGACGCTATTGGCCTTAGCAATCAAGAGTTGCTCGATATAGGCTTTCAGGCTACGGCCCTGTGCCACGGCCATCAGCGAGAGTTTCTGCAACACGTCCACAGGCAGGTCAATATTTTTGCGTTTAATTGTCGTTTCCATATTCGTCATATTTCCTTTTTTCGTTGCAAAGGTATATAATATATTTTATATACACAATATGTCTTTGTGCTGAAAGTCATGTCATGACCTCCCGCATCCTCTGTGGTCGCCCGCACCATCGCCGACCTCGAAGGGGTTTTCAAACAACTGAATAGTCTGAATTTTCTGAAAACATCCGCACACTGAGCCTGCGCCGACGTCCTCGACCACCACACCAGGGCCGCAAATCAGCCTACCGCAACCTCGACCGCCCCACCTACCTGGGCAGTGCATTGTGGTTTTTTGCTTCCTCATCAATACAAATCTATGCAAGGAAGCACAATTCGTTGATAACGAATGCATTGAAACAATACTGAGTTGTTAAGTGTTTCTTAACAACTGCTTAAAAAATTACATCAAAAGATATTATGTTTGCACCGTGAAACGCTCGTCGGGGCTCCGCCCCTTGCCG
>CAMVAP010000010.1 GCA_947165485.1 uncultured Prevotellaceae bacterium
ACTGAATTTCAATAATTTCAAAGAACTTTTATGATTTTTTAGTGGACACTAATGATCCACAGTCTGTTATTTGTTTAAAATGACGGCTGTTGATAGGGGAGAAGAGTAGGGTGAATACCATCTTATTGTGTAAAGTTTAATTTAATGGTCAAGATATTAATATTTAATTTGTTGAATTACAATATAATACATAAAAAATATTTTAAAATTAAATCTCATTTTCAAGAAAAATTCGTCATTACATGGATGAGTCGATTACAATTCATCATCATCAAGAAAATATTTTCTAAATGAATACTTTATAATTAATAAAAAAATAATATATAAATCAGCAATATAGATTCCTCATGATGATTTATTATATTGGATGACGTTTTGGCATTAGGAAACGATGAACATACTATAACGAGACCTTGCAAAGTCCTATTTTTCTGTTTGCTCAACCCGCTGAGATTTTAAAATTCAGTGATTGATTTGATGATAACCGGAATTGACTAACGCATTCAGGCTCTCCATTCTGTGATAGTTGATCAATTCTGTTCCCCAAAAGAATAATATCCTAAAAAAATTGAAATTGATATTATGTAAAATAAACATTCTCTCATTTTAATATAGGTGCCCTATTGCCAGAGAAATGTCTCCTCAAGGACTCGATAAGCGAAATGGATAATAGCTCGATTTATAGAATGGTCATGTGACAATGTGTCATGACAGCCACTAACTACGGCTTCTTCTTTTTCTTTGATTTGGATTTATACAATGCTTTGCTCAGGCGTTCAGCAATCTCTTGCTCCGCTTCGGCCAGGTCTTCAAAGCCGATTTTCTCGTAGATAGCCTGTAGCCGCTCATGCGGCAGGGGCATTATCTTGTCTGCTTTGGCTGCTTTCTTATACGACTTGATGGCTTCAGGAATATCGCGGTTTTGTTCCATCAATTCCCCCATTGTTACATGGGCTTGATAATTGTTCCGGTCCAGATCCAGTGCTTTGATCAACTCCTGCTCAGCACTGTCCAACTCATCAATGGCCATGAGTAGCCGCGCCTTACCTAATAGCGCTTGAATGCAGTCGGGCATAATGCGCAACGCTTTGTTGTAATTGGCCATAGCAGAACGTATAGCAATGTCATCCAGGCGTTTACCATAAGGAGCACTCCCCTCTCCCACTACCCCACTCTCGTCAAGAGAGAGCGCTTGATCACCTAGTGAAGCATATTCTTGAGCTAGGCTGTGGAGCATCTTCTTCTGACTCTCTATCACGGCTCTCAGGCGATCCATCTCTTTCAGCTTCATCTTAAAAGTATTCAACTTCTTTGAAATCAGTCGTTTCACGGCTGGATTTTGAAGTTGATCTTTAATTTTCATAGCGTCGGCAAAGTGGTTCACACAGTCCTCATACTCTTGATGATCAAAAGCATGAACAGCTCTGAGATACAGCTGATTAGCACGTTCTTGCTCTATTGCCTCATTGATAATCTGGCGATTATTGAACTGACGGCTAAACTCCACAACAGCCATGTTTACGATAATATCCCTCTCGCTGAGTGGTTTAAGCAGCGTGATACCTTCCATCGACGTGCAACGAGATAGGGCCACATAGGTTTGTCCCCCAGTAAAAGCGCCACCCGCAAAATCGATTACAACGTGATTGAAAGTTAGACCTTGGCTCCTGTGCACCGTGAGAGCCCACGCCGGTTTGATAGGAATCTGTGAGAAAGACCCCAGCACCTTCTCTTCCACCTTCTTATCCTTCTCGTTGTAGGTGTACTGCATGTTTTCCCACACCTCGCGCTCTACCAGCATCTCTTCACCGTTCTCCAGAGCCACAAACACTGATGTTTCACTCAATCGGGTCACCTTACCAATCGTGCCGTTACACCAGCGTCCTTCCTTGTCATTGCGGATGAAGATTACCTGGGCACCTTCTTTCAAGGCTAAATTAAAGGCTGTCGGCAAACTGTTTTCCGGGAAATCCCCTTCAATGGCCCCTTCATAGACATATTCTGGTGTCTTGAGAGCCTTCATGTGTTCGTCATTGATGGAATCAACCGTATCACGGCGGGTAGCTAGTGTGATGACAAACTGATCGTTGACTTCCTGATAATCAGGATTACACCGCTGGTTGAGACGTGCCATGTCGGCTTGGGTAGCACGATTGACGCGCACACGGTCGAGCAATGAGATAAATTCGCTATCATTCTGGCGGTATATCTTGCGTAATTCAATGGATACCAGATTAATGTGCTCAAACACACGCGCATTGAAAAAGAAGAAATTCTTGTAATATCGCCTCAATATGTCACGTGTGTCGTGGGTTACCACGGGTTCGAGTTGGAAGATGTCACCCACGAGCAATAATTGTTTGCCGCCAAAAGGCTCACGCATGTTTCCCGAATAAACGCGCAACACCCTGTCCACAAAGTCGATAATGTCGGCCCTCACCATCGAAATCTCGTCAATGACAATGAGGTCCAGTTGCTGGATAAGCTTTACTTTCTCCTTGGTGTAACGCAGCATCTTGCGCATCCTGGCAGGATTGGAATAGTCAGGATCATCGGGAAGCATCGGCTTAAATGGAATCTTGAAGAACGAGTGCATCGTCTGACCACCAACGTTGACGGCAGCAATGCCAGTCGGCGCCAGCACAACGGTTTTCTTCTTGATGTTGGCACAGATGTACTTGAGGAATGTGCTCTTGCCCGTTCCAGCCTTACCAGTCAGGAACACCGAACGGTGGGTGCGTTGCAGTACGCCCCATGCATCCTGAAATTCAGGATTGTCAAGGTCAATATGTTGCAGCTCATCGCTAGACACCAGATCAATCGAGTTTGAGCACTGCCAGGAAAGCCTTTTGAGGCACTTGCACCGTGCCGATTTGCTTCATGCGCTTTTTACCGGCTTTCTGCTTCTCCAGCAGTTTGCGCTTGCGGCTCACATCACCACCATAGCACTTGGCCGTTACATCCTTGCGCACCTGCTTCACCGTCTCGCGCGCGATAATCTTGGCACCGATGGCGGCTTGAATGGCGATATCATATTGCTGACGCGGAATCAGTTCCTTGAGTTTCTCACACATGCGACGTCCTAGCGTGACAGCATTATCCACATGTGTCAGCGTGCTCAAGGCGTCCACTGGTTGCCCATTGAGCAGGATGTCCAGTTTGATGAGCTTGGACTCACGGTAGCCGTTGATGTAATAGTCAAATGAGGCATACCCCTTGCTGATGCTCTTGAGCTTGTCATAGAAATCAATAACGATTTCGCCCAACGGAATATCAAACGTCAATTCCAGTCGATTGCCCGAAATGTATTCCTGCTTGGCTAGTTCACCACGCTTGGACAGGCACAGGGTGATGATGGGTCCCATATATTCGCTCTGGGTGATAATCGATGCCCGGATGTAAGGCTCCTCGATTTTCTCGATGATGGCGATGTCGGGCAACCCAGCGGGATTGTGAACCTCGGTCAAGCCGCCTTTCTTGTCATACACCTTATAAGAAACATTAGGCACCGTGGTGATAACCTCCATGTTGAACTCGCGGCTCAAGCGTTCTTGCACAATCTCCATGTGCAGCAGCCCCAAGAAACCGCAGCGGAAACCAAAGCCCAGTGCAACCGACGATTCGGGAGTAAAGGTTAAAGCCGCATCGTTGAGTTGCAATTTTTCCAGCGAGGCACGCAGATTCTCAAAATCCTCGGGATCGATGGGATAGACACCAGCAAACACCATGGGTTTCACCTCCTGAAAACCTTCAATTGCTTTCTCGCAGGGACGTTGCACATGAGTAATGGTGTCACCCACACGCACTTCGGTCGAGTTCTTGATGCCCGAAATGATATAACCGACATTGCCTGCCGAGAGACGGTCACACGGCTGTTGACGCAGCTTCAATACTCCTAATTCGTCGATATTATACTCCTTCTCGGTATTGACAAACTTGACAAAGTCTCCCTTGGCAATCGATCCATTCAGGATCTTGAAATACACAATGATTCCACGGAAAGAATTGAACACCGAGTCAAAGATCAATGCCTGCAACGGCGCTTCGGGGTCGCCCACTGGTGCAGGAATGCGATCCACAATGGCATCGAGAATGGCAGGTACACCCACTCCCGTGCGGGCACTACAACGTATAATGTCACTGGGGTCGCACCCTAGCAACTCCACAATCTCGTCTTCTACCTCGTCGGGGTGTGCGCTGTCCATGTCGATCTTGTTGATAACAGGAATGATTTCCAGCCCATTATCAATGGCCATGTAGAGGTTACTGATCGTCTGGGCCTGCACGCCCTGGGTAGCATCCACCACCAGCAGAGCGCCCTCACAGGCAGCAATCGAACGTGAGACCTCGTAGGAAAAGTCCACGTGTCCCGGAGTGTCAATCAGGTTGAGGGTATATTTCTCTCCGTCCTTCACATAGTCCATCTGGATGGCGTGGCTCTTGATGGTGATACCGCGCTCACGTTCCAGATCCATATCGTCGAGCACCTGGGCCTGCATGTCCTTGCCAGCGACGGTGTTGGTGACTTCCAGCAGTCGGTCGGCGAGTGTACTCTTGCCGTGGTCGATGTGTGCCACAATGCAGAAGTTGCGTATTGTCTTCATATATATGGTTTTCTTGTTATTATCCGATTTGGAGTGCAAAGTTAGTGTTTTTTTTCCACATTAAAGTGGAATATAGGCATTAAAACATCGGCAAAGGAGCAGCAATCATGTTTGACAAGGTCTATTTTATTGCCAATACTTTGCTTACAAGGCTAATTTGTTTTATTTTTGTAGAAAATTTCATAACAATTGGATTCCGATGAAGAAGATATTTGCGATATTATTGATGGCATTCGCTGTAGCTGGAATCGGTCAGGCCGCGACTGTCGAGGAATTGAGAACACCTGACGTGACAGGCTTGAACGTGACCACCCAGGAGATGGACGCCTTGCGCTTTCTATATGCCTACATGCCCCTGGCCGATATCACCGATTACAGTGTGCAGTTCCATCTCGAGAATGTGCGTGCCACATTTGAGGCCCGGGAGCAGATGCCTTGGGGCAAAACCGTTCCCGATCTGTTGTTCAACCATTTTGTTCTGCCATTAAGGGTCAACAATGAGGCTTTGGACATGTCCCGTCCTGTATTTTTTGCCGAATTAAAGGAACGTGTGGCGGGGATGAGTATGGAGGAAGCCATTCTAGAGGTTAATCACTGGTGCCACGAGCATGTAACCTATCAACCTAGCGATGCCCGCACACTGTCTCCACTGGCTTGCATGAAAACAGCCATTGGACGTTGTGGAGAGGAATCCACGTTTACTGTGGCCGCCCTCCGCTCTATCGGAATTCCAGCTCGCCAGGTCTATACGCCACGCTGGGCTCACACCGATGACAACCATGCCTGGGTAGAAGCCTGGGCCAATGGCAAGTGGCACTTCATGGGAGCCTGTGAACCTGAAGCCGTGCTTGACCTGGGGTGGTTCAATGCCCCAGCATCCAGGGCCTTGCTGATGCACACGCGGGCCTTTGGCGATTACAATGGCCCCGAGGAAGTGATGTCCCGCACCCGCAATTTCACCGAGATCAACCTCATTGGCAACTACGCAGCCACGGCTTCAGCCCAGGTGCAAGTACTCGACCGCACGGGCTCTCCAGTCAGCGGGGCACGGGTTGAGTTCCGCATTTATAACTATGGAGAGTTCTACCCTGCCGCCACCAAGTATTCCGATAAAAAAGGCATGTCCTCGCTCACCGCTGGCAAGGGCGACATGCTGGTGTGGGCCAGTAAGGACGGCTGGTATGGTTACAGCAAGGTCACCTTCGGCAAAGACCGTAAAGTTGTAATAACGCTCAACAAGAGCAATAGCCTCAAGAGTGGCCCCACCTATGAGACCTTTGACATCGCTCCACCGGTTGAACATGCAGTCATTCCCCATGTGAGTCCCGAAATGTCGGCCATTAACAAGATGCGTTTTGCCCAAGAGGACTCCATTCGCAAGGCTTATATGGCCAACACATTCATTTCAGCCGAAGCCGCACAATCCCTCTGTCCTATGGCTGCCGATTATCTGGTCAAGGCCCGCAGCAACTGGAAAACAATCTACCAGTTTATCACAGATCATCCCGAGAATCAGGATCGAGTCATGGGAATCATCAAGGAGTTGAACGACAAGGATATGAGAGACGTTTCTAAAGTGATACTTGAAGATACGTTCAACGCCCGTAGTCAGCAGCTATCCCAACGTGTGGAATATGAGATGATCACCTCTCCCTTCAAGTGCCTACTGCAAGATGCCTTTGATCCAGCCACCACCCAGAAAATGCGAAATGATCCCCGATTGCTCGTGGCATGGGTGAGGGATAACATCGCCCTGCATCCCGAGGAGAATGCTTTGCACATCGCCCAGACACCGATGGGAGTGTGGCGCGCGAGAGTAGCCGACGGCAGGGGACGTGACATCTTTTTTGTTGACCTAGCTCGCTCACTCGACATTGAGGCCCGCATGGATCCGATCACTAGCAAGGTTCAATACCGCACTCAGGGCGATTGGCAAGACGTGAACTTTGAAACAGAACAGCAGCAGAACGCCCAAACCGGGACCTTGAAATTGCGCTACGCCCCTACCCCAGCCCTCGATGACCCCAAGTATTACAACCACTTCTCCATTTCCCGCATCATGGATGACGGCACCACACAATTGCTGAACTATGACGAGGGGGATTCAGGGTTGGAAGATGGTTCGTCATGGAGCAACACTTTCCAGAACGGCACTCCGCTTGATGCCGGCACTTACATGCTCACCAGCGGAACCCGTGCGGCAAGCGGCAAGGTACTGGTTGCCAACCGGATTTTCAAGGTGAATCCTGGCGAAACCACTACCATCCACTTGACAATGCGCCAGAGCGATGAAATCGTGGCTGTGATAGGCAACTTCAATTCAGAATCTAAATTCCAGCTTCTCGACAATCATTTTGCGCCCGTGTCTAGCGATGCCGTCAGCATCCTGTCCCAAACTGGCCGCGGCTATTTTATCGTGGGACTATTGCACACTGGCCAGGAACCGACCAATCATGCCATGCGTGACATCGCCAAGATGAGCAAGGAAATCGACAGATGGGGACGACCCATGGTGTTGCTGTTCGAGAGCGAGAAAGAAGCTCAGAAGTACCGTCAGGAAAATTATGGCACACTGCCCAAGAATATCATCTACGGTATCGACAATGACGGCAGCATCCTCCAGCAGATTGTCCAAGAGATGAAACTCACCGACAAGTCCCAACTGCCCATCTTTATACTGGCCGACACTTTTAACCGCGTGGTGTTCTGTTCCCAGGGTTACACCATCGGTCTGGGTGAACAGCTCAACAATGTCATCAATAGATTGGACAAATGATGAAAACACTCATCGACACCTTGCGCCATCATCATGAGTTGAAGCCAGCTCAATATAGGGCACTGCTCATGACACGTGACTCTCAAGTGGTTGAATATCTCATGACTCAAGCTCGTGAGGTGGCTCAGGCCCATTACGGTACAGGCATCTACCTGCGCGGGTTAATCGAATTGTCCAACATGTGCCGCAACGATTGCTTGTATTGCGGCATTCGCCGCAGTAACCGCCATGTTTCCCGTTACACACTCACGAGGGAGCAGGTCCTGGCTTGCTGCGAGCAAGGATACAAGCTCGGGTTCCGCACATTTGTGCTGCAAGGTGGAGAATGGGGCGAAGAGCGTAGCCAATGGATTGCCGACCTCGTCAGTGACATCAGGCGTGGCTGGCCCGACTGTGCCATCACCCTGTCGCTAGGCGAGCATCCACGCGAGACTTATGCCATGTGGCGTGAAGCAGGTGCCAACCGTTACTTATTACGCCACGAGACCCACAACGAGCGGCTGTACGGCCTGCTTCATCCCCGCGGCATGACCATCGGTCATCGCCTGCAATGCCTGGAATGGCTCAAGGAGCTGGGCTATCAGGTGGGTGCGGGCATCATGGTGGGGTCCCCCTTCCAGAGCCTTGCAAGCATGGTTGAGGACATCCAATATCTCGTGCAATTCAAGCCCCAGATGATTGGCATTGGCCCCTTTATTCCACAGCATGACACACCGCTAGCCCGTTTTCCCGCTGGCAGCGTTGACATGACAGCCCGCCTGTATGCCATCATGCGCCTTGCCCTGCCCTGGTCGTTGATTCCCAGCACCACCGCCATGGCAACGTTGTCACCCGATGGCAGGCTGCGAGGAATCCTTGCTGGAGCCAATGTCGTGATGCCCAACCTCTCGCCCGAGGATCACCGCAAGCAGTATGCCCTCTATGACAACAAGGCCGCCCTGGGGGCAGAATCGGCCCAAGGCATCCAGGCGCTCGACAACGAGTTATCCACCATCGGCTACCACATCGACTGGTCCCGTGGTGACAGCCCCAACTGGTAAACTAAAGAGATGGACCCACCCGTTCAGGACGCGTCCACCTCTATTTGGGATTCAATTACAGTCAGCCGATTTTTACAGCAAGGCGTCAATCTTGGCAGCCAGGGCATCGCGTGTGATGGTGCCCACGTGCTTATCCACCATCTTGCCTTCCTTGTCAAAGAACAACATCGTGGGGATATTGCGGATGCCGTATTCCACGCCCAGGTCGGTATCATCATCCACATTGTACTTGCCGATGATGGCACGGCCCTCATAGGCGGTTGCCAACTCCTCGACGATGGGAGCGATGCTGCGGCAGGGGCCACACCAGGGTGCCCAGAAGTCAATCACGACGGGTTTGCCCGATTCCAGTAACTCCTTGTAGTTAGTGTCATTAATAACAGTAGCCATTTCTTTTAATTTTTCTTTTTTTTAAGTTGGTTGATAATTGGGTTATTTCGATTATATGTTAGCAATTATAATGCCAAGCCGCAACACGTTACAGGCGGGCATTGATTTTGAATTGAATTTCGGCCTCTTTCAGGGCATCCATCAAGTGTTTATCGACCGCAATGGGCTTCTTGGAACGCAACATGACATAATTACCGCTCGCCTGATCCTTCATGCGGAAGTAAAGGTCACACCGGTTGTCGCCCTGTGCCCCTAGGTTGGATTTCAGGAACTCCACATTGCCCAAGTCGTCATCCTTGAGGGTGATGACCAGGTTTTTCACCATTTTGCCCTTGAGGTTGTCGAGCAGGTCGATGGAATGGACGTTAAACCTCACATTATTGCTAAATCCCTTCTCAAAGGCTCCCCGCACGACGACAGCCAGGCCAGGGACACCGAACTTCTGATAATCCACAAACTTGTTACCAAACAGCATAAAATCGGTTGAGCCCGAGTAGTCTTCAATCTTGAGGATGCCAAACTGGCCGCCCTTCTTGCCCATGCGGGTCTGGAAATCAACGACAAGACCACCCATCGTGATTTCATGATCAAGCTTGTCGCTGCGGGTGTTGACCTCGGCCAACGGGGTGTCGCAGCCATAGGTGACCTCCATGTAGTAGGGATCCAGCGGATGGGCCGACAGGTACATTCCCACCAGGTCCCGCTCACGGTTCAAGCGCTCCAGCTGTGACCATGGCTCGGCATGGGGAATGGGCGGTGTAGCCACCTCGATAGCGCCAAAGGCACCGAACAACGAGTTCTGCATCTCCTGTTGACTGGCCTGGTAACGCTGGCCAAACCTCATGAGCGTCTCGCTATAGGATTCTCCTCGGGGATTTGTCTCAAAGAAGTCCTCGCGCTTGATTTCCTTGAAGTCGTCAAACGCTCCAGCAAGTGCCATCGACTCCAGCGCCTTGCGGTTGCAGGCACCCTGGTTGATGCGCTGCACAAAGTCAAAGATGTCCTTGTAGTTGCCGTTCTTGGCACGTTCCTCGACAATGGCGTCAACACAGCTGGCTCCCACGCCCTTGATACCTGCAAGGCCGAAGCGGATGCGGCCATCCCTGGTCGCGCTGAAGTTCTTGTAACTCTCGTTGATGTTAGGCCCCAGCACCTGAATGCCCATCGAGCGGCATTCGTCCATGTACTTGGACAGTTTATCCACGTTGTTGAGGTTACTGCTCAGCACGGCGGCCATGTACTCACTGGGGTAATTGGCCTTGAGATAGGCCGTCTGATAGGCTACCCAACTGTAGCAGGTGGCGTGTGATTTGTTGAAGGCATAGGAGGCAAACTTCTTCCAGTCTTCCCAAATCTTGTTCAACACCTTCTTGTCGTGCCCATTCTTCTCGCCGCCCTCATAGAACAGTGCCTCCAGCTCGTTCATCTTCTCGATCTGCTTCTTACCCATCGCCTTGCGCAACGTGTCGCTCTGGCCACGGGTGAATCCCGCCAGCTGGCGCGACAGCAGCATCACCTGCTCTTGATAGACCGTGATGCCGTAGGTCTCCTTGAGGTACTTCTCCATGCAGGGTATGTCATACTCGATGGGTTCCCTGCCCTGCTTGCGGTTGATAAACGAGGGAATGTAATCCATGGGACCCGGGCGATACAGGGCATTCATCGCAATCAGGTCCTCAAAGCAGGTGGGATGCAGCTCGATGAGGTACTTCTGCATACCGGCGCTCTCAAACTGGAACGTGCCCGACGTCTGCCCCTTGCAATACAGCTCGTAGGTCTTGGGGTCATCGATAGGGATCTTCTCGATATCGATTTCCTTACCGTGGTTGAGCTTGATATTGGCCAGGGCCTCGTTGATGATCGTGAGGTTCTTCAGCCCCAGGAAGTCCATCTTGATCAGCCCCGTGCTCTCGATCACACCGCCCTCATACTGGGTCACGATGATTTTCTCGCCATCGCTGTCGGTGGCCGTGCTCACGGGCACCCAGTCGGTGATGTCGTCACGACCGATGATCACGCCGCAGGCGTGCACACCCGTGCTGCGCACGCTGCCCTCCAGCTTCTCGGCAAAGCGGATGGTCTCGCCCACACGCGGATCCTGGTTATCGAGCTCGGCGCGGAACTCGGGGAAGCACTCCAGGCAGTTCTTCACCGTGATCTTGTATTTCTTGCCATTCTTCTGCTCGGGCATCTCGTTGGGCGACGACGGGATAAACTTGGCCAGGCGGTCACTCTCGGGCAAGGGCAAGTCCTCGACGCGGGCCACATCCTTGATGGCGCTCTTGGCGGCCATCGTGCCATAGGTCACGATGTGGGCCACCTTCTCGGCACCATATTTCTCGGTGACATAATTCAGCACCGCGGCACGGCCATCGTCATCAAAGTCGGTATCGATATCGGGCAACGATATACGGTCGGGGTTCAGGAAACGCTCAAACAGCAGGTCATACTTCAACGGGTCAATCTTGGTGATGCCCAGGCAGTAGGCAACTGCCGAGCCCGCTGCCGAGCCACGGCCAGGCCCCACGGTGCAGCCCAGCTTGGGCGCCATCCTGATGTAGTCCTGCACGATGAGGAAGTAGCCCGGGAAACCCATGTTCTTGATCGTCTCCAGCTCAAAGTCCAGCCGCTCCCGCTGCTCATCGGTCAGCTCGGGCCAGCGCTCCTTGGCACCCTCATACACCAGGTAGCGCAGGTACTCATCCGCGTCCTTAAAGCCCTCAGGCAAGGGGAAATCGGGCAGGATGGGACCGTGGTCGATGCTGTAGATCTCCACCTTGTCCAGTATCTCATTGGTGTTCTGCAACGCCTCGGGAATGTCGGCAAACACGCCGTTCATCTCCTCCTGGGTCTTGAACCACTCCTGCTTGCTGTAGAGCATCACGTTCTCGTCGGTCAGCTTCTTGCCCGTCGAGAGGCAGATGAGGCGCTCATGGGCATCGGCATCCTCCTCGTTGACAAAGTGGGAGTCGTTGGTGCAGATGAGCTTGATGTCCAGTTCACGGGCCAGCTTGATCAACGCGTCGTTGACCAGGCATTGCTTCTCGTAGGTCTCATGATTGGCACGCGCCACGGTCGCCTTGTGGCGTTGCAGCTCCAGATAATAGTCGTCGCCAAACACGCCCTTGAACCACTTCACCGTCTCCCGCGCCTGGTTCATCTGGCCACCCATGATCAGTTGCGGCACCTCACCGCCCAGGCAGGCCGAGCAGCAGATGATGCCCTCGTGGTACTTCTCCAGCTCGCTGTGGTCGGTGCGGGGGTGGTAATACATGCCCTCGGTCCAGGCATGGGACACAATCTTGATCAGGTTCTTGTAGCCCTTCAGGTTCTTGGCCAGCAGGATCAAGTGATTGCCGTTGTCACGCTTGTCGTTGCGGTCATGGCGGTCCTTCCATGCCACATACACCTCGCAGCCAAAGATGGGCGTGAACGCCTCCAAGCCCTCCTTGCCACGCTGCTTGTTCAGCTTGTTCACATAGTCGTGGAACTCCTTGATGCCAAACATGTTGCCGTGGTCGGTAATCGCCATGCCGCGCATACCGTCGGCAATCGCCTTATCGACCAGCGCCTTGACCGGTGCCTGCCCGTCAAGGATCGAGTACTGGGAATGCACATGCAGATGTACAAATGGTATCATATTTTTTTCAGTTGTTAGTTCTTAGTTGTTAGTTGTTAGTTGTTTTAGTTTCTAGTCCCTAGTTTCTAGTTCCTAGTTTCTAGCTGGCATCCGCAAACGCCTAAAGCCTAAAACCTAAAACCTAAAGCCTAATGCCTAAAACCTAAAACCTAAAGCCTAAAGCCTAAAGCCTAAAGCCTAAAGCCTAAAGCCTAAAGCCTAACTAGTTTAAGAGCGTAAAATTACACCATTTTACCCACCCCACAAAAAAAAGTTATCAACAACCAGCCTAGATACAGTGAGGCGCCAGAAAACCATGTCCCTGACGCCCAAACTGGCGGTTTCCATTTTTTCCATTTTTCCACGAGCACACGGGGTTTTTACAGTCCGTAGCCTTGCAGACGCAAGATGTCGGCGGGCGTATAGGGTGCGGTTGACTTCAAGGCGATTTCCCTGACGATGAACAGCGCCTCGGCCCGATTCACGAGATACTGCTGATGCTCACGGTGTTCGGCATAATAGCGGCCATTGGGTAACAGGGTCATGTGGGCTATCGCCGTGGCTGCCGTCTTGTCACGGTCACAATACAGGTTATTCTTGGCACTCAATATCAATTCATAGAACATCAACGAGAAGTTTTTCTTATCCACCTCCAGCACATTGCCGCGGCGCTCATTGAAGTAGAGGTTGCGGTATTTCATGAACAACTCATTCTGGACAAAGGTGCCCTGCTGACGGTTGCTCTGCCTCGACTCGATATCATTATTCTCGATGACCAGCAAGGCGTTGTCATAGCTTCCCGCCACCCTCATGGCATCGACGGCCAGCAGGTTGAGCGGTTTATTGCCCACCCACTGGGCGACCAGTGACGGACGCCCGGGCTTGCCCGAGTTGTCACGGTTGGTGTCCCAAATGCTCATCACCGTGGGCAGATTCACGTCGGTCTCGCTACCGATGGTCAACATGGCCAGATAACGGCTACTGAGCCCTCGACGGACGGGGTTAGGCATTTGCCACACTTCATCATTGCGACTGGCGGGCGACGCTGTTGTCCCGTGTTCTATCCCTTGCCAGATGTCCCAGCCGCTCGACGTCTGCTCCCGCGGCGCCTCGATGGCTTCGATGATCTGTTCTTGCTCCATGGTCGAGAAGACGTGTTCCACACTGTTCTCAAACGCCTCGTGGGCGTTGCTGGGAAACTCGGCTTTCATCAGGTTGTGCTCGCTGTACTCCTTGCGCTTCTCGTGGTACCAGTTGACCTGCTCCAGCGTGCAGCCCTGCTCCCACAGTGCCCGCTCGTAGTCATCACACTGGTCCAGGTCAAAATCATCGTCGAGGGGCAACTGATAGATGTCGATTTCATGCCAGGCGACAAACACGGGCTTGAAGGCACTCCTGCCCTCCACCGCCCGTTGCCACTCGGTGTAGAAAAAGGAGTTGGTGCCGTTGGCCGTGCTCTCCATCACGATGACCGTGCCTGCTGCCATGGGGATGGTGCCCGTGACGGTGCGTATCAGGTCGTTAGGGTCGATGTTGCGGTTAGCGTTCCAGAAGGCCACCTCGCTCAGGTGGGCCAGCGACAGGTTCAATCCCCTGGCCGAGTCGGGCGAGTAGCTGCTGGTCAGGCAGACGAGGCTATCCCTTGTGGTGAGTTCCTGAATGTCCTTGCTGTCGGGCACGTTCTTGAGCTTCAACTGCTCGCCCTCGTCAAGCATCTCGGGCGGATAATTGGCCAGCATGGTCTTGAACATCTGCTTGATGGCAAAGCTGCTATTGCGCTTGTGTCCCACGATGACCGAGTTACGCCCCTTGCCAGCGGCAATCTGGAGCCAGGCGATATACATCTGCACCAGCGTGGAGCCGCCCCACTGGCGGGCCTTCAACAGGATAATGCGCACGGGCTGACCCGACAGCCGCTGCTCCTCCATGGCAGCCAGCAGCTTGCGTTGCGGGCGATTGAGGACAAAGGGGATGAGACGGCCCGACATCTTGTCGATGATCTTGACGCAGCGCCAGCACCAGTATTCAAAGTCGTGCCTGATTCTCGCCCGCTGCTGCTCGATGCTGGTCATGTTCATGTAATCGGGACACTCCTCAAGCAGGGTCACTGGCACACGAGCACCATTACAATCAACCCGATCACCCTGACAATGAATGCCAAGTTCGGGGTCATACTGCTCTTGCAGCTGTTGAATGCGTTTTTCATTTTCTATCAATAATTGTGTCTTCATGATATTGGATTTAATGATTTGTGGATGCAAAATTACAACATCAATAGACCGATTGCAAGTATTATTGGTGAAATTTCATCATTTTGTTAATAAAATAACCATATATAATAATGTAAAGATGGTGTGATGCAAATTTTTTCACGAAATTATTTGTTACTTTACAATTATTGATATACCTTTGCACCCACAACAGATTTATTAATCACAGTTTGCCAGCGAGGCATCCATGCTCAACTGGCATCAAATCCATTAAAAACACAAATTTACCATGAACAACAATGATTTCATCAATGAGCTACGGCTCGACCGTGAGCAGCTTGCCGCTCAAGAAACCTTCATCGAGAAGAAGAAAAGGGAGTATTGCATTGACCGCAACATCGACTACCCCGACCCCGACTATCTCATCGAGATCGGGGGCGTGCCCACCATGCCCAAGGGTAACCTCGTCGCCTTGAGCGCCAAGTGGAAGAACGGCAAGACCTTCTTCTGTGACATCCTGAGCGCCGTCTTCCTGGGGGCAAACGGTTTTGGCGCAGTGCGAGCGTTGAAACCCAGCGGCAAGGTGCAGTTCTATGACACCGAGCAGGCAGTGAGCGACACCGCCCGCATTCTCAAGGTGATTAACTCGATGACCAGCGAGCACCGGCACGACGACATCAAAGTCTATTGCCTGCGTAACGCTTGCATCGAGAATATGGACAATAACACCAACGAAATCACCAGGCTGGACTTTATCAGCCAGACGATTGCCAGCGACCGCCCCGACATGGTCATTATCGACGGTATTGCCGACTTGATCTACAACTACAATGACGTGATCGAGAGTCAGACGGTGGTCAACAACCTGGCCGCGCTGGCCAATGAGAACAATTGCTGCATCGTCGTGGTCATGCACCAGAACAAGTCCAAGCAGGACAAGGCCATGAAAGGCCACCTGGGTACCATGCTGTTCCAGAAGTGCAGCGACGTGTTCAGCGTCGAGAAAGTCTCCAACCTGTTTATCGTCTCCCACCAGGTGTCACGCCACCGCCAGTGTGAAGACTTCGTCTTCAAGATCGGGCTTGACGGCGTTCCCGTCGATGCCGCTGCCGACCGCCAGCAGGCCGAGGAGTTGAAGAAGCAAAGCGAGCAGCAACAGCTCATCACCACCATGCGGCAGGTCATGCAGAACGGCGCGCGGGAATGCCAGCGCAAGTACATCGTCAAGCACATGACCGAGCAAGGCATGTGCAAGACGAGCAAGGCCTATCAATATGTCAACGAAGCCATTGAGCAAAAAATCCTCGAGAGCGATAACGGTGTCACCTATCGCTTGTCGCCACAGTATTGCGACAGCAATACTCCTTTATAATATATATTGATGTAAAAAATGGAAAAAATAAAAAATGGAAAATTCCAACCATTCCATCCATTCCATTTTTTCCACGAGTACAGGGGTATCATTTTTTAGGCTTTAGGTTTTAGGCTTTAGGCTTTAGGCGTTTGCGGATGCCAACTAGAAACTAGAAACTAGGGACTAGAAACTAAAAAAACTAACAACTATCATGGAATTTACAATCGACATCATCGACATCAAGACTGGGGAAACCGTGGACTGCTACTTCACTGAGAGCTCCAGCGCATGGGAAGCCATCCGTGAAGCTAAAGAGTATGCAGGCTATGACCCCGAGGATTATGAATTTGAAATCGTTTAGGCTTTAGGTCTTAGGCTTTAGGCGGATGCCAACTAACAACTAACAACTAACAACTAATAACTATCATGGACATGATTGAAATCATCAACGAGTTAAGAAAACAGTACCTCTCCAGCGACAATCAGGTACTTGTCATCACTGTGTTTAACGACGGCTTTATGGTCAACCGCAAGCCCCGCTATGGGAAGAATGTGGAAAACGCCCTTGCCGAACTGGAAAAGACCGTGACGGACAGGGCAGGCTCGGCGGCACCAGCCGTTAAAGTTCCCCCCGTCAAGCCCATCAAGGTGCTCCCCATCGACCGTGACGGCGCGCGCAAGCGTGTTCCCAGTGGCGAACAGGTGCTCTCGGGCAGTCACACCAGCAAGTGGTGGTCACGCTACCACTTTGAGAAAAACCTGCTCACGCTGGCCTTCCACCAGCTACAGGATGAGTTCCCCGGTCAACACTGGTTTGTCTCTACCCGGGTAGCCCAGGTGATGAGCCAGGTGATGGGCTTGAAGATCGCCACGGCCAAGAAGCACATCACCACCGCCCTCAAGCTGGGCATCATCATCAAGGCCAGGGATGGCGCCAACACCATCATCGCCATGGCCGCAGTAGCCGACACCGAAGAGGCCGACACGGCCACCGATGAGGGCGGTGACGGGCAGGACACCACATTCACAAAGCAAGCAGCCGATGAAATCGAGAAAGCGCTCCCCTAGATCGGGCTATTACTACCCCGTTGACATCGACCAGCTCGCCAGCGACCTCGTCGCACGGGGCATCGACATCGCCCCCACCCGCCAGTCATGGACCGCTGTGGCACGGGACATCGCCGATGGCGCTGGCGAGGCGGGCAGGGAGGCCTTTCACCTCATCGCCAGCGTGTGGCCCGACTACTCCCGCCGCGACAGCGAGCACTGCTTTGACCGTGCCCTGAGGCAAGCCGACGGTTCACGGGCCCACATGCCCTATGTCAAGGCGGCCTGCCGTCGCCATGGCATTCTTATCGACAACCGGCGTTACCGCAAGGGCGCTCCAGTCAAGTTTCAAGTAAAAACCATCAACAAAACAACAACAGTCATGATAGATAAAGAAAAATTCAAGCGCAGCCAGCTGGGCGGGCGCTCACTCAGGGGGCTATGCCCGTTGACCGACCTGATGCTCAACCTGTTCCCGCAACAAGCGGTGCTCGATGCCGCCAGCGACTACCTGCTGGGCTTCAACGCCATCCTCAACGGCACTGTGGCCGATTCACTCATCTTCTGGCAAGTGGATGAGAACTATAACATCGTCAACGCCAAGCGCATCTACTACAAGAGCAACGGGCACCGTGACAAGCGATATAACCCCATGGTCATGTTCCCCGCCAACGGGCAATGCCTGTTCGGGCTGCACCTGCTCCACGAGAAGCCCGACCTGCCCATCGGCATCGTCGAGAGCGAGAAATCGGCCATCGTCATGGCGGTCAACGACCCGTCCATGTTGTGGATGGCCACGGGCAGTCTAGACAACTTCAACGGCAGGATGCTCCTGCCACTGGCAGGCAGGAGGATTATCGCCTATCCCGACCTCGACAACAAGCGGGGCAAGGGCAGCGTTTATAGCTACACCCTTGAGCAATGGAGAAAAACCGCTGTCGAGCTGAGTAAAAGCGGCCTTGATATCACCGTGAGCGACAAGCTGGAGAAGATGGCTAATGCCGCCAAGCGGCTTGCCAAGTGGGACATCGCCGACTTTGTGATCTATTCACGCATTTATCATCTATAAATATAAATAAAAAATGGAAAATCAGCAAGAACACCCCCGATTCAATCCCAGCGCGGCAATGACACTGGGCAAAGCGCTCGACGCTGTCCACACCATCCAGGCCAGGGTCGCTCCCGTGCATGACCTCGTCATGGAGGTGAGAGTGAATAGCGGCGACTCGATCGATGCCAGTCTCTACCTTGCCTTGAATGACGGCAGCTTGATCATCCTTTACTCGGTCCACCTCAAGAAAGGCCAACCCCACGAGGATATCACAGCAAGGCTGCAATGCATGAATGCCATCGCCGATTGTTTCACCAACTAAAACACTATCATAAAAAATGAACGACAATTATAACTACCCAGCCGGAGCCGACAATGCAGACGCTCCCTGGAATCAACCACCCGATCCTGAACCCATCGTCGTCAACGTGGAAGTGTTCGTCACCTTGAGGCATGAATCCACCGTGGGAACCGATAATTACACCGAGGGCGTTGATGGCTCGGGCTGCTACAACCGTGAGTTGCATGACAGCAGTGCCGACATCGAGAAGCTGTATAGAAACCAGCACTTCATGGTGCCTCGACTGCTAGAGCAACTCGCCCGCTACATCGAGCAGGATCTCAAGGACCCATCAATCGACCGTGCAAGACGCCAGCAACTCAAGTTGATGCTGCTAGAGTGCCAGGGGTGGAAAGTCGATGATGTCTATGTCGATTCCTACTATCACGAGTATTGAAACCATTATTGAGCATTGACAGGGCGCTAAGTTCTTTGATAATAAATGATTGGTGTCCGGGGATAGTCCCGTTAGGGACGACCAGGGCATAGGCAGGGGTGTAACGAGGCGAAACCGAGTGCAACCCCTGCGATTGTCAAGGCTCTCGCCCAAGCCCCATCGGGGCGGCAGAGAGTTGATGATGATGAGCCTGCCGCCCCGATGGGGCTAAATATTGGGGGTGCCGACTTGATGCAGGGGTTCCGTTCGGCTTCGCCTCACTGCACCGCCTGCCTATAACCTGGCCAGCCCTAACGGGCTTCAGATGAAGAATCCTTTTTCTCGGCCTGCCATAAATCTCACGCCAGGGCGCTAAGTTCTTTGATAATAAATGACTTAGTGTCTTAGCGTGGGGCTCCGTTGGCTGACCAGTTACCCGTGTGTTGGTGGAAAAAATGGAAAAAATGGAAGCCGCCCATGAGAGGGTGACTGACTCACGGTTTTGCAAATGAGGATATATGGGGGGCTTGAGAGGTTCTAGAAGTTGAGGTGGAGGGCGATGCGGATGCCGTGGCGGTCGCTGGCGGCGTGCTGGCGGTGGGTGAGGCGCCACACGTAGTCGATGCGCAGCACGGTGAGGATGTTGTCGAGGCCCACGCCCATCTCGATGTAGGGTTTGCCTGCCAGGGGCTGGCAGGGAGCGTCGGTGGGGAAGAGGAAAATGCCGCGCAGGGGCGAGGCGGAGCCCATCACTTGCCGTTGCGGGGCGTTCTTTTCGCTCAATGAGCCCCAGATGCCGCGCAGGGTGATGACCTCGCGCAGGCGCAGCCGCTTGATGAGCGGCAGGCGGTTCATCAGCACGCCGTTGCCCCAGTAGGTCAAGTCCCACGTGAGGGCTTGGTCGCTGATAAATTCCATGGGCTTCATCAGGGCGAAGGCCTCGGGCTGGATGGTGTAAGAGAGGTTGACGTTGGGCATCAACAGGTCGGGATAGGCCACGCGGCTCCACACTTTCTCGCCCTTGAGGATGACGTCGGCATAGCCGAAGGCCGAGAACCAGAACCGTTTCTGTAACCCCAACTCGGTCTTGTTGACCTCGTAGAGGCTACCCATCAGTCCACGGGGCATGTAGGTGTGGTTGAGGGTGATGATGGGAGCGTCCATGTTGATGGGGATGCGGTAGGAACGTGCCTGGTAGAAGGTCTCGCCCGGGGCATACCGCAGCTGGATGGTAAAGCCCGCCTGGGTGTAGCGCTGGCGGGAGCTCCCGTCGGGACTGATGAAGGGCACATACCGTGTCGCCTCGTGGATGTTGTGCTCCAGGCCCAGGGCAATGGACAGGTGGTTGTACCACTCGTGACGGTATTCCAGACGGGTGGTGCGCAGGTATTGCATCCTCACGTCCTTGTGGCGCCTGAGGGTGAGGAAAACGTTGTCCTGGTTGGTGTAGAGGTAGTGCTGGGCCAGCTTATCGACGTCATAGCGGTGGGTGAGGCGCAGGCTGTGGATGGGAAACTCCTGATCCATCGCCCGCTTGGGGGTAAAGGAATACTCCAGCGAGCCCATGTACTTGAACTTGCGGTCGCGCGTACCGTAGGCCAGATAGGCACGGGCGAACCAATGGCGGCTCAAGTTGACTGTGGTCATTCCTCCCAAGCGCAACCGCACGCCCTCCAGCGAGTTGCCGCTGATGAGGGTGTTCAGGGGTCCCAGGTCCAGCTTGCTCACCCTGGCCGTGGGCACATAGCCGTTGACGAGCACCACCACGGCTTGCTCGGCCCAATAGAACAGCTTGGAGCCACGCAGGCGCTGCATCAGTCCCCTGGCGGTGGCAGTGGTGGCTCGCACCCCGGCAGGGCGGTATTCCTGCCAGAACTCATCGGGCATGTAGGGCGCATGGTTATCGACGGTGCGCTCGGCCTTGCCATTGAACACGCCCCCCTGTGGCCGCTCAAAGTTGTGGTCGCGGTAGGTCGTCTCGCGACGGGCAAAGAGCTCGGGCACCCCGGGCATCAGCTTGATGCTCACTTCCACATTGTCGCGCACCTTGAGACGCGATCCGTCCGGGGCACGCTCATAGTCCTGCACGATGCTCATGCGCTCCACATAGTTGAGGTTGATATCATAGGGGACACCCATCGACACGCGCTTGATAAACATGGTGGTGTCCTCAAGCGACACATACAGGCGTCCCAGGAATCCAAACGTCTGTGGCGTGAAGGGCACAAAACTCAATACCGCACACCGCTCACCATCGACCACGACGGTGTCATTGAGATAGAACTTATAGAAGTCCACGGCGATGCGCGACAGCGGGCTGACAAAGCGGTTGGTCAACAGCGTGACATCGTTCTGGAAAATATTCACCTCGCCCATGAAGTCATCAAGCACTTTCTTGATGTTCTCCTGGTCAATCTTCTCGTCCAGCCCGGCACTCTTCACGCCCAGGATCACCTGCTTGTGGGCATCGGGATTGCTGCTGTAGTAATCACGGGCAACGGTCTCCTTGATGGAAAACGGCAACACGCGTTTACCGGTGAGCAATGACGTGTCGGCATACTCCCTAATCCACTGTTGATCCTCGGGCTTGCGGATCACCTCATCCAGGTCACCCAAGCCCACCATCATGCGTTCATATTGCGTATAGCCATAATGGGGCTGGCGCCGCGGGTCGTTGTCGTCACGCCGTGCCCGCAGCCGCTTGATCATATCCACAGCCGGATTATTCTTCTTACTGTATTTCTCCTTGCCCTTGTGCACAACGACTTCCCCCAGCTCGACGCCACTGGGTGAGAGGTCAACGAGCACGACACTGCCTTGGCCCGCGCGAATGGGAACGTCCTTGCCGGCATAGCCCATTGCCGTGACACGCAACGTGTTGAAGCTGGCACGGGTCATGATCGTGAAACCTCCCTTGTCATTAGCCAGGGTGCCCTCGCTGGTTCCCTTCAACACGATGGACGCATAGGCGATCGGCTCATGCGAGACCGAGTCGCGCACAAGCCCCGTTATCTGCGTCACCGCAGCCTGCTGTCCCATGGTCACCAGGGCAGAGGCCAGTAACGCCATCAAGCACACGATATGTCGGGCCGCGTCTTTCACAAGGGTGCAAAGGTAATAATTTTTTTTCAGTTGTTTAGGTTTTAGGCTTTAGGTGTTAGGCTTTAGGCTTTAGGCTTTAGGCTTTAGGCTTTAGGCTTTAGGTGTTTGCGGATGCCAACTAGAAACTAGGGACTAGAAACTAGGGACTAGAAATAGCGTGGAATTGCAAAGAATTTTGTAATTTTGCCGCGTTAATTGCTGCCAGAGGAGGCTCATGTTTAAAATTAAGAGATTATACACGTTTATGCTGTCAAGATTCTTGCCCAGATTCTTGATGACATTCTGCATCTGCCTGTTCATCGTCATCATGCAGTTCCTGTGGAGGTACATCGACGAGCTGGTGGGCAAGGGACTGAGCATCGACCTGATAGCCGAACTCTTTTTCCACGCCGCCCTGTCGCTGCTGCCGCTGGCCCTGCCATTGAGCATCTTGCTGGCAGCGCTGATGACCTTTGGCGACCTGGGTGAGCACATCGAGCTGACCGCCCTCAAGTCATCGGGCATCTCGTTGACCACCATCATGAAGCCCATTGCCATCCTGATGGCCTTTGTCGCCATCGGGGCATTCTTCTTCATGAACAACGCCTTGCCCAAGTCCCAGGTCAAGATGTGGACCCTGCTGTTCTCGATGCGTCAGACCTCCCCCACCCTTGACATCCCCGAGGGTACCGTCTATAGCCAGATTCCAGGATACAACATCTATGTCAAGCGCAAGGACAAGGAGCGTGACATGCTCTATAACATGCTCATCTATGATGTGTCGAACGGCACCATGTTTCCACGCATCGTGGCGGCTGACTCGGGACGGCTGAGCATGACCCAAGACAAGCGTCACCTGGTGCTCACCCTGTTCAAGGGAGCCTGGTATGAGGAAATGAAAGGTGGCGGTGGCGTGAGCGGCATGAGCGGAGACCTGTACCGCCGTGAGACGTTCCATGACAAAGAAATCCTCATCCCATACGATGCCAACTTCACCCGCATGGACGACGAGAAGATGAAGTCCCAATATGTGGGAAAGAATATCACACAATTGCAGCAGACCATCGACTCCATGAGGCTGAAGGTGGATTCGGCGGCCACGGTGATCGTGAACAATCTGCGGCAGAAGCCCGTTTGCGGCCTGCCCTCCCAGCGCACCATATTTAAAGATGGCAAGGCGCACACCGAACCCATTCAAGAAGTTCAACTCGACAAGCCGGTAAAGCTCGAAGACCTGATCAAGGAGTTACCACGGTCCGAGCAGCAACAGGTCATCAACCAGGCCTTGATGCACACCACCACATCGATGCAGGACTTGCAGTTCCAAGGTTACACGGTCAACGATGACAATTACGTGATACGCCGTCACCAGATTGAGCTGATGAAGAAATTCACCCTCTCGCTGGCCTGTCTCATCTTCTTCTTTATCGGAGCCCCATTGGGCGCCATCATCCGCAAGGGCGGACTGGGAATGCCCATCGTCATCTCGGTCATCCTGTTTATTGTCTATTACATCATTGACAACATGGGCTATAAACTGGCCCGTGACGGACGCTGGCCCGTGTGGCAGGGCATCTGGCTCAGCTCGGCAGTGCTGTTACCGCTAGGAATTTTCCTGACCAAGAAAGCCGTCAACGACTCCGCAGTATTCAACCCCGACGCCTGGCTCAACTTCCTGCGCCGATTCACAGGCCTGCACCAGACCCGCAAGCTCGCTGCCAAGGAGGTGATTATCAACGAGGTGGTATCTTGCGAGGCATTGGCACAAATTGACTCGCTCAAGGCATCGTGCCAGCAGTTCCTCGACCGGTATCCAGGCCGCCAGCGTTATCTCGACTACTGGCAGCAAGGATATGACAAGACCGCCATCAAGGCCCTTGCCGAGCAGGTGGACGGGGTGGTTGACTATCTGTCCAACTCCCGTGACCAGATGGTGCTCAACAAGGCGATGGATTTC
This sequence comes from uncultured Prevotellaceae bacterium, assembly GCA_947165485.1. Lineage (GTDB taxonomy): Bacteria > Bacteroidota > Bacteroidia > Bacteroidales > Muribaculaceae > Sodaliphilus. The sequence continues at coordinate 23,846 of CAMVAP010000010.1, forward strand.
CCCGTCATACGCCAACTGCTCACCTACCACCCCACGACCAGCAAGGCCGTAGGAACAGTGCTCGCTGCCCTATTCCCCATTGGCTTACCAGCATGGCTCGTGGGCTTGAGGCACCAGAAGAACCTCAAGCGGGATATCCAACTCACCATCAAGACCTGTGATCAACTCGTCGCCATTTATCATGGTGAATACAACCGCGAGGCAGAATATAGAGAATAATGCCCCGCGCGAGGCAGCGCTTCAACAACAATGCTCAAAACCAAATGCAGATGAGGACACTTGAGGAAATAACGGATTTTGTGCAACGGGAGATTGTTCCTCGTTACGATGATTTTGATGCAGGGCATGGCCGAGACCACGTCCAGACTGTCATTTCTCAAGCTCTGACATTGGCCCAATATTATCCCGAGGTGGATCAATGCCTCCTGCTTGTCGCCGCAGCCTATCATGACCTGGGTCTCGCCTATGGCCGTGACCAGCATCACACCCACAGCGCCCGCATCGTGCGTGAGGACAATCGGCTGCGCAAGTGGTTCAGCGAGAGTGAAATCGACATCATAGCCGATGCCGCCGAGGATCACCGCGCATCGAGTGGCCACGAGCCCCGCACCATCTATGGGCGCATCGTTGCCGAGGCCGACCGCATCATTGACAGCGAGACGATCGTGCGCCGAGCCCTGCTATATGGCATGAAACACGAGCCAGGCCTGGACCGCGAGCGTCAATATCACCGCCTGATGGATCACATGCGCGAGAAATATGACTACGGCGGCTACCTCAAATTGTGGATTCCGCAAGGCGACAATGCCCGACGGCTGGAAGAGTTTCGCCAGACCCTTGCCGATGAAAAAGCCTTCAGACATCTGTTTGACACCATCTATGACTCAATAATCACCAAATAAAAAAAATAAAAAAATAAAAAAAAGTATTATAATGAAAAGAATCAACACCCTACTGCTATTGAGCATACTCACAGCGATGATGTCGCTGGCCGACATCCCTAATGGTTATTACACCAATGCCGAGGGCAAGCAAGACGAACCACTGATGACTGCCCTAGAAGGTATCATTTACCCCCACACCCAACTGGGCTACAATGACTTGTGGCAAGCGTTCGATTCCACCGATACCGGTAACGACGGCTACTACATCGACATGTATTCCACCTGCAAGTACAATTATTATTCCTATCACGTGGGCAGTGCCTCCTATGTGGGACAGGGGATTAACCGCGAGCATTCATTCCCCAAGAGCTGGTTTGGAGGAGAGGAATACCCGATGTACACCGACCTGACCATGCTCATTCCCACCGATGGATACGTCAACCAGCGCCGCAGCAACAACCCTTACGGCGTGTGTGCAGGCGGCATCACCTACACCAACGAGGATATGGGCGTGACCATGCTGGGCAAATTGGGAAAAAGCACTTACAATGGCTACACACAGACCGTGTTTGAGCCCGACGATGAATACAAGGGAGACTTTGCCCGTATCTATTTCTATATGGTCACCTGCTACAAGAGTAAGGTGGGCACGTGGCCCGGGTGTGCACAATTGGATTACGCCAGCAACAACTACCAGGCGTTCTCTGATTGGTCGATGCAGCTTCTCATGGAGTGGCACCGTGCCGACCCCGTTAGCGCCAAAGAGATCAACCGTAACGAGGCTGTGTATGTTAAACAGGGCAACCGCAACCCCTTTGTCGATCATCCCGAACTGGCAGAACACATCTGGGGCACCAAGCAACACACCCCATGGTCGAGCGGCAGTGACATCCCTGAACCTATCACCAAAGAAGTTCCCGTCATGTTAACTGTTGACGAGACGGCAGTTGAAGCAACGGCTTTCCGAGCCGACTGGACCGCTGTCGAGAATGTATCCAGCTACACCCTTAAGGTCAATCGCATTGCCGTGCCTGGTGACGAGACTGCCACCCTGCTAATGACAGAGAACTTTTCTAAAGTCACGGCCACATCCGATGGCTATACCGATGTCGGCTCATCACTTGACGACTACACCGACAATAAGGGTTGGACAGGATATAAGGTTTATACCGCAGCAGGCACTAGCTTGAAAGTGGGCACGAGTGCAGCCATCGGCTACCTCATTTCTCCCGAGTTACCACTCACCTCAACTGTAACCGTCGTTTTCAATGCCAAGAACTGGATCGCATCTAACGGCAATAGTGACGGCAGTTCAGTCATCGTGTCTTGTGGCGACGTGAGCCAGACGATCCAATTGTCTGACACGCCTACAGATTATACCGTTGTGCTCAACGGCTGCACCGACAATCATGTGAAGCTATCGATGAATGCCGTCAAAAAACGCAGCTACATTTATAATGTGAGCATCTACAATGGAGACCTCACAGCCAAGACCAGCGCTCCCCGCCGTGTTATCATCGAGGAAGGTGATTCGACCTGGCGCAGCGTGAGCGGCATTAATGACGACCACTACACGGTTAAGGCCCTGGATGGCGGCATCTATGAATACATGGTCAAGGCCATCTATACCGACGGTACCGAGAGCGTGTGGTCCAACATTCAGCAAGTGACCTTGACAGGCAACGGTGATGCTCCGCTCGTTGGCGATGTGAACGGTGACGGTGAAGTCTCGATTGGCGACATCACAGCCCTTATTGACTATCTGCTGGGCAAAACAGACACCATTGCCAACCAAGAGATGGCTGATGTGAACAATGACGGCGAAGTCACCATCGGCGATATCACTGCCATCATTGACTTGTTGTTGACCCAATAGCAGGCAATAGAACCAGCCACCAGGGTCCAGAAACCTGAAATGGCACAATGTTTGCGATAGAATATTGTGACAACACAATACTAACTAGCAAAGAAAGGATTTATAAACGCATGATTGATCATCAATATAAACTCCAGCAAAACCACTGGAGACAAGACATTACGCTGCCCAAGGCAGGTGCCGACTTCCCCGACGAAGAGGACGAGGAAGAGGATGACCTGCCTGGTGCCGGTCCCACAGGAGACAAGGAGAATCCATCCTATCGCGAGACTCGACAGCGACGAAATGTCAGTCGAGGTGACAATTCTTCCACTCCGGTCATCGACAAGTATGGCAAGGACATCACCCGTGAGGCCGCCGAGGGGCGTCTTGATCCCGTCGTGGGCCGTGAAACTGAAATCGAAAGGCTTGCCCAAATTCTGAGCCGCCGCAAGAAGAACAACCCCGTGATGATCGGTGAGCCTGGTGTAGGCAAGAGTGCAATCATCGAGGGACTCTCCAAGCGCATTGTGGAGCGCAAAGTGCCCCGCACCCTCCTTGACAAGCGCATCATCTCCCTTGACATGGCAGCCATCGTGGCTGGCACCAAGTACCGTGGCCAGTTTGAAGAGCGTCTCAAGGCAGTCATCGATGAGGTGTCGTCCAACAAGAACGTGATCATGTTTATCGATGAGATCCACAACATCGTGGGTGCCGGTAATGCCAGTGGTTCGATGGATGCCGCCAATCTGCTCAAGCCAGCACTTGCCCGTGGTGAGTTCCAGTGCATTGGAGCCACAACACTGGATGAGTACCGCAAGAGCATCGAGAAGGACGGTGCCCTTGAGCGCCGTTTCCAGAAGGTGCTTATTGAACCCACCACCCCCGAGCAGACCCTTGAGATTCTGCACAACATCAAGGAGATGTACGAGAAACACCATGGGGTGAACTATACCGATGAGGCATTGAAAGCCTGTGTAACGCTTACCGACCGTTACATCAGCGACCGTTTCTTCCCCGACAAGGCGATTGACGCTATGGACGAGGCTGGTTCACGCGTGCACATCACCAAGGTCGATACCCCCAAGGAAATTGAAGAGCTGGAGCAACGCATCGCTCAAGCGCAAGAAAATAAATTCAAGGCCGTACAGGCTCAAAACTTTGAGAGTGCGGCCAACTACCGTGACCAGCAAGAAAAGCTCAAGGAAGAGCTGCAAGAAGCCAAGGAACGCTGGGAGCAAGAGCTGGATAGCCGCCGCGTGACTGTTAATGAGGGCCATATAGCCGAAGTTGTCGCCATGATGACTGGTGTTCCCGCACAGCGCATCGCCCAGAGTGAGGGCCTGCGACTGCTGGGCATGACCGACGAGCTCAAGAAACAGGTCATCGGACAGGACGAGGCCATCGACAAGATCGCGCGCAGCATCCGCCGCAACCGTGCCGGCCTGCGAGATCCCAAACGTCCCATCGGCTCATTCATGTTCTTGGGACCGACCGGCGTGGGCAAGACCCTGCTGGCCAAGAAACTCGCTCAATTCCTGTTCAATAGTGATGATGCTCTCATCCGTGTTGACATGAGTGAATATATGGAGAAATTCAACGTCTCCAGGCTCGTGGGAGCGCCCCCGGGCTACGTGGGCTATGAGGAGGGCGGACAGTTGACCGAGAAGGTGCGCCGTCATCCTTACAGCGTGGTGCTGCTCGACGAGATCGAGAAAGCCCATCCCGATGTGTTCAACATGATGTTGCAAGTCCTTGACGAGGGTAACCTCACCGACGGATTGGGTCGCAAGGTGGACTTCAAGAACACGATCATCATCATGACGTCCAACATTGGTACCAGGGAGCTGAAAGACTTTGGTGCAGGCGTGGGATTCCATTCCGGTGAGTTGACCAAGGAGCGCAGCGACTCGGTAATACGCAAGGCGCTGAACCGCAAGTTCTCGCCCGAATTCCTGAACCGTGTGGACGACATTGTTACCTTCGGCTCACTCAATCATGATTGCATCCTCAAGATTGTCGATATCGAGTTGGCTTCTTTCTACAAGCGTGTAGAGGAGAATGGTTTAAAACTTGAAATCACCGATGCGGCCAAGGGGCAGGTTGCCGACCGCGGCTTTGATATCCAGTATGGCGCCCGTCCATTGAAGCGTGCCATCCAGAGTGAAATAGAAGACCCCTTGAGCGAGATGCTGCTACGCGAGGAGGCCACAGCTGGCGACACCATTGTCATCGATGTCAATGATGGCAAGATCGAAGCCAGCATCAAGAAACGCACCTCAGCCCCCCAAATGGCCACGACCGAGAAAGCGGGGCAAGAATAAGAATTTTATTTCACACTTTTTTAAAGGGACCATCAAGGGGGCAGCGGCAATGTTGCTCCCTTGATGGTATTAGGCGTTTTATGAGAGAATTTTTCATGGCGACGTTATTGGCAGACTGTAGTTTTTTCATTAACTTTGCACTAAACTAAAAACTTACCTATGCTAGAGAACATATATAACCAACTGATAAGCCCCGATGTCAACCTGATTAATGCGCTGGCCAAGCTATTGCTCAGCCTGACATTGGGCGCTACCATCGGCCTTGAACGGCGTCGCAAGGGGCAAATCGCAGGGCTACGCACCTTTGCTCTCATTTCCATGGGTGCTACCCTGGCCATGCTCATTTCCATCTATATCCCGCAAGTATATCTTGGACTCAAGAACGGTGACCCAGGGCGCATTGCCGCCCAGGTGGTCAGCGGTGTGGGCTTTCTTGGTGCTGGTGCCATCATTCAGATGAAAGGCTCGGTGCGTGGCCTCACGACAGCAGCCGGCATCTGGATGACTGCATGTATCGGCCTGGCAGTGGGGGCAGGCATGTATCTGATCAGTATTATCGCCACCCTGCTCATTATTTTTATTCTGGTCAATATTGAGCGCATCGAGGTGCGCCACAATTTCTTGTGGGAATCCAAGATCATCAGGGTCAAAATGCACGGCATCCTGGATGATATCCAGCCCTTGCGCGACATTATCACCAGCAATGCGGTCCACATCAGTGACGAATTCATGAAATTCAACTATGAGGACAACATCACCATTATCAACTTCATGGTGCGCAGCACCAGTGGAGTGAATATGCCACATCTGTTCAAGTGCATCAAGCAACAGGGCGATCCCATCTCCATTACCATTACCAACGAGATGAGCATGTGATGTGATGAAATAATGATCGTAGTTTCACAACCATCAATCCTCCTCCACTATACCAAAAAAACTGGAAAAAATGGAAAGCATTGATATCAACAGCCTGATAAGCGACCTGGCCCTGATTCTGGTGCTGGGAGCCATCGCCACCGTTATTTTCAAGATGCTCAAGCAACCCGTCGTGCTGGGCTACATCGTTGCCGGCTTTCTTGCCAGTCCACACTTTGCCCTGCTGCCCTCGATTGTCGGTGAAGCCAACATCGAGTTTTGGGCCCAGATCGGCATCATTGTGCTGCTGTTCTCCCTGGGACTTGAGTTCAGTTTCAAGAAGCTCATCGACGTGGGAGGCTCGGCCATCATCACGGCACTGATCATCGTGCTGGGCATGATGAGCCTGGGATTTGTGGTGGGCAAGTTCTTGGGCTATGGCCTTGTCAACAGCATCTTCCTGGGCGGCATGATCTCAATGTCCTCGACCACTATCATCATCAAAGCCCTGACCGACCTCAACATGCGGCAACGTCGCTTTGTTCCCATGACATTTGCCGTGCTCATTGTCGAGGACCTGTTTGCCGTGGTGATGATGGTCATTCTGTCATCCATTGCCCTGAACAACAGCGTCAAGGGGCAGGAGATGGTGGGCAGCATCCTCAAGCTGTCGTTCTTCCTCATCATGTGGTTTACAGTGGGCATCTTCATGATACCCACCCTGTTCAAGCGGTTCAAGCGATACATCAGTGACGAGCAGATGCTCATTATCGCCATGGGATTGTGCTTTGCTATGGTGCTCTTCTCCATCCAGTCAGGCTTCTCGGCGGCATTGGGCGCGTTTGTCATGGGTTCCATCCTAGCAGGAACCATCGAGGCCGAACGCATCGAACGCCTCATTTCGTCGGTAAAGGACCTCTTTGGCGCCGTGTTCTTTATCTCGGTGGGCATGATGGTCAATCCCACCGTCATGACTCAGCACTGGAGCGTCATTGCGCTGCTGGCGGTGGTAGTGATAGTGGGTATGATCGTGTTTGGCACCTTTGGCATGATAGCTACTGGCCAACCTCTCAAGCTAGCGATGGAATCAGGCTTCTCGTTGACCCAGATTGGTGAGTTCTCCTTTATCATCGCCACGCTGGGCACCAGCCTGGGCGTGCTCGACAAGAGCATCTACCCCATCATCGTCGCGGTATCGGTCATTACCACGTTTACCACACCTTTTTTCATCAAGCAGGCGGTACCCTGCTACAATGCCCTGTACAAGGTGTTGCCCAAGAGCTGGACCCGACTGCTTAACGGCTATAGCCAGAATGCCAGCGAGAGCGAGAGCAGCGAGACCCGCCGACTGTGGAAATCCATCGCAAGCCGCTATGTGATCAGGCTAGTGGTCTATTCGGTGGTCATCATCACATTGATTTTCCTGTGCCGCACCTATTTGATGCCGTTCATCCTCCAGTGGGTGGGCGAGAACAGCTGGGGACGGCTGGCCTGTGCCATAGCCACCCTGGTGATCATATTGCCTTTTATCGCATCCATCATCCTGCCAACTGTGAAACGCAGCGAGTGGGATCGCCTCATCGAGACTACCGGGGCGGTATCCTATGTGCCTCTTGTGGTCATGTCGATTGTGAGCTCCCTGGTCTCCATTGTCTTTGTCATGTCGGTCCTGCACGGAGTTTACACCAGCGCAGTGTCGGTCATTGCGGCTATCCTGATTGTGGGATTGGGGCTGGTATTCCTCTCCATTGTCCCCACGCCACTGCGTCAACGTGTCAACAACATCGAGAAACGATTCATCAGCAACATCAACGAGCGTGAGAACCGTCGCACTGGACATGAGAACAACCTGGTGAGCGACCTGCATCTGGCCTATATGACCGTGGGGCACGACTGCCCCTTTGTGGGCGACCGGTTGCGCAACCTGGACCTGCGCTCCCGCTATGGGGTCAACCTGGTCAATATCCAGCGCGGCAGCAAGCTGCATCCCGTTCCCACGGGCGACATGCGCATCTTTCCGGGTGACATCCTGGGCGTGATCGGGACCGAGGAGCAGATCCAGCGCATGTTACCACTTGTCGAGGCCCAGAACGACCACGGCGAGATACCCAACAATCATGAGGTGAAATTTATCCACTTTGCCATCGGTGAGCACTCTCCCATCATCGGTGTACCCCTCGAGAACACAAGGCTGCGCGAGGATTATGGCGCACTGCTGGTGGCAGTACAACGAGGTGAGGAAGAATTTATCTCCCCCACCCCCGATTTAACGTTTGTCGCTGGTGACATCTTGTGGATCGTGGGCGACCCCAAGCAACTCACCCGCCTCAAGTAGCAATTCAGTTAGAACCCAACAGTCTGTCAATCAGCGTGGTCACATCGGCAATGGTCACGTCACCGCTCTCGTTGACATCGGCACACTGGCTACAGATGCCGTTATCACCACTCAGGAGAGAATCGACAAGGTCGGTCACGTCCTTGATCGAAACCACGCCATCATGGTTCACGTCACCCGCCTCATAGCCATGGCCATCGGTCAAGGGCAGGGTCACTTCCTGAACATTGGAGGGAATATCGACCGTGGGTTCCCCCCAGTGATGCTTTGAGACGACATAGTACTCATAGGTGGCACCAGGAGTCAGGCCCTCCAGCAGATAGGTGCGACCGGGCAACGGTTCATTATTTCCCCATTCACTCACGTGGGTCAGAGCCGGAATGTCGGCAATAACGGTCGTTTCCTGGGTGGCCTTGTTGGTCACATACAGGTCATAGCCCACAAATCCCGCATGTTGCATGCAATTGGGCTCACTGCTCCAGTCGGCGACAAATGAGGTGGATGTCACCTCGGTAGCAGGATGCATCTGGGGGAACACTTCGAGATAGATGATGTCCGACGAATTCCTCACGCCGTCAACCGTGTAATGAACCTGGATACCGATGCGCCATGTGAAGAAAGGATCGGCAGTAGCCGTTATCGCATTGCGGTTCTCAAAATACAGCGTGGTTCCATCACAGCACATGCCCTCAAAGCCATAAGGCAGCTCGGTTGTCGGCTCGGTAAAATCTTGGGGAAACTCCTCGGGTGTGAACACAAAGAGCTGATCATCGTCGGTATAGATGCTGTAGGTCACCTTGTCGGCATCCAGGATAGTGTAGTCACCACCAGTGAACAAGGCCTCGACGGTACAGTCATCGGCAACGGGATTTCCCGACCAATCGGTCTCGATAGTGAACATTAACTGCTGACTAGTCCCCCATGCTTCTTCCCAATAATCAATCTTGGGGTTCTTGGGTTTGGGTACATTGTTTTGTGCCACTGCGCTGAGGGCAAATGCCAGCAACGCAACAATGAGTAAAGATGATTTTTTCATAAATAGATTGAATTAAAAACTATATAAAAATAATACTTGTTTAAGCTTAGCAAGTATATAACTTGCTTGCTGATTAGCGAGTAATACTTAACCATTCACACGCTTGAACGCTCAAGTTAAAGTTGCAAATATAGCTATTAATCGAGTAATAACCAAATTTTTACGTCCGTTTCTTCCTTAAATAGAATACCTGGCCACATGAAGGGGCCAGGCATTCTATAAAATTGTTTGGGTAGAGTACCATGTTTTACTTGAAAACATGGTCACAGGGGATTGTCATCAATTACTAGAGAGCAACATGTCGATCAGAACAGTCACGTCACCGATAGTTACATCACCGTCCTGGTTAACGTCGGCATTGACTGCGTTCCAGGGCGTGGCGCTACCTGACAGCAGGTAGTCGGTCATCGTCGTAACGTCGGAAATGGTAACAAAGCCGTCATCGTTGGCATCACCCAGCAGAGGCTCGGGACCACCAATCTTCTCGATGATGAGCTTCATGCTGGCCAGATCAACGGTCAGATTGTACTCACCCTTCTTCAACTTGAAGGCCTGGCCACCCTCGTTGGTAAGGCTCAGGGGCTGACCCAGATACTCGTCAAATACCTCAAAGTCACCGTCGCTCACGGCACCGAAGCGATAGGGAGCAATGTAGTCCCAACCACCCTGGTCGTTGTTCTCGGCGATCTCGGTGGTGAAGCTGAAGTAGTTGTAGTCGCTGTTGCGGCCATCAAGGGTTACGGTAGCGGTGTAGATGTTGTCCTCCTCGTTGTAGGTCATCTTAAGACCAGCATTGGGAGCCCATGCCTGACTGTTCACCTCACCCAGGATGTAAACATCGGGGGTAGCAGCGAGCGTGGTGAAACTGGTAGCAGCACTCCATTCGCTAGACTTGCCGTTATCAGCAACGGCCTGTACTTGTACTTGATAATCAGTTTCGGGAGTCAGGCCATCAATCGTGTAAGGATTCTCGGTAACATTCTCGATGGTACTCCATTCACCAGGCCACTCGCCATTAGGAACTTCAACGGTAAAGTCATCAAGAACCAGGAAGAACTGATCTGTTACATTGTAATGACGAACAGCAATATAGCCAGTTCCCTGGTATGCACTCAAGTCAAAGGTATATTCCGTCATATCAACGCCAGTGGTAATGTCGTCCGAAATCTTAATGAAGTCATCAAAGCTCTTGATGGTATCTACAGGAGCAACATATACAGCAAAGACCTCATTGCAATAGGTAGAGTCTTGACCACAAGCCCAGAACGACACCTTACCGCCTAAAGTAACACTAGGGCTAATCAACCAATCGTCAGGAGTAAGAGCCTTAGCGCTATCGTTGTCATAGCTTGCCGATACCAGTACGCCATTGCCACTATGAGTCCTGAAGCCAGAGGTTACAGGCATCCAACCGAAATCATCGCCATCATAGTCGATGCTCATCCAATCATTGAGTTGATTCTCGTCCTCAAAGTCCCAAAGCAGATTGCAAGCCTCAGGCATCATGCGGTAACGCACATTCCATGCGGTAGCATTGCCATTCTCGGTCCATGCGACAGCGGCACTGGTGGCAGCAGGCTCGGCCAGCACACTGGTGGGAACAGGAATAACCTTAGTAATCACTACATCATAGGTATAAAGGAAGAAGGCAAATGATGTGGTGTTAGTGTTCTCCATCATATAGTTCTGCAAGGTAAACACACCCTCGCTTTCATTGTACTCAAAGGTGATGTTATCCAACGTTGATCCATCGGTTGAACCAGCCGAATAAATGGAATAGTTTCCATAAGTACCCATATACTGGCCCAATTCAAACGTTGCAGTGGTACCATTGATCGTACCTTTCATCCAAGCATCAGGACATGTAACATACAGGCCCTTAATGTAAACATCACTACCGTCAAATGCCACTTCGATCGCATTGGGATTGTAGTAGTTTCCATTATTATTGATATAGGTACCAGTGAGAACCCAATTGGTCTCGATGGTTGCGGTTTCGGGCGGCGTGACGAGCACATCACCATCGGCTCTAAGAGGAGCTGCCAGTCTATTTGACTTAAGCAGCTTTGTTTTTTGGACACCATTAAATGGTAACATTTTTCCCTGAGGGACAATTTGGGCAGCAGTTGACATCGTGAATGCGATGGCAAGTGCTAGAATCAGTTGTAATTTTTTCATAATAAAGGGTTTTAGAAATAAATGAATGGTAATAAAATAAAAACACAAACAATTTCACGGCAAATATAGTAATATTCAAAAACACGGCAAACTTTTTACCAGGAAAATTCAAGAAAAAATGGCATTTTTCTGCACTATTACTTTACTTGATGGCTTTTTTCCACTCGTCCCTTTCTATTTGCTAAATTACTTAAATCAGTGAAGGGCGTGTCACCAAGACACACCCTTCACACTACTTAATGTATTTCAATCAATACTTGATTGTATTGTCATCAATTACCAGAGAGCAACATGTCGATCAGAACAGTCACGTCACCGATAGTAACTTCACCGTCCTGGTTGACGTCGGCATTGACTGCGTTCCAGGGCGTTGTGCTACCTGACAGCAGGTAGTCGGTCATCGTCGTAACGTCGGAAATGGTAACAAAGCCGTCATCGTTGGCATCACCCAGCAGAGGCTCGGGACCACCAATCTTCTCGATGATGAGCTTCATGCTGGCCAGATCAACGGTCAGATTGTACTCACCCTTCTTCAACTTGAAGGCCTGGCCACCCTCGTTGGTAAGGCTCAGGGGCTGACCCAGATACTCGTCAAATACCTCAAAGTCACCGTCGCTCACGGCACCGAAGCGATAGGGAGCAATGTAGTCCCAACCACCCTGGTCGTTGTTCTCGGCGATCTCGGTGGTGAAGCTGAAGTAGTTGTAGTCGCTGTTGCGGCCATCAAGGGTTACGGTAGCGGTGTAGATGTTGTCCTCCTCGTTGTAGGTCATCTTGAGACCAGCATTGGGAGCCCAAGCCTGATCGTTCACCTCACCCAGGATGTAAACATCGGGGGTGGCGGGAGCCTCGGCCAGCGTGGTGAACCTAACGACCTCACTCCATGCTGACTCATGAGCCTCATTATAACCCATTACCTGAACCTCATACTCGGTCTCGGGGGTCAGACCAGTGATGGTGTAGTTAGGCTCGGTCAACTCGTTGACATAGATCCACTCGGGAGCCTCAACAACCTCGGCATTGGGATCACCGATGAAGATGTCGTCAAGATACATAGCCATCTGGTCGGAGCAGTTGTAGTGACGGAAGACGATGCAACCAACTTCACCACCGAACTGGCTCAAATCAATCTCTACAGTCTGGTGAGTCGTCGAGGTTACATAATCAGTCTCGGCGAGAGGAATGAGATCTTCACCAACCATGGCATATACCATGAAATTCTCCACATAGGTGTCGGAAGCGCCCCAATAGGTGAAACGCAGAGTACCCTTCAGGTAGAGGTCAGGCGAAATCAGGAAATTATCGGGGGTGAGAGCGCTATAAGTATCATATGACCATGATTCCGAGTAGAGGCAAACGTCGGTTTTGGTGTCATCTGAATAGGCTAAGCCCCAGTTGTTGCCATCGCCATCACCATCATAGATTGCCCAGCCAGCCATATCCTGCTGATAGGAATCAAGAGTGAAGTGACAGTCAATGGGGTTGCCCAGGATGTCAACATAGGGACGATAGCGCAGGTTCCAACCATCGGCATTCTCGGTAGTCCATGCTACATCGGCAGTCGTTGCGGCAGGAGTAACAGTTACAACAGGAACTGTAGGAGTAGGAATGATAACTGAGCCTGCATCCAGAACAATGTCATCGATGTTCATGATGAACATGTCAGTCACGTTGTGGTGTACGATAGCAAAGTGACCCACCTGGCCCTGATAAGCGCTCAAGTCGAATTCATACTGTACATATTCACCAGTAACAGTGATATCGGTGCCTACTTGAACAAAGTCGGTAAAGTCTCCGGGGGTGCCGATGCAAACATAAACACCAAACACCTCATCACAATAACTGGCATCCTGCCCCATTGCCCAGAGACTCAAAACACCACCCAGGGTCACCTCGGGAGAAATCAGCCAGTTGTCGGGGGTGAGTGCCGTGCCACCAGTGCCTTCTTCATTGTTGTGGTAACTCTCAGAGCAGATGAGGCCATCGCCACCATGAGCGGTCATCAGGCCAGTAGTCAAGCCCGTGTTGCTGTGGTAGTACCAGTTATAGCCGTCACCATCGTTGTCAATGCAATTGAAGTCAGCAAACTGAGCAGCGTCCTCAAAGTCCCAAGTGATGGCTTGGTCGCTCTTGAACATGGCCTTGGCCTGCCTGTCCCAACCGAAGAACTGGCCGTAAGCAGTGGGTGTGATAACAGAGTGATCACGAGTGGCCTTAGTCACCTTGGTCGTCATAGCCTTGCGATTAGCAACCTTCTTGTCTAGGTTAGTTCGAGTAATGCCTGCCGAAGCTGAAATGGCTACAGCAGCACTTAACAATAGGAATAAAAATTTTTTCATAAACATAAATGTTTTAGTTAATAATAATTGGAGTAAAAACGGTAATAATCTCGGTTTTAAGTTTATACAACATCCAAATCATAGAATTGAATAAAATGCCATTTGCGATGTCATGAGATTCTTGAATCTGGTTCTTGCATAAAGTATTGCAAATATAATACATTAATCTCAATCACGATTAAAAATATTATTTTTTTTTAAAAAAAAATTATTAACAATTATCAAATCAACCGAAAACAGTAGTAATCTACCGCAACATTGCAGTGACGGATAACAATCATATCAACACTAAAAACTATCATTTTGGTAATTTATAGAAGTCCCCTCAAGTTTCTCTGTCGTCTAAACAACGGGAGCGTTGATGTTGCAGCAACAAGTTTTTGTTCACATGCAACATCAACGCCCTCTCACACCCCTAATCTTGGGGGAATAGCAGCAAGATAATTACTCGCTCCAGCTGCCGCTCAACAGGAAATCGATAATGGCAGTCACGTCACCGATACCGACGCCCTCTAGTCCATCCACATCGGCATTAGCCTCGTTGATCTCACCGCCACTGAGCAGATAGTCAATCAGGATGGTAACATCTGTGATATTCACCAGACCATCGTTGTCAACGTCACCTAATATCACGTCAGTCTCGTGAGGGAACACCTCGGTATAGACGATGTTGGAGTAGGTCTTGGTATTATCATCATTGATATACACGGCCTGGATACCAATGCGCCAAGTGAAGAACGGGTTATTGGCGTCGGCATTGGTCTTGTAGAAATAGGTATAGGTGGGACGGAAATCAGTACCACTGCTGAAGATCCAGTAGTAAATCTCGGTCTGATCAGCATAGAGGTCATCATAGGTATAAACCGATGCTTCAAAGGTGAACAGCTGGTCATCATCGGTAAACACACGATAGCCCAGATTATCCAAGTTCAATGGATTCCCCTCGGTATCCACCTGAGGCAAGGAGTACATCAAACGGCTAAAGCCATTGTCACTACCACAGTCGTACCATGACACATTAGTGGGATCGGCAGGGGTGGCAGCCAGGGCACTTGCCGCAACAAAAAGACTTGATAACGCAAAGAAAATTTTCCTCATAATGTTTAAGTTTAAGTTAGTTGGTTAATAAATAATGCTATTATTATCTACAAAGGTAATCATTCTTTTTCAAATAGAAATCATTAGTACTGGGAATATTATTAACAATTCAAGAAACCATTGTTTCCTGTTCTTGACACAATCCCCGCATGAGCCGGGTCACAGCAATCCAGGCTGCGCCAGCGATAAGCTGAATACTATGTACTGGGGACTAAGAATGCGCTGACTTCAAAGAGGAGATAGATGGGCAGGAACACCACCATCAGGGTAAAGGGGTCGCCCGTAGGGGTAATAATCGCGGCTAACACCAGCAACACAACGACGGCGTGACGGCGATAGGTCCTGAAGAAGCCACGTTTCAACACGCCCAGCACCCCCAGCAGCCAAGACATCAACGGCAGCTCAAAGATGACGCCCATGACAAAGATGAGCATCAGGAACGTGTCCATGTAGCTGTCGAGCGAAATCTGATTGGGGACCAGCAAGCTCACATGATAGTCGGCAAGGAAACGCAGGGTGACAGGAAAGACGATGAAATATCCCACGGCAACGCCCATGAAGAACATCAGGCATCCGATAAAGAAAGCGGTCTTCACACCCCGCTTCTCACTGGGATACAGTGCCGGGGCAATAAATGTCCACAACTGGTAGAGCACAAACGGGAACATCAGCACCAGCGCCAGCCAGAAGGATGTGGACATGTGGATAAAGAATTGAGATGCCAGCTTGATGTTGATCAGTTCCACATGGAAATCGGCGGTAGAGAACTGCGGCAACCAGGCGACCGATGACGTCATGCGCTCAAACAGCCGATAGAGCACAAAGTCGCCATGACATGGTGCCAGGATCACGGTATCAAAGATGGTGGGCATCAGGCAGAACAAGCCCACGGTTGCCACCACCAGCACAATGATGATGCGCACCAGCACCGATCGCAACGCGTCGATGTGGTCCCAGAACGACATTTCCTGCAACTTGTCCTGTGCCATCAATGATAATGAAGCAGTCATGCGCAAGCCGCGCACTCACTCACAGCGCCCATCAGGCGTTCTTGTCCTTGTCTTGCTTGTCGAGATCCTCGATGGGCTTCTTCAACTCATCCTCTACCTCGTTCATCCCCTGCTTGAAGCTTTTCACACCCTTGCCCAGGCCACGCATCAGCTCGGGAATCTTCCTGCCGCCAAACAGCAACAAGATGACAGCCACAATCGCGATAATCTCACCTGTTCCCAAGTTCAAGAAAGCCAATATTCCGTTAAGTGTCATGATTCAAAAAATGATAAATGGGTTGTACTTAATAGGATGCAAAGGTAGTGTAACCCGAGCACAACGGCAAGAAAAAAAAAGGATTTTTCTTGCCACCATGTTGATACACACCGTTGATTGTCCACGGGCAGGGAATGGATTACAACCATTTTTTTTCAACAAGATGAAAAAAAATTGTGCCATGTTGTAAAATTGTAGTAATTTTGGGGCATTGAAAACCATTAACTTCTTAACAACATTTTATAAATGAATACCATTAAGAATTTTGATGAGTTGCTTGCTCATCTCAAAGAGAACAACGTGAAGAAACGTGTGGCTGTCGTTTGGGCCGCCGATGAAAAAACGCCTGCTGCCTGTGCCCAAGCACTTCAGGCAGGGTTTATCGAAGTCATCTTTGTGGGATGTGAAGACAAGCTCAAAGCCAATGAGGCCTTGAAGCCGTTTGCCGACAAGATCACCTATGTTGACGCTAGCGATGCCGATGATGCCGCAGCCAAGGCTGTCGCCCTGGTGCGCGAGAACAAGGCCGACGTGCTGATGAAAGGTCTCATCAACACCGACAACCTGTTGCGTGCCGTCCTGAACAAGGAAACCGGCATCCTGCCCAAGGGCAACGTGCTCACCCACGCCGCTGTGGCCTCTATTCCCAGCTATCACAAGTTCTTGATCTTCACCGATGCCGCTGTGATTCCCTACCCCACTCGCGAACAGCGCATCGAGATGGTGAAATACATGGCCAATGTGGCCCGCAACTTTGGCATCGAGGAGCCCAAGGTTGCTCTCATCCACTGCACCGAGAAGGTCAACGGCAAGCACTTCCCCTTCACCGAGGATTATCCCGTAATCATCGAGATGGCTCAAAAGGGCGAGCTGGGCAAGTGCATCGTGGACGGACCGCTTGACGCCAAGTGCGCATGCAGCCTTCACGCTATGGAGGCCAAGGGGCTCACGTCACCCTTGCAGGGCGACAGTGATGTCCTCATCATGCCCGACATCGAGGCCGGAAACGTGTTCTATAAAGCCATCACGCTGTTTGCCGGAGCCAGCACCGCAGGCCTGCTCCTGGGTGCCAAGTGCCCCGCCGTGGTTCCCTCACGTGCCGACAGCGCCCAGTCCAAGTTCTACAGCCTCGCTGTAGCCACCATGGCAGCCGAGTAATCCGTTTAAACATTATTATTAATAAAGTATATTAAACACCGAGAACTAATAATGAAAATCTTAGTCATTAATCCAGGTTCAACGTCCACCAAGATTGCAGTATTTGAGGACAACAATGCCGTTTTTAACAAGACTATCAGGCATTCAGCCGAGGAACTCGCACCCTTCAGTAAGATTACCGACCAGCTCGACTTCCGCCGTCAGATGATCCTGGGTGAGCTCGAGAAAGCCGGCATTCCTGCCAAGTTTGACGCTATCGTTGCCCGTGGCGGCTTGACCAAGCCCGTCCCCTGTGGAGTGTATGCGATCGACGACAACATGATCAAGGCGACCTTTGAATCAGAGCATCAGCACGCTACCGACCTGGGATGCGTCATCGCCCGTGAGATTTCCAAGGGCGAGTGCCCCTGCTTCATTGCCGACCCCGCATGCTCCGACGAGTTGAATGACTATGCCCGCGTCTGCGGTAATGCCATGTTCTCGCGCATCAGCATCTGGCACGCCCTCAACCAGCGCGCCATCGCCCGCCGCTATGCCAAGGAGCACGGCAAGCGCTATGAGGACCTGAACCTGATTATCGCCCACCTGGGTGGAGGCATCTCGGTAGCAGCCCACGAGCATGGCCGCGCTGTTGACACCAACAACTGCCTGGATGGTGAAGGCCCGTTCTCGCCCGAACGCGCCGGCAGCCTGCCCGCCCGCGATCTGGTGAACCTGTGCTTCAGCGGTAAATATACCAAGGAAGAGATCATCAAGATGATTGCCGGTAAGGGTGGTGTATTCTCCCACCTGGGCACGACCGACATGATCGAGGCCGAGAAGCGCATGGATGCCGGCGACGAGAAAGCACGTCTGGTGATCCACGCCATGATCTACCATGTGGCCAAGGCGATTGCCGAGAAGGGCGCTGTGCTGTGTGGCAAGATTGACGGTATCATCATCACTGGTGGTATTGCCTACTGGGGTTACCTTGTTGACGAGCTCAAGAAGCGCATCGACTGGATGGCTCCCGTTTCCGTATATCCGGGCGAGGACGAGATGTCGGCACTGGCCGAGAACGCCCTTGGAGCCCTTAACGGTGACCTGGAAGTCAAGAAGTATTGATTACCGACACTTCATCCCAGAACATAAAACGGTGCCTGCCGATTGCCTTCACAAGGCTCTCGCAGGCACTTTTCGTTTTAATGATTTCAATGGGTGTGTGCTAATTAATGTCTTGCTGGTGGGGAGAAAGTAAAATCTTTTTACTACCTTTGTGGGTTATTTGTGAAAACCTCCTGTATTGGGTACGATCATATCCATATTAATCGGTTGTGTGTCAATAGGTATCATCCTGTCGGCACCCATGGGTCCTATAGGCATCCTGTGCATCCAGCGCACGTTGAACAAGGGTCGCAATTCAGGCTTCTTCACGGGTGTTGGAGCCGCGGCCAGCGATTTGTTCTACTGTCTGCTGGTGGGCCTGGGCATCTCACTGGTGACCGACTTCATCGCCGCCCACGTCAATGAGTTGCAGATCACCGGCAGTGTGATCCTGATTGTCTATGCCCTGTACATGATTTTTCACAACCCTGTGAGCCAGATCAAGGAGAACATCGATCAGCGCGACGACTACGTGCGTGACACGGCCACGGGTTTCTTGTTCACCTTGAGCAATCCGCTCATCATGTTCCTGATTATCCCCCTGTTTGCGCGATTTGGTTTCCCCTTGCCTGAATACAAGTTTTACCACATCATCCTGGGCTATGCCTTCATCGTGCTGGGAGCGTTGATCTGGTGGGCAGTCATCACGTTCTTTGTTGACAAGGTGAGGACACACTTCAACATCCGCTCGATGTGGCTCATCAACCGCATCATCGGCATCATCATCATTATACTCTCGTGCTATGGTCTGGTGACAGGCGTCATTGCCTATCTCCATCAATTAGCGATCATCTAACCGTTATCATCCCTGAAATAGTATTGTCGCTTACCACGCGTGCGGCCAGCAAAGTCGATGGCATGGGCCGGACAATGATGGTAGCAGGCAAAGCATGTGGTGCACAGTCCATTGTGCTGCCACTCGGGAGGATTGCCGTTGGCGCAATCGATATTCCCCACGGGGCACACTTGCTGGCACTTGCCACAGCGGATGCAGGCACCGGTGTCAACAGTAAACTTGCAGTCGGTCACCCAATGTTTGAGAAAAAAGCCGCCCAGCAGGTGGCTATTGGTGCGCGGCCATCGGCTCTTATTGATATTTTTTATTCCACGTTCACGATTGACGATAGACGGTATCACGACCGTCAAGTGCTCACGTGCAGCGGCAATCTTGCGCTGGGCACTCTCGGGTGTGTCGATCTGATCAATGACAGGGAAATTATAGGTTTCGGGCATGATGACCGAGAACACGCTATCCAACGTGATGCCGATAGCTTGGAGATCTTGTGCCAGGAAATCAAAGGTCAAGCCCACATCATCGCCACAGGTGGCGAATGCGTAGCAATACTGCCCTGAATAGTTGGTCAAGCACAGTCGCTTGATAAAATCCCTGACGATGAAGGGCGGCCTCCAGCCATGAATCGGGAAACAGAAACCGATACGCTCATTGGCCTCTAACTGATAGTCATAGACCACCTGTACCACCGCATCGGCGATAGAAATGAGGCGGTCATCGGTAGCCGTGGCCAACTGCGATGCCACAAATCGAGTATTGCCTGTACCTGTGAAATAAAAAATCATCGTGTCCTGGTGAATTTGCCAATAATCGTTATCTGGGGGCGGCGTGACAATTCACCGGGATTGGTACCTGGCTCACCCTCGGGAACAGTCATGCCACGCTGCCTGTAAAATTCAATCCAATAGTCGGTCACTCGCCCATTGTCGTCATGAAATGACATGGGAACAGGCGCAAAGACCAGCGACCCATCACTTGTCACATAATTCAGTTGTACCAGCTCACTGCAATACACAGCACTGTCCCCAGGCAAGTAAAGGTCATCGTAAGGCTTATCCAGCATCGTGATACACTTCTTGACCGATCGCTCCATCGAACAATCGGCAGTTACGCGCCCCACAATCACGTGAGGACTACGATACAGAAACGTATCAATGGGAGTGAGCTGCACTACGGGCTGAATCGCTTCAACCACAAAGGGGATTCCCCTCTCGCCGCCAATGCGATGAAATACCGCCACATGGTCGATGGGGAGTTCCTCTACCCCACTGGTGACGGCAGTAATTGCGTTGGCCGTGTCGGCGCAGCAGAAGAGCAGGTCCCCTTCCTGCAATTCCTGTAGCGATTGTCCCGCCAGCGGCAGAGCAACACACATGGCCACCAGTGCCATTATCAATTTAATACCACGTGACACCATTGTTGATGCTGGAATGCTTGTCATACTTCACATCTTGCAGGATGGACGACTTGACAGCGATGTGGAAATTATAGCTCTTGTAGGGTCCCACGGGCACAAAGCTGGCGCTCATCTCAAAGCAGTGCATCTGACGCGAGATGCTACAATTCATATAGGCTATCTTGTGGGCATCAAAATTGTAACTGCCCGATGCCGAGATTGACCAGTTCTTGGTGGGGCGGATGGTGGCATTGAAGCTCAGGTTCTGGGTCCACTTGCCGTTATACTCCAGTTTGTCGTAGTTGAATGTCCCGTAGCCATAGGACAACGAATAGTTGAGCGTCAAGCTCCACGGGCAGTCCCACTTGGCATAGCCGTCGATGAGTTCCAGGTCGGTCGTGGGGCCTGTCGGTTCCTTGCCATCGGCAGAATTCTCGCCCGTAGCATCGTTCTCGGCCCCCTGACGTGGCTGGGGGTTATTCTGCTTGCCCTTGTCTTTCTTACGCCTGAAGGTATCGTTGTTGAACGTGTAGGAGAATGAGGTGCCAGTGCTCGACAAGCGTCCCCAGCCCCCGCCATTGAACAAACGCAACTTATTGATTCTCACTGGCGCGCCAGCCTCGTTGAGCGCATATTTATAGACATCCCATGTAGCACTCAGGTTGAGATTGAACCCCTTGGTCAACCGCAGCATGATGCTCGTCGAGAGGTTGCTCCACTTCATCGAGTCGGCGGCCAGGTTGCACGACTGGCTCAATGTGAAATTCTCGATGAGCGATATCTTTTTAAACCCAGTGCTATCATTCTCGCTCTTGACCTTGGCTTCCAGGTTATTGGCAATATTGAACGAGATTGTCCCCGACTTGCCATTGGGCGCGTTGCCATACAGACCATGCTGGAAATAACTGTAGCGCACGGGAATGCGCCTGCCGTCGCTGGTCACCTGCTCATAGTTACCATAATAGCCCCAGAACGGGTCTCCAAAGTCGGGCGTGGCCGAGAACGAGACCGAAGGCGTCATCACGTGACGCACCATCTGTAGCTTATCGCTCAACTTGCCCAGGAACTTGAAGGGCTTAAAGAAGCCATAGACCTTGGTGCTCAATGACACGGCAAAGTTGAAGTCAAAGATATTGTAGAAGCCATAGGTGGTGTCCCTCACAACTGCACTGGCGTTGGGATCCCATTGCTGGCGTATCTTGCTGGTGTACATGCGGTCGTTCATGGTGATGGACGGTGTGATGTTGAAATACTTCATCACATTGAAGGTCGCCTGCACGGGTATAGTGTGGCTCATGCCGTTGCGCCAGTCCTTCACCAGGCTCTTGTGCAAGAATTCGTTCTGCTTGGCCGTCAACGAGTTCTGGAAACGGCCCGTATAACTGATCTTGATTTTCTCATACCATCGCTCGTCACCCACGGCACGCTTGCGCTTGAAGGGGGCCGTCTGGGTCATATTAATGGTCAAGTTGGGGAACGAGACCGTCAACGTCGAGTCGGCGGTGCGTTGCGACACGTTGGCCGTCGTTGAGAACGACCACTTGCTATTGGGCACCTTGTATGTCAGATTGACAGTGCTGCTCTTGGTGTTCTCGGTAAAAGCATTGGTGTAATAAGTGTTCAGGCTGTTGCGACTATAGCCCGTAGTCGAAAAGTTCACACTGGCCGAGAAGGTCAAATATGGGTTGGCCTTCTGGTTCTGGGTATGGCTCCACAGAACCTGGAAGTTTTTCATCTTATTGTAGTCGCGATCGCCCTTCTCACCCGTGATTGTGGTGAGATAGTTGACGCTGAACGAGCCAGAATACTTGTATCGTTTTGAGTAGGATGATTGGGCCGACAAGCCCCAAGAACCACGCGAGTAAATCTCACCCGTTAACGCCAGGTCGGCATATTGTCCCAAGGCCAGATAATATCCACCGTTGCGCAAGTAGAATCCCCGATTGTAGTCCTCGCCAAACGTGGGCACCAAAATTCCGCTCTGGTACTTCTCGCTGAAGGGAAAGTAGCCAAAGGGAACCGCAATGGGCAGAGGCAGGTCCTCCAGCACCATGTAGGCCGGACCAGTTACCACATTCTTCTTGGGCTTAACCTTGGCCTTGGTCAGCTGGAAGTAGAAGTGAGGGTGCTCGTGATCGTCACAGGTGGTGTAACGACCATCCTTGATGTAGTAATAATCGTCTTCGGTCTTCTTGGTAATGCCACCTGTCAGGAATCCCTCTCCCTGCTCGGTCACGATGTCGGTGATATAGCCACGCTTGGTCTTGAAATTATACTTCATCACGCGCGACTGGTATTCGCCACTATTGTCCTTGAAGACTGGAGTTCCCGTCAGCTCTCCGATGCTATCGGGCACACCGATGGCCTGCACCTGACTGCTGTCCATGTCCATACTGATCTGAGCCGCCGACATGTCGATGTCGCCATACAGGATCTTGCCATTACCATACATCACCGCCTGGTTACGCCCCATGAGGATAATACTGTCGCTGGCGTTAAACTCCACGACATGGTCAAGATCCACCTGTTCGCGCACAAAGCGGCTTGAGCCCTTCACTGCCGTAGTGTCAGTCGATCGAGCCATTGCAGCACTATCACCCTCGGCCTTGAGGATGGAATCAACCGCCTGGGAAAGATTAAGCCCCCCGACGGGCTCCTGACCATGCGACAAAGCAGGCAGCAACACTATGGTGGCCACCAGCAACAGGATGATATGGATGCTTCGTCTTGTCAATTTTTGCTACTAAACGGCAAAATTACTCAAAATTGCTCAAGCTATGCCAAATCGCATGGATTTATTGACAAGAATTATACCAATTTTCGGCTTTATTATCTTTTTTTAGCAACTACGGGGGTCCATGGGCCACAAGAGCAGAGATATCAGTTATACCCGTGATAAAAAAAGTCGTTTTACTTGTCGGCACTGTCTTTATATTTTCGTAACTTTGCAGGTTGGAACATTAAAGTAAGAAAACATCAACTAATAACTAAATAATATCGATATGTATAACGTCAAGTCTAACCATGCCGATGAATTCATCGACGATAGCGAGATACTGGAAACATTATCCTACGCCGAGAAAAACAAGAGTAACCGTGCCCTGATTGAAGAAATCATTAATAAGGCTGCCCTGTGTAAGGGTTTGACCCACCGCGAGGCTGCGGTGTTGCTCGACTGTGATCAGCCCGACCTGATTGAGCGCTACGAGCAGTTGGCAAGAGACGTGAAGCGTCGCTTCTACGGCAACCGCATCGTGATGTTTGCCCCCTTGTACCTGTCCAACTACTGCATTAACGGATGTGTATATTGCCCCTATCACGCCAAGAACAAGACCATTCCTCGCAAGAAGCTATCACAGGACGAGATTCGGGCCGAGGTCGAAGCCCTGGTCAAGATGGGTCACAAGCGCATTGCCCTCGAAGCCGGTGAGCATCCTGTCATGAACCCGCTAGAGTATATTCTGGAATCCATCCACACCATCTATAATACTAAGGTGGGCAACGGCGAAATCCGTCGCTTGAACGTCAACATCGCCGCTACCGAAGTCGAAGCCTACGAGAAGTTGAAGGCAGCCGGCATTGGCACCTACATCCTTTTCCAGGAGACTTATAACCGCAAGAATTATGAGGCACTGCATCCCACTGGCCCCAAGAGCAATTACTGTTACCATACCGAGGCCATGGACCGTGCCCAGCTGGGTGGATGTGATGATGTGGGCATCGGTGTGCTTTATGGTTTGACAACCTACCGCTATGATTTCGTTGGCCTGCTGATGCACGCCGAGCACTTGGAGGCCCGCTTCGGCGTCGGCCCACACACCATCAGCGTGCCGCGCATCTGTCCTGCCGAGGACATCACCCTCGACGAGTTCCCCGACGTGTTGCCCGATGACATCTTCTGCCGCATCATTGCAGTGATTCGCTTGGCAGTACCCTATACCGGCATGATCATCTCAACCCGCGAGAGCCAGAGTGTGCGCACCAAGGTGCTCGACTTGGGCGTTTCCCAGATCAGCGGTGGCAGCCGCACGAGTGTGGGCGGTTACACGACTGTTGAGCGCCACGACGAGACGGCCCAATTTGACGTGAGCGATACCCGCACGCTCGATGAGGTCATCAACTGGCTGCTCTCTATCGGCTACCTGCCCAGTTTCTGCACCGCTTGTTACCGCTCGGGACGCACCGGTGACCGCTTCATGTCGCTGTGCAAGGCTGGCAAGATTGGCGACATCTGCACGCCCAATGCCATCATGACGCTCAAGGAATACCTCATGGACTTTGCCAGTGATGACACCGTTGCCAAGGGTAACGTTCTCATCGAGCAGGAATTGGCCAAGATCAAGAACGACCGAGTGCGTGAAATCGCGACCCAGCACATCCAGGAGATTGCAGCCGGCAAGCGCGACTTCTATTTCTAATCAATCCATGAGAAAACAATAAATACAATAATCACAATCGCATTGAATATCAGCAATTTGTTTTTATTGTATTTATTGTTTTCCTATATATAAACATAGTAGTGTATGGCTGATAAGGGATTGAACGATACGCCCAGGAGTGAACGGCTGCACATCGCGTTGT
Source organism: uncultured Prevotellaceae bacterium (assembly GCA_947165485.1). Lineage (GTDB taxonomy): Bacteria > Bacteroidota > Bacteroidia > Bacteroidales > Muribaculaceae > Sodaliphilus. The sequence continues at coordinate 49,087 of CAMVAP010000010.1, forward strand.
TTGGGCGGCGCAATGTGGGCAAGTCATCACTCATTAACGCGCTCACAGGGCAGCAGACAGCTCTGGTGAGCGATGTTCCTGGCACCACGACCGATCCAGTGAGCAAATCAATGGAAATTCTGCCACTGGGACCCTGTGTACTGATTGATACGGCAGGCTTTGACGACAGCGGAAAAGTGGGCGACCTGCGCACTGAACGCACACATGAGGTCATCAAGCAGACCGACATCGCCATTCTCGTTACCGATGGCACAAAGCTCGATGATGAAGCTGCCTGGGCAAAACTGCTCAAGCAGGCCAATGTGCCATTTGTTGCCGTCTTGAACAAAGTGGACATCTTGCCAGAAGCGCCCACTACCCTACTCGCCCATATCGCCAAGCAGCTGGGATGTGACGTCATTCCCGTGAGTGCCATCAAAGCCGAGGGACTTGACTTGCTACGTCAGACACTGGTGGGATTGATGCCCGAGGGAAGTAAACAGTCCCTCACGGGACGACTTGCCCAAAGGGGTGACATGGTGCTGCTGGTCATGCCTCAAGACCCTCAAGCTCCCAAGGGACGTCTAATTCTGCCACAGGTACAAACCTTGCGGGATTTGCTCGACAAGGGCTGCACCGCCATCTGTTGCACGACCGAGGACATCGACCGTACGCTGGAATCACTCAAGGAGCCGCCCAGTCTCATCGTTACCGACTCGCAGGTGTTTGACATCGTGGAAAAGAAAAAGCCAGAAGGTTGCCAGCTCACCTCGTTCTCGGTGCTGATGGCTGCCCACAAGGGGGACATCAACTATTTTGTAGAGAGTGCTTCAGCTATAGACCGCCTGACCGAGCAGTCACGTGTCCTTATTGCCGAGGCGTGCACCCATGCCCCGCTGGCCGAGGACATCGGGCGCGAAAAGATTCCCCGATTGCTGCGACAACGAGTGGGACAAGGGTTGACGGTAGATATTGTTGCGGGCAAAGACTTTCCTGCCGATGTGACGGGCTATGACCTGGTCATCCACTGCGGCGGCTGCATGTTTAATCGTCGTTTTATGCTCCAGCGTGTGGAGCAATGCCGCGCTCAAGGCGTACCGATGACCAACTACGGCATCACCATCGCCCACATCAAGGGCATCTTGAACAAAGTCTCGTTGCCTTAAAGGATTGACTTGTCACGGTACTTGGTATGGAGTAGTTCATGAGCCTTACCCTTCAAGGGCTCACCCAGGAACTCACGATATAAACGCAATATGACAGGATTCTCATGGCTCTTGCGTAATTTCTTGCCAACGTCCTCGCTGTAGATGGCGCGTTGTCGTGCTTTAATCACCTCGATGTCACCGTGGTGATAGGGCTGGCCTGTACCTCCGATGCAACCACCAGGACATGCCATGACCTCGACAACATGGTATTCCAGTTCTCCTGCACGCAGTTTATCCATCACGATGCGGGCGTTGCTCAAGGTGTTGACCACACACACCTTCAACTCAAATCCGCCTAAATCAATAACGGCCTCGCGGATGCCATCCAGGCCACGCACCTGTTCAAACTCGATGTGAGGCAGTTCGTTTCCTGTAAACTCCTCATAGACAGTCCTTAATGCAGCTTCCATCACACCACCAGTGGTGCCAAAGATGGCCCCTGCACCACTAGAATCACCCAATGGCGCGTCAAACTCTCCATCCCGCAATCGACTGAAGTCAATGTTCATACGCTTGATCAGGTCGGCCAGCTCGATAGTGGTGATGGAATAGTCCACATCGGGGTTACCATCAGTAATGAATTCATCGCGGGCGCACTCATATTTCTTGGACAAGCACGGCATGACCGAAACGACGACCAGTTTGTCGCGGGGTATGCCCATTCGCTCGGCCCAATAGGTCTTGAGCACAGCGCCCAGCATCTGAGCTGGAGACTTGCAGGTCGAGGGGTATTCCCTCAAGTCGGGATAATCGTTCTCAAAGAAATTGACCCATGCCGGACAGCACGATGTGGTGATGGGAATGCGCACCGAACGATCACCGGCAATGAATTTCCTCAAGCGGTCAACAATCTCGGCAGCCTCTTCCATGATGGTGATGTCGGCACCAAAGTCGGTATCAAACACATAGTCAACACCCACCTTGCGCAGGGCTGTAATCATTTTACCCGTCTGAATTGAACCGGGCGGCATACCAAATTCCTCGCCAAGCGCATAGCGCACCGCGGGTGCCGTTTGAGCAACAACGACCTTATCGGGGTCGGCAACATCCACCAGCAGATCCTCGACATAGTTGCGCTCGGTGAAAGCTCCCACAGGACCATAAATCGCATCAAAGCGGCACTTGGTAGCACATTGACCACAACAAGTACATTTATAGGGGTTGACCACATGGGGATGACGCAGGTCGCCCACGATGGCATGGCTAGGACAGCCACGCTTGCAAGCGCCACAACCCTTGCACTTCTCGGGTTTGACAGCATAGGATAGCACCGAGAGGAACTTCTTGCCGCCAATCTCATAGAAGTAGTCATGCAACATGGCATCCATCGACAACTGCTTGGGATAGGAGCTCCAGTGCTTGGCATCATCCATGACCTGATGGGCGGTGAAGTCAGCATAGTGCAAGTGTCCAACCAGTTTACCGCCCAGGATGTGCTCCTTGACGATCATCTCAACATCCTCGGGATGGACTTGAACATAGGTCGTGTTATCGGGCATAATCCTGACAATAGGCCCCTTGGCACAGAAACCGAAGCAACCCGTTGCCACAACATCCACCCTGCTGCCCAAGTTGTTGTCGGCTATTAAATGAATAAACTTGTCAATGATACTCAAGCTGCCTGAATTGTAACACGACGAACCACTGCAACACAAAACCTGGATGTGGTCGTTGGCACATAGCCCGTAAGACTGCTGGAGCATATCTTGTGACTGGTGTTCTTGTCTTTCAGGGACAACGTTTGACGAGCTTTTATCTATTGTATTCATTGACTTCTAATCAATTAGAGCCCATATAACAGGGAGGACCATTAATTTTGATTACAAAATTACTTTTTTTTTGCCGTTTTCACAAGTTGCTAAAGCATTTTTAATTCATAAAGCCACTAACAACAGCGGGAAGTTCCCTCTTGTACAAGGAAACATCCCGCTGATGAATAATTAGTGATGTTTAGTTTTTTCTTCCTGCTAGAAAGGCCTAGATTAGTCCTGGGCAGCAACGTCATCAAGGATCTTGCGAACGTCCTTGACCTCAAGACGGCCATAGACGTGCTCACCGATCATGACAACAGGAGCCAGACCGCAGGCGCCCACGCAACGCAGGCAATCCAGCGAGAACTTGCCGTCGGGGGTCGTCTCGCCCACCTCAATGTTGAGAATGCGCTTGATTTCCTCCAGCAGGCGCTCAGAGCCGCGCACGTAGCAAGCGGTACCCAGGCACACCGAAATCGGGTGCTTACCCTTGGGGGTCATGGTGAAGAACGAGTAGAACGTAACCACGCCATAAACCTTGGAGGCGGGCACACCCAGCTTGCGGGCAATGATGCGCTGCATCTCCTCGGGCAGATAGCCATGCAGTGCCTGACACTCGTGCAGCACATTAATCAGCTCACCAGGCTTGTTGCCATGCTTGTCGCAGATTTCCTCGACCTGTTGAACAACGGCGCACGACAGTTTGATTTCTTGTTTCTTCATATCTGATGTTTTATCTAGTCAATTAATGGATGGATTTGTCAACATAGTGCGTGTGAAGCAGGTGATGTGCTTTCTCACCACAAGGTTCACCCAGGAATTCCTTATAGAGCTTCTGGATATCAGGGTTCTCATGGCTCTTGCGCAGTGCCTTGCCTTCATCCTCACGATATACGGCGGCAGCACGGGCCTTGAGAATCTCGATGTTACCATGGTGATAGGGCTGACCAGCACCACCGATGCAACCACCGGGACATGCCATCACCTCAACCACATGGTAGTTGAGTTTGCCAGCACGCAGCAGATTCATCACCTTGCGGGCATTGCTCAGGGTGTGTGCAACACAAACCTTCAGCTCAAAGCCGTTGAGGTCGATGGTTGCTTCCCTGATGCCTTCCAGACCGCGCACGTCGGTAAACTCGATGTGCGGCAGGGTCTTACCCGTGTGCACTTCATAGACGGTGCGCAGTGCGGCCTCCATCACACCACCAGTGTTGGCAAAGATTGCGCCTGCACCCGTTGATTCACCCAGAGGAGAATCAAAGTCACTGTCGGGCAGGTTGGCAAAGTCAATGTTGGCACGCTTGATCAGGCGGCCCAGCTCACGGGTTGAGATGCTGTAATCCACATCGGGATTGCCATCCACCTTGAACTCTTCACGACCGCACTCATACTTCTTGGCCAGACAGGGCATGATAGAAACGACAACGAGTTTATCGCGGGGGATACCCATCTTCTCGGCCCAATAGGTCTTGGCAACAGCGCCAAACATCTGGGCGGGCGACTTGGCAGTCGAGGGATAATCGAGCAGATCGGGGAACTCGTGCTCATAGAAGTTCACCCATGCGGGGCAGCAAGATGTCATGACGGGCAGCTTCACATCCTTGTCGCCGGCCAGGAACTTGTTGAGACGACCCAGGATCTCATGACCTTCCTCCATGATGGTGAGGTCGGCTGCAAAGTCGGTATCAAACACGTAGTCAAAACCGAGGTCACGCAACGAGGTGGCCAGCTTGCCGGTAACAATGGTACCAGGCTTCATGCCAAATTCCTCGCCCAGAGCGACGCGCACTGCGGGAGCGGGCTGAGCAACAACCACCTTGTCGGGGTTGGTGAGGTCATCCATGAGCTGGTTGGTGTAGTCATGCTCGGTGAGGGCACCGGTAGGACAAACGGCAACACACTGGCCGCAATAAGTACAGTTGGTGTCCACAAACATCTTGTCGAACGTGGGAGCGATGGTGGTGTTGAAACCACGACGGATAGCGCTCAGCACGCCTACCGACTGCACGTTGTTGCAGACGCTCTCGCAACGGCGGCAATAAACGCACTTCTCCATGTTGCGGGAGATGGCAGGGGTCAACTCCTGCTTGCGCTCGCTCTGTTCGCCACCATTATACGGCATCTGGCGGATGTTGAAGCGCATAACCAGGCGCTGCAATTCGCAATCACTGCACTTGGGGCAGGTCAAGCAATCGTTGGGGTGGTCGCTTAGCATGAGCTCGGCAACGGTCTTGCGGGCGCGGATGACGCGGGCACTGTTGGTGTGAACCACCATTCCCGGGGTCACGCGGGTAGCGCAGGCAGGGGCCAGGTTGCGACGGCCTTCGACCTCGACAACACAAATGCGGCACGAGGCGGGCATGTTCTGTACACAAGTGCCCTCCAGGTTGATGTGGCACAGGGTGGGAATGCTGATGCCGACAGTCTTTGCAGCATCGAGCAGCATAGTCCCGGCAGGAACATTAACCTCGTGTTTATCAATCGTCAGAGTGATCATATTTTTTTCTTCCATGATGCTATCGATTTTTAATAGATTGAGATGGCGTCGAAGCGGCAGTTAGACTTACACATACCGCAGCGGATGCACTCGAAGGGGTTAATAATGTGAGGCTTGCGCATGTCGCCCATAATGGCGTTGGCGGGGCACTTGCGGGCGCAGGCACCGCAACCCTTACACTTGGCGGGATCAATGCTATAGGTCACGAGGGCCTTGCACTGCTTAGCGCGACAGGTGTGCTGTTTCACATGCTCAACATATTCGTCCCAGAAGTTGTTAATCGTCGATAACACGGGATTGGGAGAAGTCTGACCCAGACCACACAGGGCGGTATCCTTGATGGTCTCGCTCAACTCCTTGAGGCGGGTAAGGTCTTCCATCGTGCCCTTGCCCTCGGTAATGCGGGTAAGGATCTCCAGGAGGCGCTTGTTACCGATGCGGCAGGGGGTGCACTTACCGCAGCTCTCATCAACGGTGAACTCAAGATAGAACTTGGCCACGCTCACCATACAGTCATCCTCATCCATGACAATCATACCACCAGAACCCATCATCGAACCCGATGCGGCGAGGTGCTCATAGTCGATGGGGGTATCAAGGTGCTTTTGCGTCAAGCAGCCACCCGAGGGGCCACCAGTCTGCACAGCCTTGAACTCCTTATCGTTCTTCACGCCACCACCGATGTCGTAGATGATCTCGCGCAGGGTGGTACCCATGGGAACCTCGATAAGTCCCACATTATTAATTTTACCTGCCAGGGCAAACACCTTGGTACCCTTGCTCTTCTCGGTACCAATCGATGCGAACCAGTCGGCGCCCTTGGTCAAGATGATGGGCACATTGGCAAGGGTCTCGACGTTGTTCACGTTGGTCGGCTTCATGTTGTAACCAGCCTCGGCGGGGAAGGGAGGCTTCAAGGTGGGCTCACCACGCTTACCCTCCATCGAGTGGATAAGGGCGGTCTCCTCACCGCAGACAAATGCGCCAGCACCATAGCGGATCTCAATATCAAAGTCAAAGTCGGTACCCAAGATCTTCTTGCCGAGCAGACCATAATCGCGAGCCTGCTGGATAGCGACCTTCAAGCGGTGAACTGCCAGGGGGTACTCGGCACGGATATAAATCAGACCCTTGTGGGCATTGATGCAATAACCGCACACGGTCATGGCCTCAATCACCGAGTTGGGGTCACCCTCCATGATAGAGCGGTCCATGAATGCACCGGGGTCGCCCTCATCAGCATTGCAGACCACATACTTCTCATCAGCCTCATAACCGCGGGCAAAGCCCCACTTCATGCCAGTGGGGAAGCCAGCGCCACCACGTCCACGCAGGCCCGATGCCTTGATGATGTCAATCACCTCTTCGGGCGACTGGTGGAGCAGTGCGTTGGCAATACCCTGATAACCGTCACGGGCAATGTATTCCTCGATATTCTCAGGATCAATCAGACCGCAGTTGCGCAAAGCGATACGCATCTGCTTGCGATAGAAGTCCATGTGCTTGCTGTCGCTCACCGTCTTGTTGGTCTTGGGGTCAACATAGAGCAGACGCTCTACGCGGCGACCACCGATGATGTGCTCCTTAACGATTTCGGCAGCATCCTCAGGCTTCACCTGAGTGTAGAAAGTGTTGTCGGGTATCACCTTGACGATGGGACCCTTCTCGCAGAAACCGAAGCAACCCGTAGTGATGACATCCACCTTGTCGGCAATGCCATTTTCCTCTATGGCAGCTTTCAGGTTATCTACGATTTTGTGGCTGTTTGAAGCCTTGCAACCAGTACCACCGCAGCACAGCACTTGCAGATGCTCGGCTCCCGTTGCAAGACCACAACACTGCTCTGACGACTGGTCAGAACTTTCCTCGCGCAGCGCTAATGCTTGTTGCGCACGCTTCCTCAAGTTGTTGAGGTCGTTAATAGAAAGTATTTTCACGTTGTAGAAATGAATTAGTTATTAGTTGTATGGTTGTATATTAGTTTTTATCTAGGTTAAGTGGCACAAAATTAGTCCATTTTTTTTAATTTCTGAAATTTTTCGGCAAATAATTATACAAAACACCTCATATAGCGTCAAAAATGGCTCTTGCAACAGAGATACGATACAACAAGACACACATCCCAACCACATATAAAAATAACAGTGCCGGCACCCTCATGCGAGAGTGTCGGCACACGGTTGATTTCGATCAGGATGATGGGATTACTCCTCGGTCTTGGGAGCTTCTTCCTTACCCTCGTTCTTCTCGAGCTGAGCCTTGAGTGCAGCCAGGTCAGTAATGTCGCCCAGGGTAGTCTTCTCTACCTGAGGAGCTGCGGGAGCAGCCTCGGCGGCGGGCTTGGCGGCGGCAGCCTGACGACGGGCCTTGCGGGCCTCGTTGCGCTGCTCATCCTCAAAGATGCGGCTGTGAGACAGAATGATGTGCTTGCTGTCCTTGTTGAAGTCGATCACCTTGAACATCAAGGTCTCGCCCTGCTTAGCAGTGGTACCGTCTTCCTTGGTCAAGTGCTTGGGAGTTGCAAAGCCCTCAACGCCGTAGGGATCCAGACGGATCTGGCCACCACGCTCAGTGAGCTCGCTGATGGTACCCTCGTGCACGCTGCCACGGGTGAAGATGGTCTCATAGGTCTCCCAAGGATTCTCCTCGAGCTGCTTGTGACCCAGGCTCAGACGACGGTTCTCCTTGTCGATGTCGAGAACGACAACGTCGATGGGAGCGTCAACCTTGGTAAACTCGCTCGGGTGCTTGATCTTCTTGGTCCAGGACAGGTCACTGATGTGAATCAGACCCTCAACGCCCTCTTCCATCTCAACAAAGATACCGAAGTTGGTGAAGTTGCGCACCTTGGCGGTGTGCTTCGAGCCAACGGGGTACTTCTCCTCGATGGTGTCCCAAGGATCATTGGTGAGCTGCTTAACGCCAAGCGACATCTTGCGGTCCTCGCGGTCCAGAGCCAGGATAACGGCCTCGACCTCGTCGCCCACCTTCATGAAGTCCTGTGCAGGACGCAGGCGCTGTGACCAGCTCATCTCGCTCACGTGAATCAAGCCCTCAACACCGGGAGCCACCTCAACAAATGCACCGTAGTCGTACATAACGACAACCTTGCCCTTGATGTGGTCGCCCACCTTGAGGTTGGGATCCAGAGCATCCCAGGGATGCGGCTGGAGCTGCTTCAGACCCAGGGCGATGCGGTTCTTCTCCTCATTGAAGTCGAGGATAACCACGTTGAGCTTCTGCTCGGGTTGAACGATGTCGGCGGGGTTGTTGACACGGCCCCACGACAGGTCGGTGATGTGAATCAGACCGTCCACGCCACCCAGGTCGATGAACACACCGTAGTTGGTGATGTTCTTGACGGTACCCTCGAGTACCTGACCCTTCTCGAGCTTGGACATGATCTCTTTCTTCTGCTGTTCGAGCTCGGCCTCGATGAGTGCCTTGTGGCTCACAACAACATTGCGGAAGTCCTGGTTGATCTTCACGATCTTGAACTCCATGGTCTTGTCAACGTAATCATCGTAGTTGCGGATGGGGCGTACGTCGATCTGCGAACCAGGCAGGAAGGCCTCGATGCCAAATACATCGACGATCATACCACCCTTGGTGCGGCACTTGATGTAACCCTTGATGATCTCGTTCTTCTCAAGCGCTTCGTTAACGCGATCCCAGCTCTTGGCCTGACGTGCACGCTTGTGCGACAGCACGAGCTGACCCTTCTTGTCCTCACGGTTCTCAACATACACTTCCACAGTGTCACCCACCTTGAGGTCGGGGTTGTAACGGAATTCGCTAACGGGAATGATGCCGTCCGACTTGGCACCGATGTTAACCACTACCTCGCGCTTGTTAATCGAGATAACAGTACCTTCGGTCACTTCGTTCTCCTGGAACTTGTTCAGGGAGTTGTCGTAGGTTTTTTCCAGTTCTTCAAAAGATTTGTCTCTTTTGGTCTCGCCTTTCTCATAGGCGTCCCAATCAAAATCGGCGATTGGAGAATTTTTTAATTCTTCGCTCATTTAAAAAGTTAATAATAAGTTAGTTATACAGCCTTTTCGGACACGTTCCCGAAAAGCGCGACTGCAAAGGTACAAATAATTTCCTGAATCACAAGCAAAAACACCACGATTTTTCTAAAAAACAACTGAATAATCTGATTTTTCTGAGGCATCCGCGCTTGGTTGCATCACGCTATTTTAAAAACAACCATAACAACATTTTTCAAACAACTTGAAACAACCTTTTTTAAAAAACAACTGATTTATCTGAAAAATCTGATGGCATCCGCGTTATTTGAATTGGCAATGATATAGAAGTTGGCTCAAATCCTGTGGGGAAAACCTTATAAAGGCATTGGGTATCAAGAAATAATGAGTGATGTTTTTGAGATTACGGCTTTACTAACGTCACTGCACCATCAGTTATGCTTTTGCCATCCGAGCCAAACCACTGCTGAATGAGCAGGAGATGAATTCGGGCATGGAGAAACTTATTCTAAAGATTTGAATTGCATGGTGATAAGTTTTAGGTTTGGTGGCTCATTGTTGAAATGCGCTCTTGTTTGCGCTAACGCGCTTTTTTGAGCGCATTTCAACAACTCGCTTGTTTCTGAAGGGAAGAACTATAGGGCAAGACGCAACCCAACGTCGTTGTTCGCGTACGACGGGGAGTCGCTGCTCCGGTTCGACACGTGGCAGTACCAGGCGCTGAGGAACCAACTGCCACCACGGTTCACGCGGTAAGAGCCCGATGCAGGGCCTGTTGGGTTTGTAGATGGCGAACTGCTATAACTACCATACCAATCTTGACACCACTCCCAGACGTTGCCACTCATGTCGTACAAGCCCAATTCATTGGGAGCCTTGGTGCCAACGGGGTGAGTACCATAATCGGGATGACTGCTGCCAAGTGCATAACTGTTACCGTCGTACCATGCCACATCACCGATGGTGTTGCTGCCCGCATACTTGTAGCCCTGGCTAAGGTTACCGCCACGGGCAGCAAATTCCCACTCGGCCTCGGTGGGCAAGCGGAAAGTCTTGCCCGTCATTTCATTCAACTTGGTGATAAACGTCTGGCAGTCGTTCCATGAAACCGTCTCCACAGGATGGTTCAAGTCTCCCGTGAAATCACTCGGGTTACTTCCCATCACGGCCTGCCACAGAGCCTGGGTCACCTCAGTCTCACCAATGCTGAACGACGACAACGTCACCTCGTGGGCGGGCTTTTCATTATCGAGGGCGTCGCTGCCCTGCTCGGCCGTCGCGCCCATCGTGAATGTGCCACCCTCGACGGCCACCATCTTGAATGAAACGCCATTAACGGTATAGGTCTCATTTCCTCCACCTGGGTTACCGGGCTCATCTCCCCATGTCCCTGCTAACAGGTAGTCAATCAAAGTGGTCACATCACTGATAGTCACTTGACCATCCTGGTTCACATCTCCTCGCTGATACTCAACACCCGCAGTGAATGAGGCCAACATCAACGACAACACACAAAATAAGATTGCAGTCTTTTTCATTTTCGCGTCTATTGAATAATTTATAAAGTAATACTTTTTAAAGTTGCTACAAATAGATCACCCTATTTTTGGTCAATCTTCAAAGATTGTGGATTTATCTGAAATAATATCACAGAATGTCTGAAAAATGTATTCATTACAACTGATTAACTGAAAAATGAGTTACCTTTGCAGCGATTATAACAGATGCACGAAATGACAAAGAAAGAACTGAGACAACAGATCAAGCAGTTGAAGGCGATGACGCCCGTGGCTGTGCGTGAGGTGGAGGCAAGCATGGTATTTAATACAATCAAGGCGATGCCCGTTTGGCAACAGGCACAGCACATCCTGTGCTACTGGTCGCTGCCCGACGAGTTGCCCACCCACGAGAGCGTGAACCAGTGGCTGGCCGACGGCAAGGACATCTACCTGCCTCGTGTCAAGGGGGATGACTTGGAGATTGTGCCCTATCATGGGTCACAAAGCCTGGACGATAACAACAAGTTCCACATCGGGGAGCCCGTGGGCGAACCAGTGGATGCCTCATGCCTGGAACTCATCATCGTGCCTGCCGTGGCACTGGACGGCAAGCGTAACCGCTTGGGGCGTGGCAAGGGCTTCTATGATAGATTGCTGAGCACGTGCGATTGTCCTACCATCGGCGTGGTGTGCGACTTTCAGCTGGTTGACGAGGTGCCTGTTGAGCCCCACGACCACCCGCTGGACTGCATCGTGACCAGCGACACCGTCATCGCCGATTCCGAAAAACAAGCCCTGTTCGCCCGACTCTAAAACCTCACGCAAAGACGCAAAGGCGCTAAGTTTTATTATTTAAGGACACCATGGAGATAAAGAAGATTTTAGTGCTGCTGCTTGCCTTGGTCGCTGTGATGCAGATGGCAGGGGCCAAGGAGAAGGAGTTGCCGGTTGACCCGGGGTTGAGGATTGGACGGCTGGAGAATGGATTGACTTACTACATCCGCCACAACGAGCGGCCCAGCGGACGAGCCGAGTTCTGGCTGGTTCAGAACACGGGATCACTCGTCGAGGAAGATGACGAACGGGGATTGGCCCACATGATTGAGCACATCGCCTTCCAGGGCACCCGTAATTTTCCTGGAATCAACATGGTGGATATCCTGCAAAACAATGGCGTGTCCTATGGTCGTGACATTAACGCCTCAACAGGATTTGACGACACGCGCTTTCAGATTTCTAATGTGCCGACTGACCGCACCGAGTTGCTTGACACGGTACTCCTGATGCTCAAGGACCTCTCCTATGAACTCAATTTTGACGACCGCGCCATCAATGAGGAACGTGGCGTGATACAAGAAGAGTGGCGCATGCATGCCGACCAGACAATGCGCCTGTATGAGAGCACGCTGCCCATCCTGCTATCCGGGAGCCGCTATGCTTATCGCATTCCCATTGGTGACATGACCATCATACGCAACGTGAGCCGCGGACAATTGCTCTCCTTCTATCAGCGCTGGTATTGCCCCCAGCGGCAGGCAGTCGTCGTTGTGGGCGACATAGATGTGGATAGCATCGAGCACAGCATCAAGCGCATCATGAGCCTGATACCCAAGCGCAATAATCCTGACCCCGATGCCAAATTGAAGCAGGTGCCAGGTCACAATGGCGTGAATTATGCTCTCCACACCGACCCCGAGGCCACAGGCACAATGGTTTACCTGATGTTTGAACATGATCCCACGCCGTGGCCGTTGCGCAACACCATGACCCACTTGCACAACCATGTGTTGTCAAGACTTGTTCAAGAAATGCTTAATGCCCGCATCGACGAGATGGCTCGTACCCAAGACTCACCCGTGGACTACAGCGCTGTCTATGACCGTCAATTCCTTGTGGCCAGTAGCCGCCAGGCGCTCACACTGGCCGCGATTGTCAAGGGGGGGCGAGCCCTTGAGGGACTGGATTCACTCACCACCCATGTGGTGAGAGCGATGCAACATGGATTCACTACAGGCGAACTAGAGCGGGCCAAGCGCAATCAAATCGCCTCTTGGAAAGACGATCAAGCGGAGGTGGGGAACCACGAGAGCCGCATCTTTGTAGAGGAATGTATCGATCACTTTGAGAACGGTGGTTATATCCCAGGAGTCTTTGCCGAGATGCAGCTGCTCATCGATGAGGCGCAGCGCATTTCCCTCAACGAGGTGAACGACTACCTGCGCTCCATCACGGGCAAGGACAACGTGAGTGTCATGATTTCGGGACCACAATCGATGTCGGGCAGGAGCCTCTATCCCACTTCCCGCGACGTCATTGCCCACTTTAACCGCATCATCAACACCCCTCAGTCTCCCTATATCGATCTTACTGCCAGCGACAGGCTACTGCCTCACGCCCCCCAACGAGGGAGCATCATCAATGAGACATTTGACCAACAGACGGGCATCACGACGATGACCTTGAGCAACGGAGCGACCGTGAGGCTCAAGCCCACAACGTTCAAGAATAATGAAGTCTTGTTCAACGCATTCAGTCTGGGAGGCGAATGGGCCTACGGCGACACAGCCGATGTGAACGTGCGACTCATGGATCAAGTCATCGAGGAGTGCGCCCTGGGGGGACACACCATCAATCAGCTCAACAGGATGATGAGCGGACATCAACTGGGTATCTCGTTCCTCCTGAATGATGCCAACGAGCAACTGAACGGCAGTTGCTTGAGCGCCGATCTGGAAACCCTGCTACAACTGTGTTATCTCTACTTCACCGATGTGAGTCTGGATGAGGAAGCCTTTCAAGGAGTTAAAACCCGCATCCGTTCTCAGTTATCCCAGGCCGTCCATAATCCCAAGATGATATACGGTGATTCTATCGGTAGCACGCTCTATCAAAGTAATCCCATGTACCGCCGCCTAAGCCCCGAGGAGGTGGATCGGCTTGATGGAGAACGAGTGCTGGATCTCTATCGACAGCGCGTGGCCAATGCCGGAGACTACACCTTCTCCATCGTGGGAGCCTTCACGGTCGATGAGGTGAGACCATTCATCAAGATGTACCTGGCGTCGTTACCCGACAACGGGAAGCGGGAGACCTACGGCAGCAGTTATCGTCCAACTATGGCATCGGGCATGGTGGAAAACCGCTTTGAGGTGCCCATGCGCAACCCCAAGTCATCCATCTATGTCAGCATCATGGGTGACAAGAAATACAGTTATGATGACGAGTTCATGATGGACCTTGTGGGAGAATCGGTGGGTACGGCATTGCTCACCTATCTGCGGCATGAGAAGCACGGCACATACGATGTTGCAACCGACGGCATCCTGTCAATTTATCACAACCGCTGGATGATCAACTATGAGTTTGAGACAAGCACGAGCGATCGCGACAGTATGTTGGTGTATGCCGATGAGGCCGTCAACGCCATTTTTTATAGCGGTGTGAGCGAAGATTTATTCAATAAGATGAAGGAGCGTGTCAGTCATCAACACGAGGTGGCCATGACCACCAACGGTTATTGGCTCAGGGCCTTGCAGATGAAAGCGCTGGGAGTTGACATCATCGGTGGCTACGAGCACATCTTCCCCTCATTGACACAAGATTACCTCAACAACTACATCGCCGCCATGAGGCCGCACACACGTGTGAGAATCGTCATGAATTAGGTTGATGATCGATTATTCGAGTGATCGAGTGGTCGAGTAATCGAGTAATCGAGTGATCGATTTAACGATCGTTAACTACTAGAAGGGTTTTCGGTACTTGTTGTCGGGATCCTCTTCAAGGATGCTCATGTAGCTGACGAAGCGGGAACGGGCGATATTACCCTCCTCAACAGCGTCAAGAACCGCACAGCCCGGCTCATGAGTGTGGGTACAATTATTGAAACGGCAATTGTGTGAAGTCCTGAATATTTCGGGAAAATAGTGAGCCACCTCGGCACGTTCAAAATCGATGGTGCCAAAGGCCTTCACGCCCGGAGTGTCGATGAGAGCACCGCCACCTGGCAGGTCGAGCAGTTCGCTAAAGGTCGTCGTGTGCATTCCCTTGTGATGGGTGTGGCTCACGTCACCCACACGCACGTGGGCATCGGGGATGAGTAAATTGATGATCGATGACTTGCCCACCCCGCTATTGCCCGACAAGAGAGACATCTTGCCCGACAAGATTTCACGCAGCTGTTCGGTTCCCTCGCCCGATGACGCCGACATGGCGACAACCGGATAACCAATGCGCTCATACAAAGCCTTGAGGTCGGTCAATTGCTGGCGCAACTCATCGGTCGTGAGCAAGTCCACCTTGTTGAAGGCGAGCACCGCAGGCACCTGATAAGCCTCGGCTGTAGCAAGGAAACGATCGATAAACGTGGTACTCGTCTCGGGATTGAAAAGCGTAACCACGAGGACGGCCTGATCAAGGTTGGCGGCTATGATCTGGAATTCCTTAGAGAGGTTGCTGGCACGGCGAATGATGTAGTTACGGCGTGGCTCGATAGCACCCACAACAGGAGCGTCGCCACCCTTGTCCTCGACCTGAACGATGTCGCCCACCGCGACGGGATTGGTGCAACGCAAGCCCTTGAGGCGCAACACACCACGCATCTTGCAATTCACGGTATTGCCGTCGTCGAGACGAACGGTCACCCAGCTACCGGTATTTTTTATGACTAGTCCTTTCAATATCTTTTTATTTGGGGGCCGTGACGGGAGTCACGGCATAGATTAACTCTGATGAAAAACTCACTCCCAGCAGTCGAGGTCGTCGGCAACCTCGGGGAGGTCACTGCGGTGAAACTCGGGATTCTTGATACCGCGGCGCTTCTGGTCACGGTAGTTGTTCAATAGCTTGAAGGCATACTTGCTGAGGAAGGCCAGGGCGATGAGGTTACACAAGGTCACCAGCGCCATGAACAGGTCGCCCAAACTCCATACAAACTCAAAACTGGCTACAGCGCCCAGGAACACAAAGGCGCCGCCCGAGAGGATGCGGAACACCGTGAGCGCCCATTTCTTATCGGTGAGAAAACGGATGTTGGCCTCGCCATAATAATAGTTGCCAATGATGCTCGTGAAGGCGAACAGGATAATCGCTAATGCCACAAAGATCGTGCCCCAACTGCCCACTTGGGCCTGCAACGAGGCCTGCGTGAGCTGGATTCCCTCAAGACCATCGGTCGTGTAAAGGCCGCTGATAAGCACCAGGAATGCAGTGCATGAGCACACGAGCAGGGTATCGGTGAACACGCCCAACGCTTGAATGAGACCTTGCTTGACAGGATGAGAGACGTCAGCAGTAGCGGCCACATTGGGCGCACTACCCTCGCCCGCCTCATTGCTGAACAATCCACGCTTCACGCCCACCATGATGGTAGCACCCAATCCACCGCCAGCCACCTGCTCAAAGCCGAATGCGCTAGTGACAATGAGTTTGAACACATGAGGCAACATGTCAATGTTCATGATCACGACCACCAGGGCCAGGATGAAATAGCCAAATGCCATGAAGGGAACCAGCACGCTGCTCACACGGGCAATGCGCCTTATACCGCCAAAGGCGATAAACAACGCGATAACTGTGATGATGGCCCCGACCAGCAGTGGATCGAAGCCGAAGGCCTTGTTCAATGCTCCGCAGATAGCGTTGCTCTGGATGGAATTGTAACTCAGACCGAAGGTCAGTGTAATAAGCACCGCAAACAGGCCAGCCATCCACTTGTTGTGCAAGCCGCGACTGATGTAATAGGCCGGGCCACCGATGAATGACTCGCTAGACGGGCGCTTGTAGAGCTGTGCCAGCGTAGCCTCGACAAATGCCGTAGCCGAACCAATGAGTGCGATGAGCCACATCCAAAACACAGCACCCGGCCCGCCCACGGCAATCGCCGTTGCTACACCAGCCAGATTACCTGTTCCCACGCGCGTTGCCATCGAGACAGCAAACGCCTGGAAAGACGAGATGTGCCGATTCTTGCCACTATGGGTCGATGATGAATCCACCAACTGGCGGAACATGTCGCCTATCATCGTGAACTGCACAAAGCGGGTGCGCACGGTAAAGTACAGACCGCACAAGATGAGGGCACCTATCAGCAGATAGGCCCACAGAGCGTCGTTAATAGCCGTGATGGCGGCTTGCAGTGCATCGAGGTTGAGTGTCATCAATAGCTCTTTTAAAGATAGATTGTTGCAAAATTAAACAATTATCCCGACATTACGGCAATCTTTTTGTATATTTGCCCATTAAAACCATCATAACCCTAACGAGAGATGAGACATTACCGATTTATTCTCCTATTCACAGCCCTCATCGCCTGCACCTGCCTGGCCCAGGCTCAACAGATGAATCGCCCCATCGGGCAATATCCTGGCAATCCGAGCGAGTATTACGGACCCACGCTGGTTCAAGACAACGGCTACGAATACCGTAATGTTGCGCTCTTCCGCACGGTCTATCAATCCTCATCATGGGATTTTAACTTGACGTCACAGCTGCTCACCGATGGCATCTACGAACGAGAATCCCCCTCTTGGCTCGATGTGACCACGCCCGACGGATCGCTGCCGCCACACAAGCGCGAAGCCTGCATTGACGGCAACGAGTGGACGAGCAATATTATCATGGGAAGCGATACCTGGCTGCAATATGACTGGGAGAACATGAGCATCGACATCGACGAGGTGCAGATGGTGTGCAGCATGGCCTACCGCGAGGATGCGCCAACGGGATTCAAAATCAGGTTGCTCACTTCTACCAACGGCAAGAAATGGAAAGTGGTTGATGAATGGGCAGGCGATTCACTGCCTGGCAAGCCCTCCTGGCAGCGCGTTCATAGCGACCCCAACAAGAACTCGGGCAGCGACCTGCTACCCACTCGCAACATCGACCACACATTCAACATGAGAGGGAAGCCTTTCTCACACATGCGCATAGAGTTGGTAACGCCCAATGCTGCACACTGGACGATCACCGAACTCAAAATGCGTAAAGGCGGTGCACGAGCCAAAGGCATACTGCCGGCTGAGCACTTTGTGAGCGCTTGGCGCAGCTTGGGCTCCAGAGATGAATGGGTCACCGTAGATTTGGGTGCCAGCACCGAGTTCAACACAATTGACTTGTGGTGGGTGAATAGGCCATCAAGCGGAAACATTCAAGTCAGCGAAGATAATATCCATTGGCAAACTGTCGGAGAGCTATCTAAGTCAAAAGGGAATTGGAGTGAAAAGAAAGATCAGATCACGCTATCGGCCCGAGGCAGGTATGTGCGCATCAACATGATCGAGCCCAACAAGAACAATCAACCATTTTGCCTGAAAGAAATCTACATACCAGGCGGGTTAATCGTCAAGGCACATGACGAGGGCGGTTGGCAAGACGGCAAGTGGCTACTCAATGGAGGAAACTGGCAGTTGCAACGAGCATCACACATCTATTCATCTACAAAACCTCGGTGGAAATGGCCGTCAATTACTGCTACGGTGCCGGCCACGGTATTGTCGAGTTACGTCAATGCAGGGGCGCTGCCCGACATGAACCACGACGATAACCTGATGCTGGCCTCGGAGTCGTTCTTTAACGGGGATTTCATCTACACGAGACAATTTGACCTGCCCATAGAGATGCAGGGCAAACGTGTTTTCCTCAACTTTGACGGCATCAACTGGAAAGCCGTGGTGACACTTAACGGTACTGACCTGGGACGCATCGAGGGAGCCTTCAAGCGCGGCAAGTTTGACATCACGCCCTACCTCAAGGAAAAAGGCAATGAATTGCAGGTGCTCATCATCGCCAATGCCAATCCCGGCGGCGTGAAAGTCAAGACCGAGAAGAACACCGACTTCAACGGCGGCATCCTCGGAGCCGACAACCCCACCTTCCACGCCACCATCGGCTGGGACTGGATTTCGACGATACGCGGTCGTGACATCGGCATCTGGGACGATGTTTACCTCACGACATCCAGCGACGTGACCGTGAGCGACCCTGTCGTGACGACCACGCTGGCCCAGAGCGACACCCTCGCCACAATGACACCAGCGGTCATGTTGACTAACCATGCTCAACACCCCGTGACTGGAACCCTACACGGTCACATTGGGGATATATGCTTTGAGAAACCTGTAACACTTGCTGCTGGAGAAATCACCGAGGCGACTTTCAATCCCGAAGAATTTGCACAACTCAAGGAGCAACGCATGCGCCTGTGGTGGCCAAACGGTTACGGTGAGCCTTATCTGTATGATGCAGGGTTTGAGTTCATTGTCAATGGGCAGCAGAGCGACGCCATTGAGTTCAAGGCCGGCATCCGCGAGGTGAAGACCGTTGACAAAGACACCAAACTGAAGATTTATATCAACAAACGCCGACTGATTCCGCTGGGCGGCAACTGGGCCTTCAGCGAGAATAACCTGAATTACCGTGGCCGTGAGTTTGACGCTGCCGTGCGCCACCACAAGGAGATGAACTACAACATGATCCGCAACTGGGTGGGCATGACAGGCGACAAGGAGTTCTACGAGGCTTGTGACCGCTATGGCATCATGGTGTGGCAAGACTTCTGGCTGGCTAACCCAGCTGACGGTCCTGACCCCGATGATGAGGCGATGTTTATGGACAATGCCCGTGACCTGGTGCTGAAAATACGCAACCATCCGTGTATCGGCATCTACTGCGGTCGCAATGAGGGGTATCCCCCCAAAACGCTTGACGATGGACTACGCAACACAGTGGCTACGCTGCATTCAGGGCTGGACTATATCTCCAGTTCGGCTGATGATGGCGTGAGCGGTCATGGACCCTACTGGGCCATCAGTGCCAAGGAGTATTTCGAGAAGCAGACGGGTAAACTGCACACCGAGCGCGGCATGCCCAACGTGATGACCATCGAGGGACTGAGCCGCACGCTCGATGCCGAACACCTATGGCCACAAAACCTCTACTGGGGACGGCACGATTACACGATGGAGGGCGCCCAGCGCGGTGCAACGTTCAACAAGATGATTGCCGAGAATTTCGGCGAGCCGACATCGGCTCAAGAATTTTGTGAGTGGGCACAGTGGATCAACTACGAGGGCTATCGCGCCATGTACGAGAGTGGCAGTAAGGAGCGCATGGGACTGCTCATCTGGATGAGCCACCCTTGCTGGCCCTCGATGGTGTGGCAGACCTACGACTACTATCTGGAGCCCACCGCTGCCTATTATGGCGTGAAACATGCCTGTGAGCCACTTCATGTGCAATGGAACCCCGTGAGCAATCGCGTTGAAATCGTCAACCGCTCGGCGGGTCATCAACAGGGCAAGGTCAAGGCAAGCATCATTGACCTGAATGGTAAGACGATGTGGGAACAAGTGCAAGGTTACGTCATTGACGAAGACATGACACTTGACATGATGCAGGTGGAAGTACCTAACGACATCGCAGGGGCCTATTTCCTTCGCCTGACCTTGACCGATGACAAGGGCCACGTGTGCTCGATGAATGATTATGTGAACACCACCATCGAGAACGACCGCACGTCGCTTCATGACCTGCGACGCGCCCAAGTGAGCGCTACTGTAGATGGCAAGAGTATCACATTATCAAATAATGGTAACTCGCCAGCCGTGATGATCAGACTCAACCTCAAGGGAGATGACGGAGAACAGATCTTACCCGTCATCTATAGTGACAATTACTTCCACTTGATGCCTGGCGAAGCCCGCACCATCGATATCGAGTGGAAAACCGAGGATGCCCGTGGCACTCGTCCCATCGTGGAAATCACTGGTACCAATGTAACTAAAACCACTTTGCAATTATAATGAAACGACCGTTAACCCTGATAACCATGGCTCTCATAGCAATCAGCATGGTTGCAAAGAGCCCATATCCTTATCAAAACGCGTCACTGCCGATTGATCAGCGTGTCGATGATTTACTGTCACGCATGACTGTTGAGGAAAAGGTGGGACAACTCGTGTGCCTCATGGGATGGGATTCCTATCAAATCAATGGCAAAAAGGTAACCACAAGCGAGAAATTCCGTCACGAGATCGACAGTCTGCACGTGGGAATGTACTGGGCTGTGTTCCGAGCCGACCCATGGACACAAAAAACGATTGCTAACGGCTTGAATCCGGAACTCGCCCCACTAGCCGCTAATGCGATGCAACGATACGTTATCGAGCATACACGGTTGGGCATCCCCCTCTTTCTGGCCGAGGAAGCGCCGCACGGGCACATGGCGATTGGATCGACGGTCTTCCCGACAGGACTCGGCATGGCAGCGACCTGGGATCCCGACTTGATGCAGCAGGTGGGTCAAGTGATCGGCAAGGAAATCAGGCTGCAAGGCGGACACATCAGCTACGGGCCAGTACTGGATCTGGCACGTGAGCCTCGATGGTCACGCGTCGAAGAAACGATGGGCGAAGACCCATACCTGAGCGGCGTGATGGGCGCTGCAATGGTTCAGGGACTGGGTGGTGGAGACTTGAGTCTGCCCCACTCGACCATTGCCACATTGAAACATTTTATCGCCTATGGCACTACCGAGGGCGGACAAAACGGAGCCCGCAGCATCGTCGGGCCCAGGGAGTTGAAGCAAGTGTTCCTGCCACCGTTCAAACACGCCATCGATGCTGGAGCATTGTCGGTGATGACGTCCTACAATTCACTGGATGGGGTGCCCTGTACCTCCAACCGTCAATTACTTACCGACGTGCTACGCGACGAGTGGCATTTTGACCGTGGAATTGTCGTGAGTGACCTCTTCAGCATCGACGGCCTCAAGGGGACACACCACACGGCCACCTCCTCACAGGATGCAGCCATCAAGGCCCTATGGGCTGGTGTAGATGTTGACCTGGGAGGAAACTGTTATGCCCGTCTTGTCGATGCCGTGAAAAGAGGTAAAGTGGACGGAAAAAACCTTGACCAGGCAGTGAAACGGGTGTTAAGGCTAAAGTTTGAAATGGGCTTGTTTGAGCATCCCTATATGGATAGCAAGACGGCACAGAAAGAAGTAAATAATGACGATGCCATTGCTATAGCCCGCCAAGTGGCACGACAATCCATCACGTTGCTCAAGAACGACGGCACGCTGCCCTTGAGCAAGGATAAGAAAGTAGCGGTCATTGGGCCCAATGCCGACAACGTCTATAACATGCTGGGCGACTATACCGCACCGCAGCCCGATGGTAAGGTCATCACCGCCTATCAAGGCATCAGAGCGATGCTGGGAGATGCCCACTGCGCCTATGTCAAGGGGTGCGCCATTCGCGACACGATTGACTGTGATATACCTGCGGCTATCGAGGTGGCCAGCCAGGCCGATGTGGTCATCGCCGTGGTGGGCGGATCCTCGGCGAGGGATTTCAAGACGTCATATGAGGACACAGGCGCTGCCAGTGCCGAGCAACAAACCGTCAGCGACATGGAGTGCGGCGAGGGCTTCGACCGCGCTACGCTCGACCTGCTGGGCCGTCAGATGGAGTTGCTTGAGGCATTAAAGAATACTGGCAAACCTCTAGTCGTTGTCTATATCGAGGGACGACCACTCAACAAGAACTGGGCCGCCGACAATGCCAACGCCCTTCTCACGGCCTACTACCCTGGCGAGCAAGGCGGCAACGCCATCGCCGAGGTCTTGTTTGGCGACTATAACCCTGCCGGACGATTACCCGTGAGCGTGCCTCGTCATGTGGGACAACTGCCCGTCTATTACAACAAACCCGCACCAGCAGCCCATGACTATGTGGAAATGTCAGCCAAGCCACTCTACCCCTTCGGTTACGGCTTGAGTTACACCACGTTTGAGTACAGCGATCCAAGGCAAGACTCCACTTGCTTCTCATTTAAGGTCACCAATGTTGGGACAATGGCAGGTGATGAAGTGGTACAGCTGTATGTCAAGAACTTTGGAGGATCGGTCGTGCAACCCGACCTGCAATTGAAAGCCTTCAAGCGCATTACTCTACAACCAGGTGAGACCCGCAAGGTAACATTCCGGCGCAATGAGATTGACCACGCCATAGTCAATGACAAGATGCAGTGGGTCATCGCAGGACGCACCGATTATTACATTGGTTCATCGAGCCAGGATATACGTTTCAAGTTTCTGACCGAATATTAGAAAGGCACAATTCTGGCGAATTCACCGCTAACTATCATTAAACATTTGGCACTCCTGTGAGTCTAAAGAGTAGAAGTAATAACCACTAAATAAACGCTTTATGAAACTCGATGAATTTTACAACTTGAGCCGAGAAGAGTCGTTCGAGAGAATTAAGGGCGAATGTCGGTCACAAGCCATCAAAAGCCTGTGCAAAGGTGGGATGATTCTGTTCGTTATCATAAGCATAACTATCACATGGAGTGATGTTGACCTGAGGATAGTCCCCGTGTGTTTGTTAGCGGTCGGTTATTTAGCATTAGCCTGGATAGTTGTAAACAATCTATGGTTTCTCATGAGGCTGCATGACACCGCCACTCCCGAGCAACTACTACACTTCTACAAGAAGAGGTATAGCCATGAACGCAATGCAACTTACTTAGCTATACTTGGTATCATTATTGGCAATCCGTCGATATGGAACGACATCATCAATCTTGACTTTACATGGACATGGATATTTGTTAGATTGATCAATACTGCAATATTAATTGCATTATTGATTTACTCCTACTTTCATGGCGACATTATTTGGAGTTTCATGACCAGGCGTGACGAGGAGATCATCGATAGGCTGGAAGATCTGGTCGGGGAAGAATAATAGATTGATCATAGCCCCTGCATAACCGACAGCCCTTTACATCACATTATCATCAAGAGCGCCGTGACGTTGATGTCGCGGCGCTCTAGTATTTAATAGAATAATGTGTCTCTGTTAGTCAGCAGGGATTACTCCTGGTCGTCGAGGAGG